>JBGUNL010000042.1:0-6969 GCA_045117295.1 Candidatus Limivicinus sp.
CCTCCAGTGTGATGGAATGCAGATGATCCGCGATGGACTGCATCAGTGAACGATGGCCTGCTCGGTCTCCTTGTCGAAGAAGTGAGCTCTCTCCATCTCGGCGGGAATGCGGATAAACTCCTCGGTGGGCCGCTCCACATAGGAGGGGGCCTTCACGATGACCTTCTTGTCGCCGACGAACATGTAGAGGTTGGTTTCGGCGCCCAGCAGTTCGTAGAAGTCCACCTGGGCGGAGATGGCGTTGGTGTCGTTGGCCTGGGCGATGGGGAGGAAGTCCTCGGGACGCAGGCCCATGATGACCTCTTTGTCCACGTAGGGCTTGAGAGCCTCGTGCTTGAAAGCGGGGATCTCCAGCAGGTCGTTGTTGAGCTTGGCGAAGAGCTTGCCGTCCTTGGCCACGATGGTGACATCCAGGAAGTTCATCTGGGGGGAGCCGATGAAGCCGGCGACGAAGAGGTTGCACGGCGTATCATACAGCACCTTCGGGGTATCATACTGCTGGATCAGGCCGTCCTTCATGACGACGATACGGTCGCCCATGGTCATGGCCTCGGTCTGGTCGTGGGTGACGTAGACGAAGGTGGTGTCCAGGCGGCGGTGCAGGCGGGCGATCTCACTGCGCATGGAGGTACGGAGCTTGGCGTCCAGGTTGGACAGAGGCTCGTCCAGCAGGAAGACGGCCGGGTTGCGGACCATGGCGCGGCCCAGGGCCACACGCTGTCTCTGGCCGCCGGAGAGCGCCTTGGGCTTGCGCTCCAGCAGGTGCTCCAGGTCGAGAATCTTGGCGGCCTCGTGGACGCGCTTGTCGATCTCGTCCTTGGGGACGTTGCGCAGGGTCAGACCGAAGGCGATGTTCTTGTACACGCTCATGTGGGGATACAGGGCGTAGTTCTGGAACACCATGGCGATGTCACGGTCTTTCGGGGGCACCTGGTTGACCAGGCGGTCACCGATGTACAGCTCGCCGCTGGAGATGCTTTCCAGACCGGCGATCATGCGCAGAGTGGTGGACTTGCCGCAGCCGGAGGGGCCGACCAGGATGATGAACTCCTTGTCCGCAATCTCCAGGTTGAGGTTGGGGACGACGGGCTTATCGGCACCGTCATAGATCTTGGTGACGTTTCTGAAGCTGATGGAAGCCATATTTTTTCCTCCCGTTTTGTGCGCACCTGGGTGCGCGTTTTCTGACTATAAAGATACCAGCTTTGTCCCCGGATGGCAAGCCTGAATTTTTTGATAAACGGATACTTTTTTGATCTATTAATCCCTCCTTGCCGCGGACGCAGGGACTATGATATAATAACGGCAGAAATGCCATATTATAGATGTCAAGTCGTTTTCTCGCCGCTGACGCGGCAACCGAAAAACATGACAAAGCAACCCATAGCCGCTCTGCGTCTGTGGGATCATATACCCCCAACACGAGGAAAGGAAAAGGGTGATCCGATGGCTGACATCACCTATCAGCAGGCCCGAAAGCTCGGGCTCAAGGAAGTGAAAATCAGAAGCGCACGGGATGAGGACCCCTTCCTCCCGGCGCTGGAGGAGATGCTGCCCAACCTGAACAGCCTCAGCGAAGTGGATCTCGGCAGCATCCGCGTGGATATCGACCAGGTGGTGGGGACCCGCAGCGCCGGCCGGCGGGAGGCCTTCTCCCCCTCCTTCTATCCGCTGCTGGAGGAGAACAGCGAGTTTGCGGCCAAGTGGGCCCACCTGGCCGCCTCCCACCTGAAGGAGGGTATCCGGGACCCGATCACCGCCGTGGAATACCTCAACCGCTTCTATGTGGTGGAGGGGCACAAGCGGGTCTCCGTGCTGCGCTTTTTCGGCGCGGCCACGGTCCGGGCCGAGGTGAAGCGCCTGCTGCCGCCCAAATCCGACGACCCGGAGATCCAGGTCTACTATGAGTTTCTGGACTTCTACAAGGTCACGCATATCAACTATATCCACCTGACCCACCTGGGCAGCTACCCGCTGCTGCTGGAGCTGCTGTGCGGGGAGGACCGCACCCCCTGGGATGAGGACCGGCAGCGCAGCTTTTTCTCCGGGGTCTACCGCTTCCGCAAAGCCTACCGGGTTTCCCCGCTGAGCAGTTCCCTGACCCAGGACGGGGCCCTGCTGCGCTATCTGCAGGTCTTCGGGCTGCCCACTTTGATGAGCCGCACGCCCACGGAGCTGAAGGCGGATCTGGCCGCCATCCTCCCGGAGCTCAACAGCATGAAAAACGAGAGCAGTCCGGTGCTGGTCACCGACCCGGCGGAGGCCCCCCGGGGGATCATCAGCCGCATCGTCCGCCCCGGCGTCAGGGATCTGCGGGCGGCCTTCCTCCACGACAAGGACCCGGATACCTCCTTCTGGACCTACGCCCACGAGCAGGGGCGCCTGACCGCCCAGGAAGCTCTGGAGGGGCAGGTGGAGACCTGCAGCGTCTTCAACATGCTGGAGAAGGACTTCGACGAGACCGTCCGGGGTCTGAAGGAAGAGGGCTACGACATGGTGTTCACCACCACGCCGCGGCTTCTGCCCGCCACCCTCACGGCGGCGGCCGCCCACCAGGACATGAAGTTTCTCAACTGCTCCCTGAACGTGAGCCACCCCATCCTGCGCTGCTACTACGCCAGGATGTATGAGGCAAAATTTTTGACCGGTATCATCGCCGGCACCATGAGCGAAAACAACGTCATCGGCTATATCAGCGACTACCCGGTTTACAGCACGCCCGCCTCCATCAACGCCTTCGCGCTGGGGGTGCGGACGGTCAATCCCCGGGCGCGGGTCCTGCTGGAGTGGTCCTCTGTCAAGGACGCGGACGCGGACGGGCGCTTTGCCCGCTTCGGCGCGGCGGCGGTCTCCGGCCAGGACAGCCTGATCCGGGATGCGCGGCAGAAGAGTCTGGGCCTCTTCCTGCGGGTGGACGGCAGGCAGGTGAACGTGGCCAACTCCTTCTGGAACTGGGGCAACTTCTACCGGAAGATCTTTGAGTCGGTGCTGGACGGCTCCTGGGCGGATCTCAACAGCACCAGCGAATCCGGCCAGACCATCAACTACTGGTGGGGTCTGAAGGCGGGCGTGGTGGACGTGCGCCTGGGCGAGCGGGTGCCCCCGGAGACCGCGCGGCTGGTGCAGCTGCTGCGGCAGCAGATCGCGGACGGCGGCTTCCGCCCCTTCGACGGGCCCGTCTATGACCAGAAGGGCGAGGTCAGGATTCAGGAGGGCGAGGTGCTGACCCCGCTGCAGATCCTGAAAATGGACTGGCTGGTGGAGAACGTGGACGGGGAGATCCCCAGCATCGACCGGCTGACCCCGCCGGCCCGGGAGCTGGTGAAGATCCAGGGCGTGATCGCCGAAACCCCGGAGGCATAAAACAGAAAAGCGCGCTGCAGCAAGCGAAAAACCGTCATTCCGAACCGGTGACCGATGTCACCGGTGTGGGAATCCGTTCTTTGTTCCTGAGGAAAACGGATTGCCACGACCAGTTTGCGAACTGGTCTCGCAATGACGCGCTTGCTGCAGCGCGCTTTTTGCGCCTGTTCAGCGGCGGCGCTTCTGCCTGGGCTTGGGCCTGTCCTCCCCCAGGATATCCTCCCGCCGGTTCCAGTTGGGATCGGAGAAGCTGCTCTCCTGCACCATGAGATCCTGCTCCTGGTGCTCCTCGTCGATGAAGATGGCGCCCTCGGCGGGCTTGAGCGTCTTGCGCTTCATGGTCTCGGGGCTGAGCTTCTGGAAGGCCTTGCGGAAAAAGAAGCTGGTCAGATACGCGATCAGGCCGAAGCCGCAGACCGCCCAGAGATAGGTAAACACATCCACCGCGGTGGGGTTCATGAAGAAGCTGATGTAGACGGCCGCGATGATGAGCGCGATGCTCAGCAGCGTCCAGGGCAAGGCACCCACACTGAGAAGCCAGGCGTTGCGGAAGGTGTTCTTGACCGAGTTTTCGTACCGGGCCTGCAGCGGGAAGAGGTACAGAAAGCCGAAGAGAAAGATCAGCGCCAAAAAGTAGAAGGTGATCATGTAGACCCGGCCGTAGGCCCCGGCCAGATTCCGGGCGACCCAGTAGTAGGCGGCGAGGAAGGCGATGATCAGCAGGCAGATCAGCCAGATGCCGGTGGCCTGCCTGAAGTTCTGCTTAAACGCCAGCCAGAAGTCCCGGAAGATGAGACCGTCGTCCTTTTCCTCATCATAAACCAGCTCCTGCATGCAGGCAAACAGCGCCGTCAGGGAGGCGCCGACGGTAAAGACGGGCAGGCAGAAGAGAATGAACATCAGGTTGCAGATCACGATGTCCGCCAGCTTCCCCAGGGCTATCATCAGGGGCCCGTTGTGATCAAAAATTCTCATGGCTTTCCCTCCGGGAGAAAAAAGAATGAGCAACGGGGCGCCGCAGACACGGCGCCCCGAAACGTTTGCGCGCTTGACTTTACTTGATGGCGCCCTGCACCATACCGTCCATGATGTGCTTCTGCGCAAACAGGAAGATTACGATCATGGGAACCATGGCGAGCAGCGCCGCCGTCAGGATCAGGTCCCAGGACTTCACAAAGGAGCCCACGAAGGCCTGCACCGCGACGGGCAGGGTCTTGTTCGGGTTGTTCTGGCCCAGCAGAATGGAGGGGAGCAGGTAGTCGTTCCAGATCCACATGCCGTTGAGGATCGTGACAGTCACGATCGTGGGCTTGAGCAGCGGGAAGATGATGCGGAAGAAGGTGCCCTCGGGAGAGCAGCCGTCGATGGCGGCGGCCTCCTCCAGCTCATAGGGGATGCCCTTGATGAAACCGGTGAGGATGAACACCGTCATGGCGCCGCCGAAGCCGCAGTAGGCGAAGATCAGGCCCGGCAGAGTGCCGTTCATACCCAGACCCACGAACTTGCCCACTTCACGGAAGGTGGCGATCAGCGGGAGCATAACCACCTGGAAGGGGATGATCATGGAGGAGATGAACACCATGTAGATGGCGGTGGACCACCTGGTCTTGTTGCGGCAGATGACCCAGGCTGCCATGCCGCCGAAGACGGCCAGCAGGACCAGGGAGATGATGGTGACGATGGCGGAGGAGCCGAAGGCGCGCCAGAACACGAAGTTCTTGTTGTTGATGACCGAGGACAGGTTGGTGGTGAACTGCTTGAAGCTGGCGCCGGCGGCGGAGATAGGATTCTGCACGATGGCGGCCTGGGTCTTGAAGGAGTTGAGAACCACCAGGAAGAACGGGAAGAGAATGTACGCGGCCAGCAAAACGGCGACGACCGTCAGCGTAATGGCCCGGGATTTCTTCATTTTCATTACATCTCGACCTCCCTCTTGTTGGAGATACGCACCTGAACCAGCGAGACGCAGGCCAGGATGATGAAGAAGAGGATGGCTTTCGCCTGGGCGTAGCCAAACTGGTCTTTGGCAAAGGCGGTTTTGTAGATGTTCAGGGCGATCATTTCGGTGCCGTTGGACAGGCGGGATCCCATAAAGCCGCGGACCGTGCCGACGCCGTTGGTCAAGGCCAGGTTGACGTCGAACTGCTTGAAGGCGGAGGTCAGGGTCAGGAAAGTGCAGATGGTGAAGGTGGCGGCGATCATGGGGATCTTGATCTCGAACAGGGTCTTCATGGCATCGGCGCCGTCGATCTGCGCGGCCTCCAGCACGTCCTTGGGGACGGTGGCCAGACCGTTGATGTAAATCAACATGATGTAGCCGGCGTATTGCCAGACATACACGATGATGATCGCCAAAAAGGCGGTGTTGGTACTCGCCAGCCAGGAGTGGGGCGAGTTGAGCATGGTTGTGAGCACGTTGGAGAAAACGAACTGCCAGACGTAGCCCAGAACGATGCCGCCGATCAGGTTCGGCAGGAAGTAGGCAGCCCGGAAGAAGCCCACGCCCTTGAGCTTGGTGGTGCAGAGCAGGGCCAGCAGGAAGGCCACCAGGTTCACCAGGATCATGTTGATCACCACGAACAGGATGGTGAGCAGCAGCGACCAGATGAAGGCGGGCTCCTTGAACATGGCGGCGTAATTGGAAAAGCCGACCACTTTGGAATAGGCAACGCCGTTCCAGTCTGTGAAGGAGTAGAAAATACCGACAAACATCGGGATGATGACGGTGACGGCAAAGGTGAAGAGCAGGGGGAACAGGAAGATGAAGTTGATGATGGCGCGGTGGTGCAGGATGGTGGGAACATAGTACAGACCCGCCAGGCACAGCAGAGCGCCCAGCACCAGAAACAGGCCACGCAGCGCGATCTTGGCAGAGCCCATGTTGATCACGAGATAAGTCTTGGAAAAGTCCATCCAAAGAGCCGCAATCAACAGGACAGCGCCCAGAATCAGAAGCGACAGCGAGAGGATCTTTTTACTCGCGTTGTTTTCATTCATATTTCAGAACGCTCCTTTTCCAGTAGCAATTCTCCCGAAAGGAACAGGGACGGCGACGAAGCGCCGCCCCTGCAAAAAAGCCTGTGATGACGCGGATTACTTGACAGCGTCGGGGATGGTGGCGACCATGTCTTCGATGAAGCCCTGGGTGTCGATGGTGCCCATGGCGTAATCCTGGAAGATGGCGCCGGTGTAGCTCTCAGCCATATCGGCGGGCTGCTCGAGGAAGTGCCAGCCGGAGGTCTTGCCGCGCGCGGTGAAGTCGGCGACAGTGGGAGCAAAGGGGTCATTGGCGACGACGGTGCAGCTCTTGAAGGGACTGTTCAGACCGGCTTCCTGAACCATGATCTGCTGGCCATCGGGGCCGGCGAGCCAGGCCAGGAAAGCCTCAGCATCGGCCACGTTGCCGTCCTTGTAGACAGCCCAGTGTGAAGGAGGATTGGTCAGGATGGTGTCGATGCCCTCGATGAAGGCATAGGGGATCATGCCGCACTCGAAGTTGCCGGCGGCGTCATAGAGTTCCTTGTACTGAGCGGTCAGGGAAGCGCCGATCCAGGAGCCCTGGGTCACGAAGGCGTACTTGCCGGCGGCAAAGCCGGAGACCTGCAT
>JBGUNL010000043.1:0-22058 GCA_045117295.1 Candidatus Limivicinus sp.
TGGCCGGGGAAATCCAGAATCCCCACGTCCACCGGGATCACGCGACAGTCTGCAGGCCGCGCCATGGCGTTGACAGTGCTCCGCCCCTCGGCCAGGGCGCAGGCCACATGGGCGGTCACTTCGCTGCCGCACTGGCTGACGCCCCGGACCACCACGCCGTTGTCGGCGCAGAAGACCAGCAGCGTCCTTTTTTTCAGTTTGACGTCCGCGTCCCCCCGCAGGGCGGCGATCTTTGTCACCGCAGCTTCCAACAGGCCGAGGCTCCCCAGCGGCTTTGCCACCGAGTCCCAGCGGCGCCGGGAGAGCTTCCGGGCCGCCTCATCCGGCGCCGGGACGCTCTGCAGCAATTCATGCATTGTTTCCATCGTTTTCACAGGCCCTCACAAAGCGCGCGGCCATAGGCGCCGCCCCGCCGAAATGCAGATGCGGAAAGGCGGCATACAAGCTTTTCGACGCATAGGCGCAGGGCCAGCTTCTCCCATCCGGTTTTTCGGAGCGCAGCGCGTTTCCGTTTTCGCTGCAGTCCCAGTAGTGAAACTCGTGCGCGGGGATCGTCTCCCCGGCGCGGAATAAAAGCGAATCCTCCTCCGCCCGCAGCAGCTGATAGCCAAAGCGCTGCAGCCGCTCCGTGCGGTAGCCCCGGCCGGGCAGGACCCCGCACATGGGGTACTCCCCGCCCTTTGCATCCTCCAGACTCCGCTGGAGATACAGAAAGCCGCCGCATTCGGCTACCGTGGGCATCCCCGCAGTCACTGCCGCGGCAATGCTCTCCAACATGGCGGTGTTTTCCGAAAGCACCTTTGCGTGCAGCTCCGGGTAGCCGCCGGGGAGATAAAGCCCCGCCGTGCCCGTGGGGAGCGCCGCATCGCGCAGGGGGCTGAAGAACGCAAGCTCCGCCCCCGCCTCCCGCAGGGCGTCCAGATTGTCCGCGTAGAAAAAGCAGAAGGCCTCGTCCCGGGCGACGGCGATGCGGCAGCGAGTTGCAGGAACAAATGGCGTTTCTGTTGTTATGTTAACTTCTTTGAAACAGCACAGCAGCCTGTCGAGATCAATGGTCTTCTCTGCCTGTTCGGCCAGCGCATCCATCCGCGCGCGGAAATCCGTCACCTCCGCCGCGGTCATGAGACCCAGGTGGCGGCTGTCAAACTCCGCCGCTTTGAGAGGCGGCAGAAATCCCAGCACCGGCAGCCCCGTCTCCCGCTCCAGGATCGGCCGGAGGGACGCGGCCATGCGCTCCGGGCAGTTTGCCAGCAGCAGGGCTTTGATGCCGCTCTCGGCCCGGAAGCTCTGCATCCCCCGCACCTGAGCCGCCAGCGTCAGCGCGCTGCCGCCCGGGCGCAGTACCAGCAGGGCCGGGGTATTGGTCAGGCGGGCGATCTCATAGGCGCTGGCGCGCTCCGTGCCGCCCACGCCGTCATAGTAGCCCATGGCCCCCTCCAGGAGGGCAAGGTCTCCTTCTCCGCGCCCCAGGGTACGCAGGACGCCTTTTTCCCCCTGCAGGAACAGATCCAGGTTCCGGCAGGGCACGCCAAGCACCCGGCTGTGGAACATGGGGTCGATATAGTCCGGCCCGCACTTGAAGGCGGAGAGGGCATGGCCACGTTTTTGCAGCGCCGCAAGCAGGGCGCAGCTCACCACGGTTTTCCCCGCGCCGCTGTGCATGGCGGTGATCAGAAGCTGTCTCATGGTCTCTTTCCCGTGATCAGCCAGACCGGGTTCTGAGCCAGCATCAGCGTCAGCTCCCCGGCGCTCCGGCCGCGGCTGACCCCGATCTGGCAGATCTCCGTCTCATAACCCAGCTCTTTCAGCGCCGAGAGGGCGATCTGCAGGGTCTCCAGCGCGATGGCGGAGACGCAGATCCGGGCCGCGGGGTTGGCCGCGTGCACGCACACAAGGATCTCCCGCAGCTTGCCGCCGCTGCCGCCCACGAAGACCGCGTCCGGCGCGGGCAGAGCCCGCAGCGCCTCCGGCGCTGTGCCGGCGACCAGGCGCAGATTCCAGGCGCCCAGCTTTTTCCGGTTCCCCTCCGCAACGGCAAGGGCCGCCTCGTTTCTCTCCACGGCCCAGACCGTCTTGGCCTGCAGGGCAAGCTCGATGCCCACGCTGCCGGTGCCCGCGCCCACGTCCCAGCAGGCATCCTCCGGCCCGACGGCAAGCTTTGCCAGCGCCGCCGCGCGGATCTCCTGCTTGGTCATGGGGACCTTCTCCGCCCGCTCAAAGCAGTCGTCCGGCAGGCCTGGCGCGCGCGGGGCCATTCTGGGCGCGGCCTCGGCCAGCATGACGCTCAGAGGGGCAAAGCTCTCATCCTTCGCCTCGGCGGCTGTCACGCGGCGGACACGCTCCTCCTCGCCGCCCAGATTCTCCCCCACCGCGATTTTAAGGAAACCCAAACCCGCTTCCGTCAGCTTTCGGCAGAGAGCCGCGGGGCCGGTCTCACCCCCGGTGAGGAAGAACACGGGGCGTCCCCCGCAGACGGCGTAAACCGGGTCGCAGGAAACCCCGTGGGCCGAGCACAGCCGCCAGCTCTGCCAAGGTTCCTTCAGCCGCGCGGCAAAGAGCTGCAGGCTGGAGACGCCCGGCAGCAGCGCGGGCTCCTCCCGCAAAAGGGGCAGCAGCAGGCGCGCCCCGGAATAAAACCCGCTGTCCCCGCTGAAGAGGACGCAGATCTCTTTCTCCGAATGGTTCTCGATCATGGCGGCGATATCCTGCGCGCGCACCGCCTCCAGACAGGGCTTTGTCCCCTGCCAGGGGGCAAGCAGCCGATCAGCGCCGATCAGCAGTTCCGCCTGCTCGACGGCCACGGCGGCTTCCACCGTCAGGCTCTCCATCCCGCAGCCGCAGCCGATGAGGGTCACGCTCATTTCTCGTCCGTCCCCTTTCGATACCCGGTGGTAAAGCCGGGGTCATAGAGCTTGCTCCGCTCCCGCAGGGGGCCCAGAAAGTCCCCCACCAGCAGCAGCGCGGTTTTTGTGATCTGATGCTCCGCGCAGCAGGCGGCCAGGGTCCCCACGGTGCAGCGGAAGATCTGCTCCTCCGGCCAGCTGGCCTTATACACGATGGCGGCCGGGGTCTCCGGCGTATAGGCCCCCGCCAGAAGCTGGGCCTGCAATTTCTCCGCCATGCCCGCCGAGAGGAACAGCGCCATGGAGCAGCCGTGGGCCGCCATAAAGGCCATGTTCTCCTTCTCGGGCACCGGGGTGCGCCCGGCCATGCGGGTCAGAATCAGGGACTGGCTCACCCCGGGCAGGGTGTATTCTGCCCCCAGGGCCGCCGCGGCGGCGCAGAAGCTGGAGACGCCGGGGGTCACGTCGTAGTCCACCCCGTGTTTTTCCAGCTCCTCCATCTGCTCCCGGATGGCGCCGTAGATGCTGGGGTCCCCGGTGTGCAGGCGGACGGTGTCAAGCCCCGCCGCCTCGGCGGAGAGGATGGCCGCCACAACCTCCTCCAGCGTCATATGGGCGCTGTCCAGGATGCGGCAGTCCGCCCGGCAGTCTTTCAGCAGGGCGGGGTTGACCAGACTGCCGGCGTAAATCACCTGCCCGGCCTCCCGCAGAAGCCGCGCGCCCCGCAGGCTGATGAGATCCGGCGCCCCGGGACCCGCGCCCACAAAATGGACCATGTGTTTTCCCTCCAACAACAAAAAAAGACGCGCCGCAAACCGGCACGCCAAAGGCAGACGCGCGCTCCGCGTCTGTGGATGCGTGCCTCCGGTTCCGGCAGAGGCACCGCCTGCTCCCACGTATCTGACTGATCCCCGTCTGTGCGGGGCTTCACAGTGACCGACTCGCCGGGCTTTTCACCCGATTCCGTGTTCCGCCTTCCGCGGGCGGAGCAGGCGATGATAAAATTGAAATAGTAACCGTGTTCAGTATACCGCAGAATGCGGCGCTTGTCACCTGTTTTTTATGCCAAGAGACTGACGGCCACACGGGCGGCCTCCGCCGCGTCCGCGGTGTAGGCGTCGGCGCCGATCTCGTCGCAGAAGCTCTGGGTGATGGGGGCGCCGCCCACCATGATCTTGACTCTGCCGCGGATACCAGCCTCGTCGGCCAGCTTCACCACGCTGCGCATCTCGTTCATGGCGGTGGTCAGCAGGGACGAGCAGGCGATGAGGCCACAGTCCCGCTCGATGGCGGTGTGCACAAAATCCTCCGGCGCCACGTCCACGCCCAGGTCCACCACCTCCAGGCCCGTGCCCTCCATCATGATCTTCACCAGGTTCTTGCCGATGTCGTGCAGATCGCCCCGGACGGTGCCCAGCACTACCCGGCCCGCGCTGCGGGTACTGCCGCTGACCAGGCGGGGCTTTAAGAGCTCCATCGCCGCGTTCATGCAGCGGCCGCCCATCAGCATCTCCGGCACAAAGGCCCGGCCCGCGGAGAACTCCGCCCCCAGCTTGTCCATGCCGGGGATCAGGCCCTTCCGAATGATGAGCTGGGGATCGGCGCCCGCCTCCAGCGCCTTGGCGCAGAGGGAGGCCACCCGGTTTTTCCGGCCGTGCAGCAGCGCGTCCGCCATGGAGGCGAGCAGCTCGTCGTCCTCCGGGCTCAAAACCGGCTCTGCCGCTGCCTGAACCTTCGGCGCCGTCTGCCTGCGGGGAACGGCAGGCAGATCGTAAACCGGCAGATGGAGGCCGAGGTTGTAGCGGTCAATCTCGTCGTCGATGAAGGGATCCACGTGCTTGAAAACCGTTCCCATAATGCCGTAGGTGATGGAGGGGATGAAATGGCCGCCGGGACAGCAGGTCTGCAGCGCGTTCCGCACGTAGGGGCGGATCTCCTCCTCGGTGGAGTCCGGCCGGTCGATGGCGGCGCCGATGCCGCCCATCAGGATCATGCGGCCCTTGAGCTGTTTCTGCAGGGCGGGGATGTCGTTTTCCGGCAGTACCCCCTGCCAGCACTGGATTCCGACCTCCACCATATCCTCCACGATGGGGACCAGATAGGAGTCCGCGTGGTGGATGGCGATGCAGCCCCGGTCCCGGATATAGCCGTAGAAGCGGCGATAGGGCTCCTTGTAGAACTCCCGCCACATCTCCGGCTTCATGAACAGCGCCTTCTTGGTGCCCCAGTCGTCGTGAGAAAAGATGGCGTCGGGCTTGAGGCCGTCGATGAGCATCTTCACATACTGCAGGCGGTATTCGGTGATGTAGTCGATAAGCTCGTGCATCTCCCGCGGGTGCTCGTAAAAGCCGGTGAGGGTGTCCTCAAAGCCCATGAGAAAATGGGTCTGCTCAAAGATGCCCGTACCCATGAAGCCGCAGACCAGGCGCTGATCGCCGGCGGTCTCCCGGGCCTGGCGGGCGCACTCGGCCCAGCCCTCGGCGCAGTTTGAGGCCAGATCCGGCGCGTGGGCAAACTCCCGCCAACGCGTCACGTCGGGACATACCTTGTCCTGGGCGGTGATGTGCGGGGTGGCCCCGGGCGCGTCCTCGGGAAAGAGGATGGTGGTGCCCCAGCGGTCCTTGCTGACGCTCCCCTTGACCCGGTTGCCCCGCAGATAGCGGTTGATGGGATCGGCCAGCACCAGGTGCAGCGCCTCATACTGCTTGAGCTGGCGTTCGGGTCTGCCGTCGGGCATGAGCATTTCCAGGAAGATTTCTTTCGGCGTCATGGGATCAACTCTCCTTTGTCAGAATACAGGCGCTGTATGTCAGCGTCCCGGGGCCGTAGTAGTAGGCAAGGCCGGAGGCCGCGCAGACCTCGCTGACCAAAAGGCCGTAGGCCTCCATGGACGAGAGCATTTTCTGTGGGAAGCGGCAGGGTCTTTCCGGACAGGTGCAGCTGCGGCAAATGGTGCAGGAGCCCGCCGTCAGGGGTAAACAGTCCGGCAGCAGCAGGCGCGTCTGCCGTGCGAGGGTGAAGAAGTTCTTCTTGTGCTCCTCCTGCGCCCGTGTCATGCTCTCATAGTCGAAGTCGTCCGCAAGCTGCGCCGTGGTCTGCACCAGCACGCCGCCGGTGTAGGCCCGCATCCGCGCCTGACACGCAGCCAGACTGCCGCAGGCGGGCGGGCAGCTCCAGCTTTTGCCGTAGCGCTGACAGCGCCCGCTGGCGCACATGTCCCGCACCTCGGGCCGGGCGACCAGCGCCGCGGTGTTCAGGGGCGCGGCGTGGGAAAAGCCGATCTCCAGCGCCATTTTCACCAGGTCCATTGCCCGCTCCCTCCTTGACAAAAGCGCCTTCAGATAATAATATGTGCACGGTAGGTTTTACTGATTATATTGCAGGAAGGACGCGGTGTCAACCGCGGTCGGGCGAAAAAAGTGTACAAGATTTTGATCCGCTTCGGCGGTGAAACACGCGAAGCGGAGGCATGTTCCGGCGAAACCCTGCTGGCGGTCCTGCGGCGGGCCGGCGTCCCGGTTCCCGCCCCCTGCGGCGGGCAGGGCCGCTGCGGCAAATGCCGCGTGCAGCTGCAGAAGGACGGCGCGGAACAAACGGTCCTCGCCTGCCGGACCATGGTGGACAGCGACTGCGCGGTCACCCCGGAGACGCAGCGCGGCGGCGCCATTGTGGGCTCTGCGGGCACGGGTTCCGCTGTGCGCTCCGGCCGGACGGGACTGGGCGCGGCCCTCGATCTCGGCACCACCACGGCGGTGCTGGAGCTTTTCGATCTCCAGAGCGGCGAGAGCCGCGGACTTGCCGCAGCATGGAGCGCCCTGGCCGCCTACGGGGCGGACGTGATCAGCAGGGCCCAGTACTGCATGGAGCACCCGGACGGCGCCGCGACCCTGCGGGCGCTTCTCCGGGGACAAACCGCGGATCTGCTGCGGCAGCTGGGTGCCCGGCCGCAGGATCTGAAAGAGCTGTTTGTAGCGGGCAACACCGTCATGCAGCATCTCTACGCGGGGTTGGATCCCTCCCCCATCGCCCTGGCGCCCTTTACCCCGCCCACGCTTTTCGCGGACGGACCTCTTGAGCCCGGTCTCACCTATGCCCCCTGCGTGGCGGGCTATGTGGGCGGCGACATCACGGCTGGCCTGCTGGCAAGCGGCCTTGCGGAGCAGCCGGGTCAGCACCTGTTTCTGGACATCGGCACCAACGGCGAGATGGCTCTCGGCGGCAGGGACGGCTTTCTCTGCTGCGCGGTGGCCTCCGGCCCCGCCTTTGAGGGGGCCGGTATCTCCTGCGGCATGCCGGGGCTTCCCGGTGCCGTCTGCCGGGTGCGCTGGACGGGCGCGGCGCCGGAATTTGAGGTCATCGGCGGCGTCGAAGCCAAGGGCATCTGCGGCTCGGGTCTGATCGACCTGCTGGCGGTCTTATGCGAAAAGCGGCTCATCACCGGCGGCGGCCTGCTGTTGGGGCCGGAGGACGCCCCGGCGGAATACGCCCGCTTTTTGGGCGAGGACGAGAGGGGCAACGGCGTGTTTTACCTGACGGAGGATCGCCGGGTTTTCCTCACCGCCTCCGACGTGCGGCAGCTGCAGCTGGCCAAAGCGGCGGTGGCCGCGGGCATTCGGGTGCTGCTGAAAAAGAGCGGCCTGGGCGCGGAGGAGATCGACTCTATCTCCCTGGCCGGAGGCTTCGGCAACTCTTTGCATGTGGAAAGCGCGGTGCAGATCGGCATGCTGCCCCCGACGCTGCAGGGAAAATGCCGGGTTCTGGGCAACACTTCCCTGGCCGGGGCGCGCCTTGCGCTGTTGGACCCGGCGGCCCGGGAAAAACTCTCTGCGATTCAGCGCGCCTGCCGGTACATTGAGCTCTCCGGCGACGCGGACTTCAACATGGAATACACCGAGCAACTATACTTCTATGAGGAGGAAGACGAGGAATGGAACTGCGCTATCCCCTGATTCTGGACGGCGCCACCGGGACCGAGCTGCAAAAGCGCGGCTTCACCGGCAGCGACTGCGCCGAGCTCTGGACGCTGGAGCACCCGGAGGCGATCCTGGAAATCCAGCGGGGCTATCTTGCCGCCGGGAGCCAGGTGCTCTATACCCCCACCTTTGGGGCCAACCGCACCAAGCTGGAGGCCCACGGCATTTTCAACCGGGTGGCGGACTTTAACCGCCGCCTTGCCGCGCTGAGCAGACAGGCAGCAAACGGCAAAGCCTGGGTGGCGGGCGATATCGCACCCACGGGGCTGTTTCTCTACCCGCTGGGGGATACGAGCTTTGAGGAGCTGGTGGATATTTACACCGAGCAGGCGGCCGCCCTGGAGGAGGCCGGGGTGGATCTCTTCGTGGTGGAGACCATGATGACCCTGGCGGAAGCCCGGGCCGCGGTGCTGGCGGTCAAGAGCGTCAGCGACAAGCCGGTCTTCGTCTCCTTCACCTGTGATGAAAACGGTCGGACCCTCTCCGGCTCCGACGTGACCGCCCTGCTGCAGATCATGCAGGGCATGGGCATCGACGCCTTCGGCCTCAACTGCTCCGTGGGCCCCGACAAGATGGCAGCACAGCT
This sequence comes from Candidatus Limivicinus sp., assembly GCA_045117295.1. Taxonomy (GTDB): domain Bacteria; phylum Bacillota; class Clostridia; order Oscillospirales; family Oscillospiraceae; genus Limivicinus. The sequence continues at coordinate 8,403 of JBGUNL010000043.1, forward strand.
TACGCGCCTGCGGGAGATCGCCCGGGTGCCGCTGATCGCCAAGCCCAATGCGGGCGTGCCCGAGATCGTCGGGGACGAGACCGTGTACAGCTGCCCGCCGGAGGCCTTCACCGCCCATCTGCGGGAGATGGCGGCGGCCGGGGTCTGTCTGTTCGGCGGCTGCTGCGGTACCACGGCGGAGCATATCCGCGCCCTGCGGGATCAGGCGGAGGATCTGACCCTGCTGCCCCCTGCGCCGCAGCATGCGGAGCTGCTCCCCTGCGCCACCGAGAAGGCCCTCTTCTTCCTGCCGCCGGACGTGCCGGTGGGCGAGGCCCTGCCCGTCACGCCGGAGCTGGAGGATGCGCTGGAGGACGCGCTGGAATCCGACGCCCCGGTGCTGACGCTGGAGCTCACAAGTCCCGACGAGCTGGAGGACTTTGCCGCCTGCCAGTATCTGATCACCAAGCCCCTGTGCCTGCGCTGCGCGGACGCGGAGCTTCTGGAGCAGGCCCTGCGCCTCTACCAGGGCAGAGCCCTGTACGACGGACCGCTGGATGAGAGCGCCCTCGCCCCCCTGGCGGCAAAATACGGTGTGATCTATTGATTGCATCACACAAAAGAGCGGGAGCTTCTCTCCCGCTCTTTTTTTATCAAATTTCCATAGGATCGGCCGCAAGGCGCCCACGCTTTTTGTTGACTTTGCGGATGCGGTATCGTAAAATAACAAAGTACCTGTGAACAGATTTCCCCGGTCGGATGATGATACAAATCTTCTCAAGGAAGGAAAGATCCACCATGAAAAAAGAAGAAAGCACCGCGAAGAAAGACGAGTCCGCTCTTTTGAAGGCGGAGGTCAAGGCCCTGCGGGAGCGGCTCGCCGCCCGGCAGCAGGAGGTCCGTGAAAAGAAGCTGCCCATCATCGTGCTGGTGGAGGGCTGGTCCGCCGCCGGCAAAGGCAGTCTCATCAACGAGCTCATCAGCGAGATCGACCCCAGAAACTACAACGTGGTCTCCCCGGTCATCACCCCAGAGGCGGAGACCCGCTATCCCTTCCTCTACCCCTACGCCAAGGCCATCCCGGAAAACGGCAAGATCATGTTCTATGACTCCGGCTGGATGGAGGACTGCGTGCGCAAGATCCTGCACCGGGACATCACCAGGGACGAATACAAAAAGCGCGTCCGCGCCGTCAACGAGTTTGAACGGCAGCTGCGGGACGGCGGCTATCTGGTGCTCAAGCTCTTCCTGGATATCAGCCAGTCCGAGCAGCACAAGCGCATGAGCGCCCTGCGGGAGAGCTATGAGACCGAGTGGCGCGTCACGCAGGAAGATCTGTGGCAGCACCGGGAGTACAAGGCCTTCAAGGACGCCTATGAATCCTTCATGGACAAGACCGGCAAGACCGTCCCCTGGCACGTGCTGGACGGCAGCAAGCGGACCCTTGCCGCCCGGGACGCCCTGAAGCTTCTCATGGAGCAGATCGACGGCACCCTGGAAAAGGGCCGCTACGTGGGCAAGCCCTTCAAGGAAAACTTCCCCCTGCTGAAAATGCCGAAGCTCAGCGAGGTGGACCTCTCCCCCAGTCTCACGGACGAGGAATACAAGCAGGAGCTCAAGAAGCTGCAGAAGCGCCTGGGCGAGCTGCACAACGTCATCTACCGCAAAAAGATCCCCGTCATCCTCTGTTATGAGGGCTGGGACGCGGCCGGCAAGGGCGGCAACATCCGCCGCATCGCGCGGCCTCTGGACCCCCGGGGCTTCGACGTGATGCCCATCGCCTCCCCCGAACCTCACGAGCTGGCCCGCCAGTACCTCTGGCGCTTCTGGACCAGACTTCCCCGCAGCGGCCACTTCTGCATCTTTGACCGCACCTGGTACGGCAGAGTCATGGTGGAGCGGCTGGAGGGCTACTGCTCCGAGGATGACTGGCAGCGCGCCTACAACGAGATCAACGAGTTTGAGCGTCAGCTGACCGACTGGGGCGCCGTGGTGCTGAAGTTCTGGATCCACATCGATCAGGACACCCAGCTGCAGCGCTTCACCGATCGCCAGAACACCCCCGAGAAGGCCTGGAAGCTGACCGAAGAAGACTGGCGCAACCGGGAGAAATGGCCCCAGTACGAGGAGGCCGTGGACGAGATGCTGCAGAAGACCAGCACCGAGAACGCCCCCTGGTTCATCATCGAATCCAACGACAAGAAATACGCCCGCATCAAGGCCCTCAAGATCGTGATCAAGGCGCTGGAGAAGGCCTGCGAGGGCAGAATGTCATAATACCAATACAAACAGAAAAGAGACGTACGTATGGCGGCAAAAGAAAAGAAGGCCGAATCCGGCAGCATCTACATCAACCGCGAGCTGAGCTGGCTCGCCTTCAACGAGCGCGTGCTGCTGGAGGCCGCGGACAAGGCCGTGCCCCTGCTGGAGCGGCTGAAGTTTTTGATGATCTACCAGTCCAACCTGGAGGAGTTTTACCGGGTCCGCATCGGCATCACCACCCACCGGGCCCTGCTGCAGCCGGATCGGCCCGATCCCCTCTCCGGCATGCTGCCGGACGCCCAGATCCAGGAGGTGCTGCGCGTCACCCGCGAGCAGCAGACCCTGGCGGAGAGCATCTGGAAATCCGTCAAGGAGGAGCTCAAGGCCAACAGCGTGGACGTGCTGGATTTCAAGAAGACCAGCAAGGTGGATGAGCTGATGAGCAAGAAGCTCTTCGGCGACATCAAGGACATGCTCTTCCCCAAGTTCATCACCGCCGATCAGGCGCTGCCCTTTTTATGGGACGGGGAGGCGTACCTCATCGCCTTTCTGGGCAAGACGGCCATCCAGAAGCTGGCCATCATCCCCCTGCACCGGGTGCCCGCCTACCAGAGCTTTGAGATCGACGGCTGCCAGAAGATCGTGCTGACGGCGCAGCTGGTGCGGCACTTCCTGCCGCTGCTGCTGAAGAAGGAGAACGTCCTGGCCTCCGCCGTGGTGGCGGTCACCCGCAACGCGGACGTGTTCCTCTCCGACGTGGAGGATCACGCCGACGACGATTTCCGGCACAAGGTCTCCACCATGCTGACCAAGCGCCGGCGGGAGATGCCCGTGCGCTTGCGCATCTACGGCAAGCTGCCCGACGCCGCCCGCGCCCTGCTGCTCAAGAAGCTTCGGATTCAGGAGCGCTTTGTCTTTGCGCACAACATGCCCTTTGATTACTCCTTCCGCTCCTGCATCGGCGGCTCCCCCGCCCTGCGCTATCCCGACCGGAAGCCCGCCCGCAGTCTCGGGCTGAACAAGGGCGAGTATTTCTCCTACATCGAAAAGCACGACCTGCTCATCAGCTTCCCCTTCCAGAGTATGATGAGCTTTGTGGATCTGATCTACGAAGCGGCGGACGACCCCACGGTCCTGTCCATCAAGATCACCCTCTACCGCATGTCCGGCAGCAGCAAGATCGCCGCGGCTCTGGCCTATGCCGCCGACAAGGGCAAGGACGTGCTGTGCCTGCTGGAGCTGCGCGCCCGCTTTGACGAGCAGAACAACATCGACTACTCCGAGCTGCTGGAGGACGCGGGCTGCCGGGTCATCTACGGTCTGCCGGAGCACAAGGTGCACTCCAAGCTCTGCGTCATCACCCGGCAGGTGGACGGCAATCTCAGCCGCATCACCCAGGTGGGCACCGGCAACTACAACGAGGTCACCGGTGAGCAGTATACGGACCTGTCCCTCATCACCGCCCGCGAGGAGTGCGGTCTGGAGGCGGAAACCGCGTTCACCGCGCTGCAAAACGGCGAGCTGCCCCCGGAGGCCCACAGCCTCTGGATCGCACCGCTGAGCTTCAAGCCCCGGGTCATGGAGTTTCTGGATCAGGAGATCGCCAAGGGCGCGGAGGGCCACGTGGCCATCAAGGTCAACGCGATCAACGATCTGGACGTGATGAAGAAGCTCATCGAGTGCTCCCAGGCGGGGGTGAAGGTGGAGCTCTTTGTCCGCGGCATCTGCTGCCTGCGGCCCGGCGTCCCCGGTCAGACAGACAACATCACCGTCACCAGCGTGGTGGGCCGCTGGCTGGAGCACTCCCGCATCTACAGCTTCGGCGACGGGGAAGAGCAGCGGCTCTTCATCGGCTCCGGCGACCTGCTCAACCGCAACCTGCAGCGCCGGGTGGAGGCCTTTATCGAGGTGGTCACTCCCGAGACGCGGGAGCAGATCAACACGGTGCTGGACGCCCTGCGCAATGACCGGGAGAAATCCCGCCGCATGCTCTCCGACGGCAGCTACGTCCGGGAACCGGGCGGCGAGGGCACTTCCTCCCAGGAAGCCCTGTACCGCTACTTCAGCGCCTTCCGGGTCGACACCGGGGAGGCGGCCGGGCCCGCCGCCGTCAGGGCGTCCGGCGCGGCAGAGCCGCCCGTGTCTGAGGAATCAAAGCCCGGCTTCTTCCAGCGATTCATGAAAATGTTCCAGTAAAAAGGGAACCAACATACAGGAGGAAACAGTCATGCCCGAAAGCTACAACATCTGTCTGGACGTCGGTGGGACCAAGGTCCTCGGCGCCATCTTCAACGAGAAGGACGAGATCATCTACCGCCTGAAAAAGCGCTCCAAGAGCCAGGGCGAGGGCTCGGCCGATGTGGAAAAGGTCATCATCAGCGTGGTGGAGGAGATGATCCAGGCCTCCGGCATCGACCGGAAAAAGCTCAACGCCATCGCCTCCTGCGCCCCCGGCGTCATCGACCAGGACAAGGGCATTGTGCTCTTTACTCCGAACCTGCCCTGGCGCAACTATGACATCGCCGGCGCCATGCGCAAGCGCTTCGGCGTGCCCTTCTTTGTGGGCAATGACGTCAATCTCGGCGTGTACGGCGAATACAAGTTCGGCGCGGGGCGGGGCTACAGGAACATCGTGGGCTTCTTCCCCGGCACCGGCATGGGCGGCGGCCTCATCCTCAACGGCGAGCTCTTCACCGGCAACCAGTTCAAGGCCGCCGAGTACGGCCACATGATCCTGGACCCGGAGGGCCCCCTCTGCGGCTGCGGCCAGCGCGGCTGTCTGGAGGCCTTCTCCAGCAAGAAGGGCATGACCGACTATATCCGCCAGCAGATCGCCCGCGGGCGGGAGTGCATGCTGGCCGACGACGTGCTGAACCACTCGGTCTTCCGCAGCAAGAAGCTCAAACGGGCCGTTGCCGCCGGGGACAAGGTGGCCATCGAGGCCGTGGACCGGGCCTGCCACTATCTGGCCATCGCCACCGGCAACATGATCAACGCCATCTCCCCCGACCTGGTGCTCTACGGCGGCGGACTGATCGAGGCCATGGGCGACTACTTCCTGGAGCGCATTCTCGCGGAGGTGGACCGCTACTGCATGCTGGCCATCCGCCCCACGGTGGAGCTGAAGAAGGCCGAGTTGGGTGACGACTCCATCCTCTACGGCGACCTGGCTCTCATCAAGGGTCTCTGATTCTTCTCACAAAACAACGGCACCCGGAGGGTGCCGTTGTTTTGTCTGCTCATATCCCCTCCCTGCATCACATATAGATGAAGCACGAGAAGCGCGGCGCATGGGCCGCGCCCAGGGAGTGGTGTGCGTGCAACCCAACATCGAGGAACGGGCCTGTGATCTGGCCGCGTATATCATCGACAACCGGGCGACGGTCCGCGCGGCGGCCGCCGTGTTCGGCGTTTCCAAATCCACGGTCCACAAGGATCTGACGGAGCGTCTGCCCCGCCTGAACCCGGGCTTATTCCGGCAGGTGCGTCTGCTTCTGGATCAAAACAAGGCCGAGCGCCATATCCGCGGCGGCCTTGCCACGAAACGAAAATACAAGGGCGAAGAGCCGGAAGCCAGCCGTGTCTGAGCGCGGCCGCCGCTCTGTCCCAAAGCGCAAAACCGCACGGGAACTCCGTGCGGTTTTGTTTACATAATTTTATTTACGTAATTTTTTACATAAATCTGTCCCAAGTATGGCTCAGCTCTTCCAGCCGGGCGCGCATCTGGCGCTCCTTCTCCTGCCACTCCTGGGCCAGCTTCTGGGGCGCGGCCTGAATCTGGTCGAGTCTCCGGTCCCGCTCCTCCTGGAGCTCTGCCCGGAGACGGCGGCAGCTCTCCGTGAGCTCACGCACCCGCTCCCGGCGGCGGTCCATGGTGCGGTTATAGGCGTCCATGCTCTCGGCGATGTTGTGGATAAACTCGTCGGAAAGGCCCTCGTGCGCCGGGTACTTCCCTGCCCGGTAGTTCTCGATCACAACGCCGTAGCGCTCGCAGGCGTTTTTCACCGCGCTGTCCCAGGAGATGTAGATCTCCCTCTGGGCGCCGAGACCGATCTCATGCATGCGCTCCGGCGCGCGGCAGAGGGCCTGCAGCTTTGCCGCCATGCTCTCCGCGTTTTCTTCGATGAGAAAGCCGCTGACGTTGTCCGTCACGTCCTCCGCCGCGCAGCTGTCTTCGATCAGCACGCTGCCCAGGCCGCAGGCCGCCGCCTCCCGCACCACCAGCCCGTTGGTGTCAAAGGTGGAGGGGAACAGGAACAGATCCGCCCGGCAGTACCAGGCGCGGATGCGGCTGCGGTCGTGGATGGGCTCGGCAAAGAAGACCCGGTCCGTCAGGCCCAGGGATTCGGTATACGCCACGATCTCCTCCTTGTCGGCGCCGCCGCCCACAAAGACCATGCGGAACGCCTCCCCGCTCTCCCCCAGGGCCTTCAGCGCGTCCAGGATGATCCGGATGCCCTTGTACCACATCATGCGGCCCACAAAGAGGAACACCGGGACGCCGGCGGGCAGATCATAGCCCGCGGTCACCTCGTCAATGAGGTTGTCCTCCACCCGGCCCAGGGGGAAGTCCACCCCGTTGGGCATGACGATGGACTCGCCCTGGTAGCCCAGGGAGCGCAGGTTCTCCCCCGCGCCGCGGCTGACGGTCCAGATCTCGTCGCAGGCGGAGATGTTCAACACCAGCAGGCGCTTGGCCTCCTCCTGCAGCAGCTTGCCGGAGACGGCGTTTGCGATGTCGATGTCGAACTTGGTGTGGTAGGTCATAACCACCGGTACATGGATGCGGTCCCGGAGAGAGCGGGCCAGCATGGTGGAGGTAATGGGGCAGTGGCTGTGGATGATGTCAAAACCCTCCCCTTCCAGCTGCTTCTGCACCTCCGGCGAGAAGGGAAAGCCCGCGTAGTAGCCCACCAGCTTGGTCAGATCCACGCTGGGGTAGCGCAGCACCGGGAAGGGAAAGCCGCTGTCGTCGGCCTCGGGGTTGTCCGGGGTGACCACGGTGGTGCGGCCGTAATCCCGGGTGATGATGGAGGCGTAGTTGGTGACGGCGTTGGCCACGCCGTCGATCTCCGGGGGGAAGGAATCGTTGATGAGACAAACGTTCAAATCTGCCATGTGCTCTTGTTCTCCAAAAGTTTTTTATTCTTTGCCGCCCGGCTTGACCGCGCCGGAGCGGTAGGCCTCCAGAAGCAGCTCCAGATCCTCGATCCGGGTGGCGATCTCGCGGCCGTCGTCGGTATCGGCGATGGTGACCCGCTCCACATACGTCTTGACGGGGATGACCCGGGAGACCATGTCCTTGTTGTCGTGCACGGTCTCCTCTACGGAGGCGAAGGGCTCATGCTCCGACAGATACATCTGGTGGGAGTTGGACACCAGGGTATAGCCCGCGATGCCGGTGACAGACTGGTAGGCCTTGGACATGCCGCCGTCGATGATCACCAGCCTGCCCTCCACCTTGATGGGGCTCTCCCCCTTCTTGATTTTGACGGGGATGTGGCCGTTGACGATGACCGCCCGGGGATTGGTGATCTGGAACTCCTCCAGCACCCGGTCACAGGCCTCCGCGTTGTAGGCCACGGTGAAGTAGGGGTCGGAGGTCTCCTTGTGAGTGGCCTTGTCGGCCACAAAGTAGCGCTCAAAGGTGGCCATCTTGTCCTTGCCGAAAAGCGGCGACTTGCTGCCGCACCAGAGATACCACATAAAATCGGCGCCCCGCTGCTTCTTCGCCTTGTCCCGGGAGTAGCGCCCCTGGCGCACCAGCTCCTCACAGCGGTCAAAGAGGCCGCGGCCGCGGCACTTGACGCCGTATACGTTAAGCTCGGTAAAGCTGCCGTCCTTTTCCATGGGGATGCAGCCGTGGAACATCAAAACGTTGTTGTAATAGCGGTACATGCTGCCCTTCTTGTACAGGAAATCGATGTGCCGCTGGAGCTTTTCACAGTTGAGGAAGGAAGTGTGCAGACCGTCCACCACCTTCTGTTCCTCCGGGCTGAGGGCGTAGGGGTCCGCCGGATCCAGGGTCGGGAAGTTCGTGTCCAGCAGCGGATACTCCGTGCCGCCCACGTTCACCACGCCCCGGGCGAGATCCATCTTTTCCAGCAGCAGCCTGTCCTCCATCTCGTACTCCGGATGCGCCTTGGCAGCCTGGCCTTCCAGCTTGAACTGGATGACGGAGATGGCTTTGTGCATCTTGGCGATGATGGCGTCGTTGTGGGCGTCCACCACGCCGTGGGCGCTTCCCTTGGGCATGAAGGCGGCGCAGGGGTCGTCGGCGTAGGTCTCCACCGCGAACAGGGACAGGGGCCGCATGTTGATGCCGTAGCCGTCCTCCAGAAAGTCGTAGTTGTTGTAGCGCAGGCAGATGCGCACCGCGTTTGCCATACAGCAGAGATTGCCGCAGGCCGCACCCATCCACAGGATATCGTGGTTGCCCCACTGGATGTCCACGTAGCGCTGCTTTGCCAGCTCGTCCATCACCAGGTGGGGGCTGTCGCCGCGGTCATAGATATCGCCCACGATGTGCAGCTTGTCGATGACCGCCTCCTGGATCAGGTGGCACATGGCGGTGATGAAGGCGTCGGCGGCCTCGATGTCGATGATGGAGTCGATGATCTGGCCGTAGTACTCCTCCTTGTTGAAGTCCTTGCTGCCGGTGGTCATCAGCTCACTGATAATGTACTCGAACTCCTTGGGCAGCATCTTGCGCGCCTTGGAGCGGGTATACTTGGAGGTGGTGATCTTGCACACGACCACCAGCTGCTTGAGGGTGATGGTGTACCACTCGCGGGTCAGGGTGCCCTCATGACGCATGTGGCGGAGCTTGAGCTCCGGGTAGTAGATCAGCGAGGCCAGGGCGTCCCGCTCGGCGGAGGGCACAAAGTCCCCCAGGGCCTGGTCGATCTTCCGCCGCACGGAGCCGGAGGCGTTGCGCAGGATGTGGCGAAAGCCCTCGTATTCCCCGTGAATGTCGCTGATATAGTGCTCCGTGCCCTTGGGCAGGTTCAAAATGGCGCGCAGGTTGATGATCTCCGTGAAGACCTCCTGGCCGCTGGGATAGCTCCGGGCCAGGAGCTTGAGCACCCGCAGGGTTTTTTCGTCCAGGTTCTGTTCCGTCATGGCAGTTCCTTCCTCCCTTGTTTCGTTTTTCCCGCTCAGGCCGCGGGCTTTTCCGCCATCTCGGCATAGGCGTCAAGCAGGCGCAGGCAGGCGCTCCTGTCTCTGCACTCCAGAAAGTCGCCGTATTCCGTCCGATCCACCGCGGGCTCGCTCAGCTCCTCGTCCGCGAAGCCGGCTTCCTCCACGTCCGCCCGGGAACAGCCATAGCAGACCCTGTCCACGTTGGCGGCAAGGCAGGCCAGCAGGCAGGTGGAGCAGGGCTCGCCCGTGGTATACAGCACGCAGCCGGAGAGATCCGCCGCGTTCAGATTCCCGATCGCATCCCGGATCGCCGCAAGCTCCGCGTGACCGTCCGGGTCGCCGTCGATCCGCGAGCGGTCATGCCCCCTGCCCACGATCTCGCCGTCCTTGACCAGCACGCAGCCGAAGGGGCCGCCGTGCCCCTGGTCGATTCCGTTCAGGGCCTCCTCAATGGCCTGCTGCATAAAAACGTTCTGCGCCGGGCCGCCGGGAAGCGCGGGCGCAGGGGCAGCGTCCGGCGCTTCGGCCTTCTCCGCCGCTGCCGCAGGCGCCGTTTCCGTTTCTCCGGCGGGGGCGGCGTCCTCCGTCAGCACGTCCTGTTCCGCCGGCGCCTCCGTCTCCCCGGCAAGCTCGGGCGCGGCGGCTTCCGCCCCGGTGTCCTCCGGCACACAGGGCAGGAGCATCAGGTTCAGGGACTGCAGCCAGGTCTTGCCGCTCAGGCGCTGGGTATCCAGACTGCTGATCACGATGCTGCGTACGCGCAGCCTGTCCGCGCTGTCCTCCTCAAAGCGCTTGACGGAGCTGACGGCGCTGATCACGTAGTACCGATCCCCCGCCTTGCCCAGATAGATCATCTCATGGCCGCTGAAATACAGCACCGCGCCGGGCGGGAGCGTATCCAGGATGGCCTCCTTTTCCCGCTCGTCCGCCTCGGACACGTCGTACTTCAGCACCGGCATCATCGACTGCCAGGTCGTGTTGCGGGGCAGGATCAGGCCGAAGCAGCGGTAGACGTCGCGCACGAAGTTGGAGCAGTCCACAGAATTGAGCATACCGCCCCAGCCGTAGACGTCCCCCAGTCTGGACATGGCAAGCTCCGCGACGCGCCTGCTCGTCAGCGGCAGGCAGCCCTCGCTCACGCTGCGGTTCTGGGGGATCAGGGCGATGGTCCTGCCGTAGCTGCCGTCCTCCAGGCGGACGGGCAGCCACACCGGGTAATTGAAATAGGGGGCGCGGTTGACCGCCTCGGCGTCATAGTCCGCCTCGCGGACACGCCGCAGCACCGTGCCCATGGTGAGCAGCACCTCGCTGCTGTCCGGGCTGAAATTGGAGTTTTCCAGATAGAGCTTGCCCGCGGTCACCACGATCGCTTCCTCATCGGGAAAGCGCCAGGCCGCAAGCCACTCCTCCCGGTCGGCGCAGAGGGCGATATCCTCCGCCGCCACCCAGCCGGAAACGCAGTCGGTGTCGCAGTAATAGTAGGCGCCGTCCGCCGACTCCGCCTTGACGATCACCGGCTCGTTGACGCGGACGGAGGAGAGCTGGTTGTAGTCAAAATCCAGATCGCCCAGCTCGTCGGTCATCAGCTCCCGCCCCGGCAGCGCCAGCAGATCCGCCCGCCGGACACAGATGCCGTAGCGGACTCTCGCGCTCTCGGCGGCATACTCCCCGCCGATGTTCTGCAGCCGCTCGTTGAGCACGGGGCCGATCAGCTCCTCCCCCTCGCTGTCGTAGTAGGGAGAGCGCATCCAGGAGGCGGCGCTGGAAAAGGCGCTCTGCCAGAGCTCGCGGTAAAAGGCGCGCTCATCGAACTCCTCCCCGGCGTTTTCCAGATCGTTCATGCGGCACGCCGGCGTCTGCAGAAAACTCCGGTTCAGCGCTTCGATCTGCTCCGCGTCGGCGAGGATCGCGTCCGTGTCCTCCATGCCCTCCATCCAGAAGGCGGCGTCGGTCATCTCCGCCGTCACGTCCGGCAGGAGCGGCGCCTCTGCCAGCGCGTGCGTCGGGAGCAGCGCGCACAGCAGCACCAGCATCACAAGCAGAGCAAGAGTATACTTTCCTCTCATATCCGTTCTCCTTTCTCCGCGCCGTTTCCGGCCCGGTCGGAAGCATAGTATGATATTTATTTTACCATAATCTCCGTGCCTGTACAATTCCATTCCGAAAAAATACAGCCCCGGCAGGGGCTGTATCGCTTTCCTTTAATTCAGGCTGTCCCTGACGTCCCGCAGGCTCACGCCGTTTTCCCGGGCCAGTCTGGCCAGATCCTCATACTCGGGCTTTTCCCGGCTGACGCCGAAGCCCCGGGAATACTTGACGCGCACCGGGCCATAGGCGCTCTCCGCCGTACGGATCTCCCGCTCCATGGCATAGCGGCCGCAGATGCGCTCCCGCACGCCCAGGGTGGTGGTGTGGAGGAACAGACAATGCAGCAGCTTCTCCCGCTCCTCCGGGCGGCAAAGGCAGTTGATGAGCACACCCGGGCGGCCCTTCTTCATGCCGATGGTCTCCGTCCAGGCGTCCAGGGCCCCGGCCTTCATCAGCTCCTCCAGGGCAAAGCCCAGCTCCTCGCCGGTCATGTCGTCCACATTGCAGTTGAGCTCCAGCAGGCGCTCCTTCTCGCTCTCGGTCTGGCCCAGGAGGACGCGCACAGCATTGAGCCGGCCGAAGTCCTTCTTCCCCGTGCCGTAGCCGCAGGCGGAGACCCGCATGGGCGGCAGCTCGGTAAACGCCTGCACAAAGTATCCCAGCAGCGCGGCCCCCGTGGGGGTACAGAGCTCGGACTTGATGTCCCCCTCATAGTACGGGATGCCGCGCAGCAGCCGCTCCGTGGCCGGGGCGGGCACCGGCAGCACGCCGTGGGCGCACTTGACCGTGCCGCCCCCCACGTTCACCGGGGAGGCCAGCACCCGCTCCGGCCTGAGCTTTTCCATCAGCAGGCAGACGCCCAGCACGTCCGCCACGGCGTCGATGCTGCCCACCTCGTGGAAGTGGATGTTCTCCATCTCTTTTCCGTGGACCGCGGCTTCGGCGGCGGCAATGCGGTCAAAGACCGCCAGGGCGTCGGCCCGCACCTGCTCGGAGAACGGGGCGGCCTTCAGAAAGTCCCGGATCTCGCCGATGGAGGTGTGGCGGTGATGGCGGTGCAGCTCCTCCCCCTCCTCGTCGCCGTTGATGACGACGGAGACATGCAGGCCCTGCACGCCGCATTTGATGTCCGGGGCCGCGCTGACCACCGCCCGCCCGGCGAGGGCGGCGTTGATCTCCCGCAGGAAGGCTTCCTTGTCCTCACAGACCGCCAGCAGCGCCGCGGTGAGCATATCCCCCGCCGCGCCCATGCCGCAGTCGATAAACAGTGTTCTCATTGGCTTTTCTCCCTTCCCGCGGGGTCGATCTCGATCTGGGTAAAATACGGGGCCAGCAGGCTCCGGATCTCGTCAAAGCGTCTTTGTGCCTCCGGCATCTGCTCCGGGATGAACTGGAGCCTGGCCCGGCCCTCGCTTGTCCGGACGCGGAAATCCGAAAAGCCCAGGGCAAAGAGCGCGTCCTCGCTCTTCTCCACCGCCTGCAGGATCTCGGCGGTGATGAGCTCCCCGGTTTTCACCCGGGTGGCGAGACAGGCGTAGGCGGGCTTGTCCCAGGTGAAGAGCCCGGCCTCCCGGGAGAGCTGACGGATGCGCGCCTTGGTCAGCCCGCAGAGGCGCAGGGGGCTCAGCACCCCCTCCTCTCCCAGGGCCTTGAAGCCGGGGCGGTCGGAGATATCGTCGCTGGCATTGGTGCCGTCCAGCACCAGATCAAAGCCGTCCGCCTTCGCGGCAGCCTTAATGGTTGACATAATAACATGCTTGCAGTGGTAACAGCGGTCCGGCGGGTTGGCGGTCACCGCGGCGCAGGAGAGCACGTCCGCCTCCAGCACCGTCACCTGCGCCCCCAGGCCCTCCGCCAGGCGCAGAGCGTCCCGCCGCTCAAATTCCGGCTGGAAGGTGGACTTAACGTAGTACACGCCCAGCTTCTCCGCCCACCGCAGACCGGCGTACAGGAGATAGGAGGAGTCCACCCCGCCGGAAAAGGCCAGGGCCGCGCGGGGATGCGCGGCGAAGAAATCTCGCAGTTCCATTTCAGTCCAGATGGTTGATCATGCTGGCCATGTAGCCCGCGCCAAAGCCGTTGTCGATGTTCACCACGGAGACCCCGCTGGCGCAGGAATTGAGCATGGAGAGCAGCGCCGCGATGCCGCCGAGGCTGGCCCCGTAGCCCACGCTGGTGGGCACG
>JBGUNL010000044.1:0-39176 GCA_045117295.1 Candidatus Limivicinus sp.
TTTCCAAAGCTTTGATTTTTCATTTCGCCGCCTCCGTTTTCCGCGTCAGCGCATACAGGATCATACCCTGAGAGACGACAACACGAATGACCTCGCTCATATCCATGTGGATCACGGAGTTCATGACCGTCGGGGTCATGGTCACGATGCCCTGGAAGAGGAAGGTACCGATGATAACATTGGGAATGGTCGCCTTGTTCACCGTGGCGCCGCCGATCAGGATCGCGGACACCGCGGGCAGCGCCATATAAAACGGCGCCATGTACAGCTGCACAAAGCCAAAGCCCTGCTCATACACCAGGATGCCGATGGCGGCAAGCCAGGTGGAGAGGATAACGGAGAGCATACGGATGCGGTCCACATTGACGCCGGCTGCCTTGGCGAAGGTGGGGTTGGAGCCCACGGCGGTCATGGCCGTGCCGGTCTTGGAGTGCAGGAAGGCCCACATGCCGAAGGCCAGCAGAGCAAAGAACAGCAGACTTCCGGTGGGGATGGAGAGCGAGCCGATGTTGATCTGCAGGAAGTTTGCCAGGACCTTGTCGTAAAATCCCTCCAGGGAGATGGTGGTACGCAGGCCCTTGCCGGACAGGCCCCAGACCATAGTGGGGCTCTTGTAGGGCAGGAGCAGCCACATCATGCACATGAAGGAGACGGAAGAGAAGCCCACGTAGGTGGCGATCATCATCTCGCCGCCTTTGATCTTGTTCAGCAGCCAGCCGTACAGACCGCCGAGGATGATGGCAAAGGGGGTGGCGATCAGAATGGCCATCAGGAAGCTCACCGGACCGGTGAAGCCGAACTCAATGGAGAGAGTGGCGCCGAGAAGCCCGGAGATGATGCCCAGGGGCAGCCCAAAGTTCAGGCCGCAGCCGGAGTGGATCATGGGCACCATGGCCAGCACCATCACCGCGTTCCAGCTGAAGCGGTTGATGGTATTGCTGATCTGCATCCAGAAGCCTGCGCCCACAAGGGGGGCGGCGATGTAGAGCAGCAGAAGGAACGCTGCGATGATCAGTCTGGGAAGGCCGAATCGATTGACGAAGTCAGAGAGGCGATCCCGCATGCTCCTGTTGGTTTTATCTAAGCTTTCGTTCATGCTGACCTCCTCACTTGACCATGCTGACCATCAGCATGCCGAACTCTTCGGACGGATCGGACGCCGGGCGGATGCCCGCGATCCTGCCGCCGGAGACAATGGCGATCCGGTCGCAGATCTGCCGGAGCTCTTCCAGCTCGGAGGAGATCATCACGACCGTGACGCCGCTTTCGCGGTTGAATTTTTTCAGGGCGTTGAGAACCAGCGCCTTAGCGCCCACGTCGATGCCGCGTGTGGGCTCGGAGACAAAGAGGAACTTGGGCTCCAGCGCAAAAGCCTTGGCCAGGCAGATCTTTTGCTGGTTGCCGCCGGAAAGCTCCTTTGCCTTCTGCTTGGATCCGGTGCACTTGATGGCAAGCTCGTCTATGTACTTCTCCGTGATCTCGCGGATCGCTTTCTCGTCGCGCCAGGTAACAAGTCCGCCCAGATATTTCTTCAGGAACTTGCTCTGCACCTGCATGGCCGGGAACGCCACGTTCCATTCCAGGCTCTCGTCCAGCAGCAGGCCGACGCCGCGGCGGTCCTCCGACACGAATGCCAGGGAGGCGTCCAGGCACCTGCGGGGATTGTTGAGGGCGATGGGCTTCCCGTTGAACTCCACGCTGCCGCCCGCCTCATACAGGCCCATGATGCCGTTGGGGATGCCAAGCTTGCCCTGGCCGGCCAGACCGCCGATGCCCAGGATCTCGCCTTCCCGCACGTCAAGGCTGACGTCCCGGACCGTCTCGCCGGGCATATCCACCCACAGTCTGTGAATGGACATGATGGTCTTCGCGTCGTTGTGGTCCCGTATATCTGCACTGGCGGAAGTGTCCACACTTCTGCCGACCATCCATTTTGAAATTTCACTTACATTGGTTTCCTGTGCGGGGACATCCTTCACAACGAAACCGTCACGCATGACCACGACCTTGTCGCAGACGGACAGGATCTCATGGAGTCTGTGCGTGATAAAGATGACAGCGATGCCCTTCTCCGACATGGAGCGGATGGAGTCCAGCAGGGCCTCCGCCTCTTTCTCGGTCAGAACCGCGGTGGGCTCGTCCAGGATCAGAAGCTTCAGCTGGTCTTTGCTGAGCTCGCGGGCAATCTCCGTAAACTGCTTGTGACCGACGGGCATGCTGCTGATGACCATGTCCTTGTCGATGCTGAAGCCCATCTTTTCGATGGCGGCCTCGGCTCTGCCGGTCATTTCATTGTAGTCCAGTGTATCCAGACGTTCTCCGAAAATTTCGGAGACGATATTTCTCTTCTTCGGTTCCCTATTGAGAAGGATGTTTTCGGTGGCAGTAAAACCGGGGATCAGGGAAAACTCCTGATGCACCATGCCGATGCCGGCCGCCAGGGCGTCAAAGGGTGTGTCAAAGTGAACCTTTTCGCCGTCAATGAGGATATCGCCCTCATAGCCGCCGGTCTCCCGAATCACATCCATGCCGAACAGGATCTTCATCAGGGTGCTTTTGCCGGCGCCGTTTTCCCCACAGAGACCAAGAACCTCACCTTTTTTCAGAGTGAGGTTGATATCCGTCAGGACCTGATTTCCGAAGAAATCTTTTTTGATGTTTCGCATCTCCAGCAAGGGAGCGTTTGTGTTCAACATATCTGTTTCCCTACCTGAAATCAGTGGGGAGGGATGGTCTCCCTCCCCTTTTATTGCGGATAGTGCGTTGTGTCAATTACTTGATGGTGAAGTACTTCTCGGGAACCTCAACAGAGGTGGCGCCCATGTAGTGGCCCGGGTTACCCATCACGTAGGTATCCTGGTAAATCAGGAAGAAGTTCTCGGACTTGACGCCGGTGTCGGCATTGGTGTAAGCGGAGCCGTTCCACTCAGCACCGGGGGAGTACACGGCGAAAGCCTTGGAGATGTCGTCCAGGTCGCACAGCTCGCTGTTGCCGTCCAGAACGTTCTTGGCGTGCTCGGCAAGGCCGGCGGAGACGGTGTAGCCGTAGGAGAAGGCCCAGGTGCCGAAGCGGCCCGCGCCGCCCTTCTCGCAGATGGCGGACTCAACCTTGGCGAGGATGGCGGGGAAGTCGCCGGCCTCAGCAGTCAGGTCGATGCCCAGAGCGCCGGGGTAGCCCATCAGAGGAGAGGGCAGGTCGGCCTCGACGAAGCATCCGCCGTACTCCAGCAGCTGCTTGAGCAGAGGCTCGGTGTGGGCGTCGTTGGTGCAGAAGTAAGCGGCGTGCTCACCGTACTGCTCAACCCACTGGGGAACATGCTCGAGGATGTAGGCCTGAGCACCGGCAACACCGACGTCGGTGGTGGGGTCGGGAGCGGTCTCAAGAACGAACTTCATGCCGAACTCCTCGCAGGCGGCCTTCATGACAGCCACGCGGCGGCTCATGGTCTCGTAGGACATGTGGCGGGGGAAGGAGATGTGAACAAAGGTGTCGCAGCCCATCTCATGGGCGGTGCGGATCATCAGGTAGCCACGGGCAACGAAGTCGTTGTTGGTGGTCAGGTCGGCGGCACTCTCGATCAGAGCGATGTCCTCGTGGGACTCACCGGCGATGCAGAGGATGTCGGGGCGACGCTCTTTGATCTGACGGAAAGCCTCAGCGGTACCGGGAACGCCCTGGTTGACAATGATGGCCTTCATCTGGGGGTCGTCAGACAGGTTGACGATGGTCTGGATGGTGGTCTCCAGCTCTTCGGTGAAGTTGTCGGGGTAGATGGCCAGCTTGACCATATCCTCGCCATACTTGGCCTGGAAAGCCTCGGCGCCGCGGCGGTCGTCCTCAGACTGAGAAACGGAACCGGTGACGATGCCGATGTGGTAGCCCTCGGCGGCAGGCTCTTCAGCCTTTGCCTCTTCGGCGGGTGCGGCAGCCTGCTCGTTGGACGCAGAGGGAGCGGAAGCGGGCGCAGCACTCTGGCCGCAGGCGCAAAGCGCAAACACCATGGTCAGGGCAAGCAGCAGGGAAAGAAGCTTTTTCATGTTTTCCTCCTTATTGTTTTTGCTTGCAGATCTCACGTCAGGCAAGGCTGCAACATCTTTTTTGTGAGAAAAGATGCGGCAGGACCCTGTCGCGGCGCTGCCTCTGCAGCAGCTTCTTGGCTTGTTCAGATATTCTCTGCACAAGCTGTATCAATATATCACGCTTTCTGTACGAATTCAAGACTTTTTCACCATTTAAAGTGATATTTTATCAGAGCTTCGGTTAACACCGGCATTTTAAACAAAAAGCCCCGGCACTTGCTGCCCTTATTCATGGAGTATGTTCACAATTTTCCGGAGAAACGGCCCCTTTCGAAGGGATATTTTCGTCAGATCGTGTGCCCAAATGGCTCTGGAAACATTTGTTCCTTGAAGCGCGGCAACACCCCGGCTACAATACAGCCGAGGTGTTGCTATGTTTTTCCGCAAATCTGTCCGCCGCATGCTGGGCATGTGTCCGGACGCCTGGTACATATTCATTTCCTCCGTGAAGCTCACGGCCTTTCTGCTGCTGTGTGCCTTTTCGCTGCTCCTTGTGTGGAACGGGAGTATGGCGAACGGCTACCGGCAGTACATGACCGCCATGTCCCTTTACGAGATCGGGCAGGCGGTGCTGCTGATCGGGGCGCTGTTTTCCGCGCTGGTGGAGGATACGCAGGAAAGGCGCTGAACAAGCGTCTCCTTGTCCATGATGGCGTTCAGCACGTCCAGAAGCGCCGACGCGCTGAGCCGTTCGGGCAGCCCCAGCTCTCTCTGAAGGGCGCGGCGTTTGTCAGCGCTCTCCTCCCTGCCGCTCAGTCCCAGGGAGTATAGATCCGCCTTTGTGATGCGGGCGCTCTGTTTCTCTGCCTCTTGCCCGTCCTCAAAGGTGGCCCCGGCGCGCTTGAGCGCGTCCAGAAGGACCTGCGGGCGCATACCTTCCACGCCGAGCTTTCCCTCCTTTGAGACTTTTGCCTTTCGGCGCTCTTTTCCGGGAACATCGGGGATGTACGCATGTTTGACAAGGGCCGGGTCAATCATGCCCTTGATGCGGTTTCGGATCAGAAAGCCCGCCCCGTCGGAATCCGTCAGCACAATCAGGCCCCGCTCCCGGGCCACAGTCTGCAGGAGACGCTGCTTTTCCCTGTCGTTGAAGATGCCGAAGCCGGAGGTCTCCAGGATCACCGCGTCCACCACCTGGCTGAGGGTATTCTTGTCGTAGCGGCCCTCCACCACGATCACTTCCCTGATCCTATGCATCATTCTCTCCCGCCGCGATCCGGAGGACCGCCTCTTTCAGCAGTTCCTTGGCATCTCCCCCGCCGCTTTTCATTTTATAATCCGTTTCGGCGCACAGGCGCACCGCCCGCTTCAGCTGCGGCAGGCGAAAGCCCCTTGCCGCTGCGAGCAGCTTGTTTGCAATATAATCGTACTTGACGGCACAGACCTCCATCACGTACTTGGCACCCAGCTTCTTTTCCAGCGCGAGCCTTGCTCCGTACAGCCTGCGCATCTGTCCGGCCAGCACAGCCAGCATGGCGATGGGCTCATTGTCCTTGTCGGACAGGAGCTCCGAGAGCACCGACATGGCCGCGTTGAACTTCTTCTGCGCTATCAGCTCCGTCATCTCAAAAATGACCGCCTCCGGGATATGGATGGCGACCGCCTCCACATCCGCCGTTGTCACTCTGTCGCCTTTTGCATAGGCGGCAATTTTTTCTATCTCCGGGATCAGCCTGCTCATCAGATCGCCGCTGATAAAGATCAACCGCTGGGCTGCCTCCAGCTCCACGCTCTTCCCGGCCGCCGCAAAGCGGCGCACGATCCAGTCCGTCAGCATGCCCTGAGACTGCTGCGTAAATTTCAGCTCATTGGCGATCCCCCGCAGGGACTTGATGAACTTGAGCCGCCCGTCCGGCTCAAACTGCGCGCTCTGGACAAGGGCCACCGTGCAGTAGTCGGGGATATCCTCCAGGATTTTCAGGCACGCCTCCGGATCGGCAAGCTTGTTGAGATCGGCGTCGCGAACCTCCACGAAGCTGTGCTCACAGAGAAAGGGCATGGCGTCCACCGCCTGCTGCAGCTCCAGGGCATCCAGCTCCGGCCCGTTGAGGCGCCGATAGCTGAAGCTGTCCTCCTGCTCCGGCAGACACAGGGATTTGAGCAGGTTCAGATACTGCTCCCGCAGATAGTCCTCCGGGCCCCAGAGAAAGTAGAGTCGGCCGGGCCCGCGCTGCTTGAGCAGCCGGACCTCCGCACTGTAATTGAGTTTTTCCTCATCCCGCGTTTTCTTTGCCATTGTTCGCCCTCACTGCGATTTCTACGGTTCCGTTCAGATCGGTACGCCATACAGTATACCCGTTCTCCCGCAGGCGATCAAGCGTCTCTTCCGCCGGATGCCCGTAGGTATTGTAGCCCACGCTGACGATGGCCATGTTCCCTCCGGCCTCCCGGAGCAGTTCCGGAGTGCAGGCGTCCCTGGAGCCGTGATGGCCCGCGATCAGAATCTCCGTACCGGAGAGATCCTCCCGCTCTGCCAGCTGCCGCTCCATGCTCTGCGGCGCGTCGGCGGTGATCAGCATGTCCGTCTCCCCGATCCGAAGCCGCGCTGTCAGACAGCGCTCGTTTTCCGTCTTGCCTCCCGGCAGATAAAAAATGTCCATGCCCAGCCTTCCCCGCTCTGCATGCGCACGGGAAGCAAGCTCCGACACTTCCGCCCCGTGAAGCCTCGCCGAGGCAAGGATCGCCTCCCGCAGCCCGTCCGGGTCTTCCGCCTCCGCCGGAAGGATCAGCATATCCACGGGCAGCATTTCCAGCAGACGCAGAACGCCGTTTGCGTGATCGGCGTGCAGATGCGTCAGCAGCAGCACGTCCACACGTTTTCTCCCGCAGCTGAGCAGATACTCCCCGGCAAGCGCGCCGGCATTGTCCAGGTTGTTGATGTTCCCGCAGTCCACCATAAAGGTCGTGTCCCCCGCAAAGGCCGTGATGCACTGCCCCTGCCCCACATTCAAAACCGTCATAGTATCCTGGGTGCGATAGTGCCGATCCGTGCGCAGGAGGACAAGTCCCAGCAGAGAGAGGGAAAGCAATGCCGGGAGCGCAAAGCGGACAAACCTGTTCTTTCGATAGAACACCGCGAACAGCAGCAGCGCGTAGCTTGCGGTCATCCAAAGCCAGCTGCCGGC
Source organism: Candidatus Limivicinus sp. (assembly GCA_045117295.1). GTDB lineage: Bacteria > Bacillota > Clostridia > Oscillospirales > Oscillospiraceae > Limivicinus. The sequence goes on from JBGUNL010000044.1 coordinate 7,206, forward strand.
CGTCTGGACATAGAGGACGGCATGCGGCATACCCGCAACCAGGCCGCACACGGCTGAGATGTAACGCACCAGAAGGGCGCAGAGGCCCGCCGCAAGCGTCCCGATCCCGGGGATAAACGCAAGCAGGCAGGAAAACCAGGCCAGGGAAAAGCAGGCGGAAACCGCCCAGAGGCAGGCGATGTTGGCCACGAAAGCCAGAAGCGGGACATACCCGAAATGGATCGCCGTCAACGGGACGGTCAGCGGCATCACGCCGAGACTGCTGGCGAGCACGGCGGCGAGATAGCTCCTGCTCTTCCGGAAAATGCCTTCGGCACGCCGAGGGCACAGGAAACGGTAGATTCTCGGGAAGCAGCACAGGATTCCCGCGATGGCGCCAAAGCTCAGCTGCAGGCTGACGCTCCCGGCCGCCAGCGGACAGGCGGCCAGGATCAGTGCCAGCGCCGCGGAGAGGGAGGTCAACGGGTCGTTTTCCCGCCGCAGCAGCGGCGCCATCAGCAAAAAGCTCTGCATGACGGCAGCGCGCACAGCAGCCTTCCCGGAGCCTGTCATCAGGACGAAGAGCCAGACCACCAGCATGCTTGTCAGGGAACCCACTCTGCCGTTTCCCAGAAGAAAGGTCAGCATGCCGACCAGAAACGCGATGTGCAGTCCGGAGACCGCCACCACGTGCATCAGGCCCGCCCGGGTCATGGAGGTATAGAGGGCGTCATCGTCGTAAAACGCCTGCTTGTCCCCCAGCATCAGCGCCTTGAGAAAAGCCTGGGTATCCGGCGGAAACACCGTCTCGATGTGGCCGAGCAGAACATGCTTGATGCGGACCGGCAGCAGCCGCAGGTCAAAGTTCTCTCCCAGTCTCTCCGCATCGCCCCGGATCGTGAGCTTGCAGAAATACCCGTTGACATAGTAGTTGTCGTAGGGCTTCCCGTACAGCTCGCCCGCGTTTCGCACCTTGGTGGAAAAACGCAGCTTCAGCCCGGGTTCGGCGTCGGCCAGTTTCCTGTCATAGTCATAGACGACGGCCTTCAGCGGGCGCAGCGGTCCGCTGTCCACCCGGACGCGAAGACGGCAATAGCCGTCATAGATGTCCGGGTATTCCAGAACGGTGCAGGTGACGGTGAGCTCCTCCCCTTCCAGCTTCTCCGCCTTTTCCACGGTGCAGCGGGCATACACCGCGTATTCCGCCAATCCCAAAGCGAAGAAAATCAGCGCCAGCACCACGGGACGCAGCCATTTGCGGCGCAGCAGAGCCAGGACGGCCGCAAGCACGGCGGAACCAACCGCCGGTACGATCAGCCATCCGGTCGGGATGCAGATATAGGCAAGAAAGATCGCCGCGGAAAAAGACAGCGCCGCCGTCGCAAGCCACCTCATAGTGTCCCCTTGCAGAGAGAGCCGGTATGGGAATACCGGCTCTCTCTTTCTCTTTTTTTATCAGAGCATCTTGTCGCTGAGCTTTACGCCGCCCAGCAGGTGGAAGTGCAGATGCATGACGGTCTGGCCGCCGTCCTCGCCGCAGTTGTTGATGACGCGGTAGCCGTTGTCCAGGCCCTCGGCTTTGGCGATCTTCGCGATAGCCTCGAAGCACTTGGCCACGTAGACGGAGTTATCCGCGTTGATGGCTCTGGTGCAGCAGATGTGCTTTTTGGGAACCACGAGAACATGCACGGGCGCCTGGGGATTGATATCCCGGAAGGCAAACACGTAGTCGTCCTCGTACACCTTGGTGCTGGGGATATCCCCGGCAATGATTTTACAGAACAGGCAGTCGTCCATTTTTTGTTTCCTCCTCAGACTTTTTCGCTTACAAACTTCTCAACCGCCGCCAGCGCATCCTTGAGCTTGGAGACGTCGTTGCCGCCGCCCATGGCGGAATCCGGCTTGCCGCCGCCCTTGCCGCCGGCGATGGCGGTGATGCTGCGGATGATATCCCCGGCCTTCACGCCGCGGGCAACCGCGTCCTTGCCGCAGACGCACTGGAAGGTGATCTTCTCCCCGTTGACACTGGCGATCACCGCGACCACGGAGCCGTTCTTGTCCCGCAGCACGTCGCCCAGCTTGCGCAGGGTGTTGGCGTCGCAGTTTTCCCTGGAGCAGGTGACCACGGCCAGGCCGCCCACGTCCTTGGCATTCTTCAGCAGCTCGTCGGCGCCGCCGGCGGATTCCCTGGCCTTGTACTGTTCAATGAGACGCCTGGCCTCGCGCAGCTCGTTGGCCTGCTGCTCCAGCTTCATGGGCAGATCGGCGGGGCTGGTCTTCATCATGGCGGATAGCTTTGCCAGCTCCTCCAGATCCTGGTTCAGGATGGACAGGGTCTCAAGTCCGGTACTGGCCTCGATGCGGCGCACGCCGGAGGCCACGGAGCCCTCGGAGATGATGTGGAAAGCGCCCGCCTTGGCGGTGCTGTCCAGATGCGTGCCGCCGCAGAGCTCAATGCTCCAGCCGCCCATGTTGACCACACGCACCACGTCGCCGTACTTCTCACCGAAGAGGGCGGTGGCGCCGCTCTTTCTGGCTTCGTCAATGGGCATCTCCTTCACGTCGATCCCGTAGCCTCTGAGGATGGCGTCGTTGACGCGGCGCTCCACATCCTTGAGCTGTTCGGGCGTGACGGCGGAGAAGTGGGTAAAGTCAAAGCGCAGGAAGTCGGGCTCCACCAGGGAACCGGCCTGGTGGACGTGGTCGCCCAGCACCTCACGCAGAGCCTTGTGGAGCAGGTGTGTGGCGCTGTGGGCTCTGCCGATGGCGGCCCGGCGGGTGGGGCAGTAGCTGGCCTTCACCGTATCGCCCACAGCGAAGCTGCCGGACTTGACGACGCCGTAGTGCATCACCTTGCCGCCCTTGTTCTTCTGGACGTTGTTGACCTCAAAGACGCTGTCGCCGGAGACGATCTTGCCGTGGTCGGCCACCTGGCCGCCCATCTCGGCGTAGAGCACCGTCTGGTCCAGCACGATGATGCCCTCGGCCCCGGCGCCCAGCTCCTGCTGCAGCTCGTCCTCGGAGACCAGGGCCAGCACCTTTGCCTCCGTCTCAGCCTGATCGTAGCCCACAAAGCGGGTGTCAGGGATGTCCTTGCCGAACTCAATGCCGGCCCAGCCCAGATCGCCCAGGGCCTCGCGGGCCTTTCTGGCGCGGACGCGCTGCTCCTCCATCAGGGCCTTGAAGCCGTCCTCGTCCACGCTCATGCCCTCGTCCTGGCACATCTCGATGGTCAGGTCGATGGGGAATCCGTAGGTGTCATAGAGCTTGAAGGCGTCGGCACCGGAGAAGACGCTCTCCCCCTTTGCCTTGTGCTCCTCCAGCAGCTCGCCGAAGATCTTCATGCCGGCGTCGATGGTGCGGGCGAAGTTCTCCTCCTCGGTCTTGACCACGCGGGTGATGTAGTCCTGCTTCTCTCTCAGCTCGGGATACTGGCATTCGTTCTCATGGATGACGGTGTCGATGACCTTGAAGAGGAAGGGCTCGTTGACGCCCAGGAGCTTGCCGTGGCGGGCAGCCCGGCGCAGCAGGCGGCGCAGCACGTAGCCGCGGCCCTCGTTGGAGGGCAGGATGCCGTCGCAGATCATGAAGGTGGCGCTGCGGATGTGGTCGGTGATGACCCGAAGGGACACGTCCATCTTGTGGCTTTTGCCGTAGTAGGCTCCTGTCAGCTCGCTGACCTTGTGGGTGATGTTCATGACGGTGTCCACGTCGAAGAGGGAGTCCACGTCCTGGCACACCACCGCCAGGCGCTCCAGGCCCATGCCGGTGTCGATGTTCTTCTGCTTGAGCTCGGTGTAGTTGTTGTTGCCGTCGTTGTCAAACTGGGAGAAGACGTTGTTCCAGACCTCCATATAGCGGTCGCAGTCGCAGCCCACGGTGCAGCCGGGCTTGCCGCAGCCGTACTTCTCGCCGCGGTCATAGTAGATCTCCGAGCAGGGGCCGCAGGGGCCGGCGCCGTGCTCCCAGAAGTTGTCCTCCTTGCCGAAGCGGAAGATCCGCTCCTTGGCAATGCCGACCTCCTTGTTCCAGATATCGAAGGCCTCGTCGTCATCCACGTAGACAGAGGGATAGAGCCGGTCGGGATCCAGGCCCACCCACTCGGGAGAGGTCAGGAACTCCCAGCTCCAGTGGATCGCCTCTCTCTTGAAGTAATCCCCGAAGGAGAAGTTTCCCAGCATCTCAAAATAAGTGCCGTGGCGGGCGGTCTTGCCGATGTTCTCGATATCACCGGTGCGGATGCACTTCTGGCAGGTGCAGACCCGGTGGCGCGGCGGCTCCTGCTCGCCCTTGAAGTAGGGCTTCATGGGAGCCATGCCGGAGTTGATGATCAGCAGGCTCGCGTCATTCTGCGGGATCAGCGAAAAGCTGGGGAGCCGCAGATGCCCCTTGGTCTCAAAAAAGCTCAGGAACATCTCTCTGAGTTGATTGACCCCGTATTTTTCCATTCTTGTGTCCTCCATTTTCAAAATCCGTTTGGATTTATTTTCAAACAAAAAACACCTCCGCCCCGGTCCAGGGGCGAAGGTGTCGTTCGCGGTACCACCCTGATTGCCGCAAAGCGGCATCTCAAGCGCCTTTAACGCGGGCACACGTTCCGGTCGTCCCGGAAAGGCTCGGGAGTGGCTGCCGGGTTCGGACATGGGGTTTTGCACCGGACAACCCCTCTCTGAAATGCCTTCCGCCGGCTCGTTCCGTCAAAGCCAATGCACTATGTAGGTGATTTTATCACAAGTCCCCGATTTGTCAAGAACTCATCTGCGTTTTCTGACGAGGGAGAGCCTGGGCGCAGCCTTGGGCAGGTGCATGTGCACTTCCATCATGGCGTGCCTGGCGTCGTCGATCTCCTCGCCGTAGGTGTTGAACAAGTGCCCCACCGTGAAGGAGACCGGCCCGCCCTCGGGCGTCAGCAGCTCCAGGGTGTCCCCCCTGCTGAACTTGTTGCGCTGGGTCAGGATGGCGTTTCCGTTTTCGTCGCAGCTTTCCACCACGGCCATCACGTCGGCCCCGCTGAAATAGCTGGGGCCATCGGTGACCTGGGAGGGCTTGCCCAGATAAAAGCCCGTGCAGTAGGGCCGGTGGCTGACCTGTTCCGTCTCCCGAACCCAGAGTTCGGGTACGGGGTCTCTCTCGGCAATGGCGTCGATGGCGTGGCGGTAGGCGTTGGTGACCACCGCCGTGTAGTAGGCCGACTTGGTGCGGCCCTCAATCTTGAAGCTGGAGACGCCGGCGTCCGCCAGATCCTGCAGGTGCTCGATCATATTCAGATCCTGGGAGTTCATGATGAAGGTCCCGTTATCCTCGCTGATCTCAAAGTACTGTCCGGGTCGCTTTTCCTCCACCAGGGCATACTTCCAGCGGCAGGGCTGGGCGCACTCGCCCCGGTTGGCGTCCCGGCCGGTGAGATAGTTGGAAAGCAGGCAGCGTCCGGAGAAGGACACACACATGGCCCCGTGGACAAAAGCCTCCAGCCGCAGCTCGGAGGGCGTGTTTGCCCGGATCTTCCGGATCTCCTCCAGGGACAGCTCCCGCGCCAGGACCACGGTGTCCGCGCCCATGGCGTGCAGGACGTTTGCCGTGGCGCTGTTGACCACGCCCAGTTGGGTGCTGACATGCAGCGCGACCTTCGGCGCAAAGCGCTTGGCCAGGGCGATGACCCCCAGGTCACAGACGATCAGGGCGTCCACCTTCGCGTCCTGCAGGAATTCAAGGTATGCCGGCAGACGGTTGAGCTCCTCCTCCCGCGGCAGGGTGTTGACGGTGACATACACCTTTTTCCCCAGCCGGTGGGCCAGGGAGACCGCGCGGCGGAGCGCCTCGTCGTCAAAATTGGCCGCGGCCGCCCGCATGCCGAACTCTCTCCCCGCCAGGTACACCGCGTCCGCGCCGTAGCAGAGGGCCATTTCCAGGCGCTCGCAGTCCCCCGCGGGCGCGAGCAGCTCATAATCATTACGAATAATCTTGAGTAGCGACAAAGTTATCAAACTCCGTTCCGTTGGTAAAGAATCGGTGCAGTCCGGTTTCGGTGTCCAGCGCGTAGTAATAGTATCCGGTTTCCGCCGGGTAGAGCGCGGCCTCGATGGAGGCCAGCCCCGGGTTGCAGATGGGCGTGGGCGGAAGCCCCATTCGAACGCGGGTGTTGTAGGGATCGTCCTTTGCCAGCATCTCGGCCGTGGGCGCGCCCTCGTGGTCGTTGTAGGGATAGAGCACCGAGGCGTCGATGCCCAGCACCATGTCCGAATTGAGACGGTTGTAGATGACCGACGCGATCAGCGCCCGCTCCTCGTCGTTGGCCGCCTCCTTCTCGATCAGGGAGGCCACCTTGAGCACATCGTACATGGTCATGCCCAGCTCCTCCACCCGCGCCTGCATCTCTTCGGTGATCTTGCGGTGGTAGTTGTCCAGCAGCTTGTTGATGGCGCTGGAGGCCTGCATCCCCACATAGAACTGATAGGTGTCCGGGAAGAGGAAGCCCTCCAGCCGGTAGGCGCCGTCGCCCTCGCTCTCGTCCAGAAAAGCGTAGTTGTATTCTCTGGACTCCGCCGCCTCCATCAGCTCGTTATAGGTGGAGACGCCGTTCTCCTCCAGACGCAGGAAGATCTGGTGCATCTTGAAGCCCTCGGGAATGGTCACATCCACCGTCACGGTCGCGGAGGAGCCGGCCCGCATATTCTGGATCAGCGCACGGTAGTCAAAGGTGGACTTGAGCTCATACTCCCCGGGGCTTACCTTCTCGTCTGCAGTGGAGATCTTGCAGAACATGCTGAACAGCCACTTGTATTCGATCAGCCCCGCGTCCTTCAGCACGTCCGCCACATAGTCCATGTCGGCGTGGGTGACGCGCTTGGTCCCGGTCTTGCGGCCGTTTTCGTCAAACTTGTCCACGGTCTCGGACTGGAAGATGCTGCTGGGCAGCGTGACCACGGCGGTAAAGCTGTCCTTGTTGAGCGCCAGCATATCACTGGCTGCCATCCAGGCCAGACACGCGAGCACCACGCTCACACAGATGATAAAGGTGAAATACATCAGGCCGCCGAGACAGCCGGAGCGATACTCGTGGCTCTGCCGGACCGGGCGGTAGTCCCGCTCGGACTCCTGGTCGCCCGTATAATTGCGGGCTTCTTTTCCGGTCTCGTCGATCAGCAGTCGGTCCATCGCCTTCAGCGGGGAGCGGCTTTTCGGCTGGGCCTGGGCGGGCGGCGCGGGCTCCTCCTCGGTCTTGCCGTGCTCGTCCTGGATGCGGAATATTTCATTGATTTTCTCAAGTTCGTCGGACATGACATTCTCCTTCATGGCAGGGAAAAGGAACACGCAGAGAGCGGCCTACATAGGATAGCACGAGCGGCGGCGAGTTTCGCCGCTTCCAACCGCCCAGCGACAAAAGCATCCGCCCGACCGCACGGGGCGGCTGCAGAGAGAGTCTCCCGTGCGGAGAAAGGACACTATTATGTTCTGCAATTCCTGTAACAACAGCAACGTCTGGCTGATCATCCTGATCATCATCCTCTTCGGTTACGGCAACAACGGTTTTGGCGGCTGCGGCTGCGGCTGCAACAACGACTGCTGCTGCGGCAACAACAACGGCTGCGGCTGCTGCAACTGAGCGGTGCGGAGGGGCCCAAGGGCCCCTCTTTTTCTGCCCTTTGGACGATGAAGGAACTTATTTGTTTCCCAGCGTCTCCAGGATCAGCGCGTAGATCTCCGCGTTTTTCTCGTCCGCCTCGCGCTCCGCGCCGTCCTTCATAAACGGAATCCTGCGCCAGCCGTAATGCTCGCAGGCCAGATCCGCCGTGTGCAGGCATCGGGCCAGATATCCGTTGTCCTTCTCGTGGATATCCGCCTGGGTGTGGTTCTTCTGTTCTCTGCGGCGCATGCGGCGCAGAGAGGTCTCCAGATCCACATCCAGGTAGATCACCAGATCCGGCTCCGGCAGGCCCATCTTCCCATACTCCAGATCGGACAGCCAGTTAAAGAAATCCGGCAGCTCCGCATCCGACAGCTTGCTGCCCTGGTGGACAGCATTGGACGTGGTATAACGGTCGGACAGGATCAGTCCGCCGTTTTCGTAGATTTTTCCCCAGTCCTCCCGGTAGGATGCAAAGCGGTCCACCGCGTAGAAGGTGGATGCCGTATAGGCGTTCACGTCCGCGGGACTGGTGCCGAACTGTCCGCCCAGATACATGCGGATCAGCGCGCTGCTGTCCTTGTCATAGCGGGGAAAAACAATATGATTATACGCGATTTTATCTTTTTCCATTCTGGCGCAGAGACGGCGGTACTGCGCAGACTTTCCGCTGCCGTCAATGCCTTCCAGAACGATCAGCTTTCCTTTACCCATGTTGACTCCTGACGGTTTTTCTCAGATCTGCCCGAAGACCTCGCCGATCCGGCCGTGAATCACCAGGTCGGCCTCCGCGGGGGTGGAGCTGCGGGTGATGAGCACCAGCTTATTTCCGCGGTAATAGTTGATGAGGCCCGCGGCGGGATAGACCCGCAGCGAGGTGCCGCCCACGATCAGCACATCCGCCTGGCGGATATAGTGGATGGCGCGCATCATCACGTCGTTGTCCAGGGGCTCCTCATAGAGGACGATGTCAGGCCGGATGACGCCGCCGCAGCTGCAGCGGGGCACGCCGGTGCCGTGGTTGATCACGTCCGCGTCATAGCTCTTGCGGCAGCGGGAGCAGTAGGCGCGCAGAATGCTGCCGTGCAGCTCCAGCACGTTCTGACTGCCGGCCAGCTGGTGCAGGCCGTCGATGTTCTGGGTGATGACGGCCTTGAGCTTGCCCTCCTGCTCCAGCTCGGCCAGGCGCGTATGGCAGCGGTTGGGCTTGACCCCGTCGATCACCAGCTTTTCCCGGTGAAAGCGGTAGAACTCCGCCGGATCATGCGCAAAAAAACTATGGCTCAAAATGGTCTCGGGCGGGTATTTCCACTTCTGGTTGTACAGGCCGTCCACACTGCGAAAGTCGGGAATGCCGCTCTCGGTGCTGACGCCGGCGCCGCCGAAGAACACCACGTTGTCGCTCTCCTCGATCCACTGTTTGAGTCTGGCAATGTTCGCGTCCATGCTCATCCCTCCTGTCTGGATGCTCTGTGTTAAATCGACTGTTCCACCCTGGCCAGCACCGCCTCGGCGGTCTTTGTGCACTGCTCCAGGGTAATTTCATTTTCCCGGCGGATGACGAAGCGGTAGGTGTCGTCCGAGCAGTAGTCGGACAGATCCACGATATACATCCGGGCGGCCTTCACCGCGGCCAGGGCCAGCTCCACGCTCTCGCCCACATAGTGGGCGGCAGCCTTCGGGCAGAGGGAGACAAGCTCCTCCGCCAGGGCGATGCTCTGGTTCATCATGTTGACGATCTCCCCACAAATGGCGACGGCCGGCTGGCGGGCGGCCTCGATCTCCCGCTCGCCGCCCTCCTTCAGGGCGCGGCTGAGAGGCCCGCGGGCCTTGACGTCCTCGTCGATCAGGTGGACCATATACTTCCGGATAATCTCCGTGTTCCGCTCCAGATAGTCTGCGCGCTCGCTGTCGGGACAGGCTTCCAGGGCAAGGGCGGCCGCCCGGTGCAGCAGCGCGGCGGACACGGCCGCCGTCATGGCGGCGCCGCTGCCGGTCTCCATGCGGCAGTCCGGATCTGCCAGCGCGCTGGTAAACTCCTCCGCGTTCTTCATTCTGAAGATTTCGATTTTCAGTCCCTCGGCCATGGCTGCTCCTTTCAGTTGCGGTTGAATTCGCCCAGCTTCAGACCCTCGTTCTTCTGCAGGGCCCAGTTGATGCACCACTCGGAGGTAAACAGCAGCAGGTTGTTGCCTCTGAAATCCTGGACCCACTTGGTGTCGCTGGTCAGGTTCAGCGCCCCGATGTCGATCTCCTCGTTTTCCACCCAGCGCACATGCTCGAAGGGCATGGAGCGGCGGCGGATCTCTACGCCGTACTCGGTGCGCAGGCGGTATTCCAGCACTTCAAACTGCAGCACGCCCACCACGCCCACGATGACTTCCTCCACACCGGTATAGGGCTCGTGGAAGATCTGAATGGCGCCCTCCTGGGCGATCTGCAGGATCCCCTTTTCAAACTGCTTGCGCTTCATGGTGTCGATTCTCTCCACCCCGGCAAAGTGCTCCGGCGCGAAGGTGGGGATGCCCTCAAAGCGGACGTTCATCCCCTTTTCGCAGATGGTGTCGCCGATGGAGAAGATGCCGGGATCGAACACGCCGATGATGTCCCCGGCGTAGGCCTCGTCGATGATGGCGCGCTCCTGGGCCATGAGCTGCTGGGGCTGGGCCAGGCGGAGAGCCTTGCCGCCCTGTACATGGAAATACTCCCTGTCCCGCTCAAAGCGGCCGGAGCAGACGCGCATGAAGGCGATGCGGTCCCGGTGGGCTTTATTCATGTTGGCCTGGATCTTGAATACAAAGGCGGAGAAGTGCTCGTCCATGGGATCTACGATATCGTTGTCCGAAATGCGCGGCAGCGGCGGCATGGTCATGTGGAGGAAATGTTCCAGGAAAGGCTCCACGCCGAAGTTGTTCAGCGCCGAACCGAAGAACACGGGGCTGAGCCTGCCGGCCCGCACCTCGTCCAGATTAAACTCGTACCCGGCGCCGTCCAGAAGCTCGATGTCGTCGGCAAGCTGGGTGCGGAGTCTGGCGCCGATCAGCTCGTCCAGCTTCTCCGTCTCGTCCAAACTGCACTCGATGGCGCGGATCTTGCTCTGCCCGCGGTGAAATTCATTGAAGGCAAGGATCTGCTTGGCCTCCCGGTCATAGACGCCCTTGAAATCCTGGCCGCAGCCGATGGGCCAGTTCATGGGATAGGTGCCGATGCCGAATTCCGTCTCCAGCTCCTCCATCAGTTCGTAGGGGCTCCTGGCTTCCCGGTCCAGCTTATTGATAAAGGTAAAGATGGGGATGTGCCGCATGGCGCAGATCTTGAAGAGCTTGCGGGTCTGGGGCTCGATGCCCTTGGCCGCGTCGATCACCATGACGGCAGAGTCCGCCGCCATCAGCGTGCGGTAGGTATCCTCGGAAAAGTCCTGGTGGCCCGGGGTATCCAGAATATTAACGCAATAGCCCTCGTATTCAAACTGCATCACCGAGGAGGTGATGGAGATGCCGCGCTGCTTCTCCAGTTCCATCCAGTCGGAGACCGCGTGGCGGGCCGTGGCCTTGCCCTTGACGGAGCCCGCCAGCTGGATCGCCCCGCCGTAGAGCAGGAGCTTTTCGGTCAGCGTGGTCTTGCCCGCGTCCGGGTGGGAAATGATCGCAAAGGTTCTGCGTCGTTCGATTTCTTTTCTGTAATCCGGCATAACAAACTTCCTTACATAGTCTTAGCAGTTTATTATATCCGCTCGGGATAGAAAAGTAAAGTTTTTCTTCTTTTGTTTGAAATCCCCTCTGCAAATCTCTCATTTTTATTCACTTTGGCTGTTGAATCCTGCATAGCGCTATGTTAAAATGCTTTCACATTCTGCAAAAAGAGGAGTCCTGCCCCATGCTCGGAACCATCGTAAACGTCATCACGGTCATCATCGGCGGTACCGTCGGCACCCTGTTCGGGAACCGCATCCGCCCGGAATACTCGGAGACCTTCATCAAGGTCATGGGCTTCATCACCGCCTGTATCGGTATTCAGAGCGCGGCAAACACCATGAACTTTCTTGTGGTGGTCCTCTCCCTGGTGATCGGCACGCTCATCGGCCTGCTGCTCAAGCTGGACGACCGCATCAACGGCGCCGCGGACTGGGCCAAGGGCAAGCTCGCCAACACCCCGCTGGGCAAGGGCCCCTTCGGCGAGGCCGTCGTGACCTGCTTCATGCTGTTCTGCATCGGTTCCATGACCATCCTCGGCTCCATCCGCGCCGGGCTTGAGCATGATTACAGCATCCTCTTCACCAAGAGCATCATGGACCTGGTCAGCTCCCTGGCCTTTGCCTCGGCTCTTGGCTCCGGCGTCATCTTCGCCGCCGTTCCCCTCTTTATTTTCCAGGGGGCGCTGACCCTGCTGGCCTCCGCGGCCCAGCCTTTTCTGACCCCGGAGGTCATCAACGAGATGTCCGCCACCGGCGGGCCCATTTTCCTGGCCATGGCCTGCAATCTGGTGGGGCTCGGCAAGGAGCGCTTCAAGGTGGGCGATATGCTCCCAGGCATCTTCCTCCCCATCCTCTTCGTTCCCCTGCTCAAGGCCGTGGGCCTGTTCTGATCGCGTATTCTTCTCCTCCCCGTTTTTCAAACGGGGAGTTTTTCTTTCAAACGCATTTACAAGTTAAATTTTTTGTAGTAAACTCACGAAGATAACAGAATCAGGGAGAAACTATGAACTACAGAATGTGTGTCCCCTGCCTGCTGGGGCTGGAGGGACCGATTGCCGACGAGCTCAAGCGGCTCGATCTTCCCGACGTGACCGCGGAAAACGGGCGCGTCTACTTCAGCGGCGACGAGACCGCGCTTGCCAAGGCCAATATCTGCCTGCGCATCGGCGAGCGCGTACTTATCGAGCTGGGCAGCTTTGAAGCCAGAACCTTTGACCAGCTCTTTGAGGGCACCAAAGCCCTGCCCTGGGAGTCCATCCTCCCCCGGGACGCCGCCTTCCCCGTCAAGGGCTACAGTCTCAACTCCGCCCTCTTCTCCGTCTCCGACTGTCAGAGCATCATCAAAAAGGCGGTGGTGGAGCGGCTGAAAAGTGTCTATTCGCTGGAGTGGTTTCCCGAGAGCGGCGCTCTGTATCAGATTCAGTTTTCCATCATGAAGGACCAGGTCTCCCTCTGCATCGATACCTCCGGCGACGGGCTGCACAAGCGGGGCTACCGTCCGGCCCACAACGCGGCGCCTTTGAAGGAGACCATGGCGGCGGCCATGGTGAAGCTCTCCCGATACCGCGGGCGGGACGACTTCTGCGACCCCTTCTGCGGCAGCGGCACCATCCCCATCGAGGCCGCGCTGATCGCGAAGAACCGCGCACCGGGTCTGAACCGTTCCTTCACCGCCCAGCAGTGGAAGAGCATCCCGGCCAAGGTCTGGGAGCTGGAGCGGGAGGCGGCCCGCGCCAAGGAGTATCACGGCGACTACCGCATTGTGGGCAGCGACATCGATCCCAGGGCGCTGGAGCTTGCCCGGGAAAACGCCCGCCGTGCCGGTGTGGAGGACGTGGTCCGCTTTGAAAAGGCCGACGCCATGGCCTTTGACCGGCAGACGGAGCGGGGCGTGATCGTCACCAATCCCCCCTACGGCGAGCGAATCATGGAAAAACAGGAGGCGGAGGAGCTCTACCGGGGCTTCGGAAAGGCGCTGCAAAGCTGCCCCAACTGGCAACTGTACCTGCTCTCCTCCCACACGGAGTTTGAGCGCTGCTTCGGCAAGACCGCGGACAAGAAGCGCAAGCTCTACAACGGCATGATCAAGTGCGATCTCTACATGTACTTCAAATAGAAAGAAAACGCAGAGAAAGAATGTGACAAATGCATGAAGCATCTATTTGTTGTCAATCCGGTTGCGGGCGGCAAGGACAAGACCGATTATGTGCGTGCCCTGGCTGTGAGCGCCTTTTGCGGCAGCAAAGACAGCTTTGAGATCTGTGTGACCAAGGGCCCCATGGATGCGCCGGATATCATCCGCGAGCGGGCAGCCGACGGAGAGCCCCTTCGCGTCTATGCCTGCGGTGGGGACGGCACCTTCAACGAGTGCGTCTGCGGCGCGGCTTTGCTGCCGAATGTGGCGGTCTGCCCCTTCCCCACCGGCACCGGCAACGACTTCTGCCGCATGTTCGGGGAGGAAAAGGATCTGTTCCGGGATCTGGACGCGCTGATCCACGGCAGCGTGCGCCCCATTGATCTCATTGACTGCAACGGCCGCTGCAGCGCCAACATCTGCTCGGTGGGCATTGACGCCAGGATCGGCACCGAGGTGCATACATACAGCCGGCTTCCGCTGCTCGGCGGCCCCACTGCGTATGTGGTCTCCGCCGCGGTCAATGTCTTCAAGGGCATCAACCGCCCCATGCATGTGCGCTGCGGAGATTTTGAAGCCGACGGGGAGCAGGCCTTGATCGCCGCCTGCAACGGCCGCTTCTACGGCGGCGGCTTCAATCCGAGTCTGCATGCCCGGCCGGACGACGGGGTCCTTGATTTTTACATTGTCCGCGGGGTCAGTCTGCTTACTCTGGCTCGCCGCATCGGCAAGTACGCCAAAGGCAGGGCGGACGACTATCCCGAAATCATCACGCATCTGCGCGGCGACTGTCTGGAAATCGATTTTCAGGAGGACAACGTGATCAATGTCGACGGGGAGGCGATCTACGCCAGGCACGTCTGCATGAAGCTGATTCCCAAAGCCCTGAATCTTATTGTTCCGCGGGGCATGCGCTTCTTTGAGGACCCGGAGCGCTGAGCTCCTTTTATACTTGGCACAAGGTCACAAAAAATTCAAAAAGTTTTGATTGGTTTTTTATGGTCCCCCTCTTGCAAAATTAGAAAAGTGTGGTATGATAAGCATCGTTAGCACTCAGGTATGTTGAGTGCTAACGATGCTGATTTTTGGTAAATAAAAATTGGAGGTATATACGCATGAAACTCAAACCCTTGGCAGACAGAGTTGTTCTCAAGCAGAACGCGGCCGAAGAGCGCACCGCTTCCGGCATCTTCCTCACCTCCTCCGCTCAGGAGAAGCCCGAGGTTTACGAAGTCGTTGAAGTCGGCCCCGGCGGCATGGTCGACGGCAACGAGGTCGCAATGATCGTCAAGCCCGGCCAGAACGTGTTGGTCGGCAAGTACAGCGGCAGCAAGGTCAAGCTCGACGAGCAGGAGTACACCATTGTCCGCCAGTCCGATATTCTCGCAATCATCGAGTAAGCATTAGGAGGAACTATCATGGCTAAGCAGATTATTTACGGTGAAGAAGCAAGAAAGGCTATCGAGCGCGGCGTCAATCAGCTGGCCGATACCGTGAAGATTACCCTCGGCCCCAAAGGCCGCAACGTGGTTCTGGACAAGAAGTTCGGCTCTCCCCTGATCACCAACGACGGCGTCACCATCGCCAAGGAGATCGAGCTGGAGGACGCCTTTGAGAACATGGGCGCGCAGCTGATCAAGGAAGTCTCCACCAAGACCAACGATGTTGCCGGCGACGGCACCACCACCGCCACCGTCCTGGCCCAGGCCATGATCGGCGAGGGTCTGAAGAACCTGGCCGCGGGCGCCAACCCCATGGTCATGAAGAAGGGCATCCAGAAGGCCGCCGAGGCCGCCGTGGAGGCCATGAAGGGCATCTCCCAGCCCGTCAGCGGCTCCAAGGACATCGCCCGCGTCGGCACCATTTCCTCCGGCGACGAACACATCGGCAGCCTGATTTCCGAGGCCATGGAGAAGGTCAGCCAGAACGGCGTCATCACCCTCGAGGAGAGCAAGACCGCCGAGACCTACAGCGACGTGGTCGAGGGCATGCAGTTTGACCGCGGCTACCTCTCCCCCTACATGGTCACCGATCCCGACAAGATGGAAGCCGTCATTGACGACGCGCTCATCCTCATCACCGACAAGAAGATCTCCAACATTCAGGACATCCTGCCCCTGCTGGAGCAGATCGTCAAGGCAGGCCGCAAGCTGCTGATCATCGCCGAGGACGTGGAGGGCGAGGCCCTTGCCACCATCGTGCTCAACAAGCTGCGCGGCACCTTCACCTGCATCTGCGTCAAGGCCCCCGGCTTTGGCGACAGACGCAAGGAAATGCTGCAGGATATCGCCATCCTCACCGGCGGCCAGGTCATCTCCTCCGACGTGGGCATGGAGCTCAAGGACGCCGCCCTGAACATGCTGGGCCAGGCGCACCAGGTCAAGGTCAGCAAAGAAAACACCGTCATTGTCGACGGCGCCGGCGATCCTATGGAGATCCGTTCCCGCGTGGCGCAGATCGAACGCCAGCTGGAGACCACCACTTCCGATTATGACCGTGAGAAGCTGCAGGAGCGTCTTGCCAAGCTGTCCGGCGGTGTTGCCGTGATCAAGGTCGGCGCCGCCACCGAGACCGAAATGAAGGAGAAGAAGCTCCGCATCGAGGACGCCCTCAACGCCACCCGCGCCGCTGTTGCCGAAGGCATCGTCCCCGGCGGCGGCACCGCTTACGTCATCGCCGCCAAGGCCGCCGACAAGCTCACCGCCTCTCTCGAGGGTGACGAGAAGACCGGCGCCGCGCTGGTCGCCAAGGCCCTGAAGGCCCCCATCATGCAGATTGCGTTCAACGCCGGTCTGGAGGGCGCCGTCATTCTGAACAACGTCTACGGCAGCGGCGACACCAACTACGGCTATGACGCCGCCGGCGACCGCTACGGCGATATGCTGGGCTTCGGCATCGTCGACCCGACCAAGGTCTGCCGCAGCGCCCTGGAAAACGCCGCCTCCGTGGCCTCCATGGTTCTGACCACCGAGAGCCTGGTTGCCGACATCCCCGAGAAGAATCCTCCCATGCCCGCAGCTCCCGACATGGGCGGCATGTACTAAGCTTCCATAACGGACACGAGGCCGATGCTTTCGCATCGGCCTCTTTTCTGTGCTCCGCCGCTTGACGGCGGTTTTTATTTGTTCTGCGTCAATGTGCCGTTGCCGCGGCGAGGAAGGCTTCAAACTCCCCTGTGGGCAGGGGTCTGGAGAAATAGTAGCCCTGGACCACGTCGCAGCCCATGCTTTTGAGGGTCAGCATTTGCTCCGCCGTCTCCACGCCCTCGGCAATGGTCGGCACCTCCAGCGATTCCGCCAGCTGGATCACCATCTCCAGAAGCCGGGTGGCCTTGCGCTCCTTCAAGGCGTTCCGCACAAAGCCCATATCCAGCTTCAGAGCGTCAATGGGCAGGGTGGTGATCATGTTCAAAGAGGAGTAGCCTGTCCCGAAATCATCCATTTCGATCTTGAAGCCCTTTTCACGCAGCTGCTTGACGGTCTCGATGATCTGGGCGGAGTCTTCCGTGTAGGCGGATTCCGTAACCTCAAGGAAAAGCTCGCTGTGCGCGTGGCCGTTGTCCCGGACGATGGCGTCCAGCTTCTCAACCAGCGCGGGATCATACATGTCGATGCGGGAGATGTTCACCGACACGGGGACCGTGACGCCCAGGTGCTCCCGCCACTGCCGCATCTGTTCCGCTGCCTCGCGCCAGACGTAGTTGTCCAGTTGCTGGATCAGGCCGTTCTTTTCAAACAGGGGCACAAAGGTGGCGGGGCTGACCGTGCCCAGTTGGGGATGCCGCCAGCGCACCAGCGCCTCCGCGCTGCTGAGCGCCGGTGTTTTCCCGCAGATATTGAATTTGGGCTGGAAATAGACCTCGAACTGCTTTTCCCGGATCGCATCCGGGAAATCCTCGATCAGCTGCTCGGCAAAGACCTCCGACTCCCGCAGGGAGTCGTCATAGATTCCGACAGCCCTGGTGAAGCTGTTCTTTACCGTGTCCGCCGCAAGCTTGGCCCTGTCAAAGCGCCGCTCCATGTCGATGGACTTATCCACATTGGAGTAGACGCCCATGCGCAGACGCACCCGGTTGGTGTTCCGCCCGTCGCCCCGCAGGATGACGGCGGCCTGCTCCAAGATATTCTCATAGTCCGCCCGGTGCGGGCAGTAGACCAGAAAGGTGTCGGCCTCCCGGCGGCAGACGATGCCGTCGGAATCCCCCACAATCGCGCGCAGCTTGTCCCCGACGCTGCGGAGCAGCTCGTCTCCGCGGGCACGGCCGTAGCGCTCATTGATCACATGGAAGTGGTTGATGTCCAGGACGATGGCGTCGGTGGGCAGATCCTTGTGGTAGACGTCAAACTGCGCCGCGTAGCGGTAAAAGAAGGCCCGGTTGTAAAGGCCCGTCAGCGGGTCCCGCTCCGTCCAGCGGATAATGTCCCGATCCTCGGACAGCTCGATGGTCCGCAGGACCCGGGCCAGCACCACCTTCGGCTGCGGATAGGGCTTGGGGATAAAGTCGATGGCGCCGAGGGACAGGCTCTCCACCTCCGCCTCCTTCTCCGCCGTCATGACGATGACCGGCAGACGGCCGCTCTCGGGACTGGATTTCACCTGGCGCAGCACTTCCAGCCCGTGCATGTCCGGCAGGTTCAGATCCAGCAGGATCAGGCTGAGGGTATCGAAATACTCGCGCACCGTCCGGAGGGCTTCCGTCCCGGTCCCCGCCATCAGCACGTCATAGGAATCCTGCAGAATGAGGCGGAGAATCTCCTGGTTGATGGGCTCATCCTCCACCACCAGAATCCGCCGCTTGCCGTTGGCAGAGTGGAACTTCAGATGGGTTTCCGGCATATAATCTCTCCTTCCGCAGTCTGTCAAAGGACCATTTCCCGCAGCAGCCGGAGCAGATCCATGGGATCAAAGGGCTTCGCGATATGCGCGTTCATCCCGGAATCCAGCGCTTCTTTCACGTCTTCGTTATAGGCGTTGGCGCTCATGGCGATGATGGGCACCTGTTGATAATAGCTTCCCGCAAGGCCCCGGATGGCCCGCGTGGCGTCATAGCCGTTCAAAACGGGCATCTGAATGTCCATCAGCACGGCGCCGTAGACGCCCTCTCCTGCGTCCCGCAGCTTCTCAAAGCCGTCCTGGCCGTTGAAGGCGCGGTCCACGGCCAGCCCAAACTCCCGCAGCACCATACCCGCGATCTCGGCGTTGATGTCGTTATCCTCCACCAGCAAAATCTTCTTTCCTCTCAGATCCCGCTCAATGTCCGCCTGCTCCTCCTCGGCCCGGTCCAGCTCCTCCAGAGCCTCCAGCTCCAGAACCACCGTGAACTCCGAGCCCTCGCCCGGTTTGCTCTTGACCGAGATGGTACCGCCCATCATCTCCACCACCCGCGCTGTGATGGCCAGGCCCAGGCCGGTGCCCTGGATGCGATTAATGGTGGTCTTCTGTTCTCTGGTAAAGCTCTCGAAAATATGGGGCAGATATTCCTCGCTGATGCCGATGCCGGTGTCACGGATCACGAAGCGATAGCGGTTCTTCTTTTGACCGGGAAGCTCCTCTTCCTCGGCCAGCAGCTCCACGCTCTTGCCCTCGGGCGTGTACTTGATGGCGTTGCTGATAATGTTGATGAGGATCTGTTCAATGCGCAGCTCATCGGCATTGATCAGCATGTGCCTCAACCCTGAGCGCTTATAGGAGATCTGCAGGGATTTGTTCCTGGCCTGCAGGGCGGTGATGTCTTCGATGCGGCGGAGGACTTCCTCCAGATCGCAGGGGGCGTAGTTGAGCTGCAGCTTGCCGCTCTCAATCTTGGACATATCCAGAATGTCGTTGATCAGCGACAGCAGAAAATGGCTGGACGAGCCGATCTTTTCCAGGGAGTCGCGCACGGTCTGCGGGTCGTCCAGATGGGCGTTTGCGATGTTGGTATAGCCCACGATGGCGTTCATCGGAGTCCGGATATCGTGGGACATGTTCGCCAGAAAGTCGTTCTTGGCCCGGTTGCGGGCGTTGGTCAGGCTCTCCTGGTACTGCTTTTCGCGCTTCATCTGGATGTCGATGTTGTTGATGCCGATGATGATGTGCTTTCCGTCCCGGTCGTCCAGCAGCGTGGCCTTCATACTGACATAGGTGGGCTCGCCGCTGAAGAGCAGCCGGTACTTGATGGTGAATATCCCGCTCTTTTCCAGTTCCGAGAGCACATTGTCCTTTGTGAAAACGGACAGGAAGCGGTCCTGATCCTCGGGATCGATGACGCGCTGGATATTCCGGCGGCTGAGGTTGAAGAAATCCTCCCCGCCTTTTTCGATGCCCAGCTTCTCATAATTGCTGGTGGCACTGTATTCCACAAAGCGGTCCGTGACCGGGTCCACCACATAGATGCAGAAGTAGTCCCCCGCCAGCGCCTGGGCCACGCGGCTGTAAGTCAGGCGCTCCTTCTCGGCCTTCTCCAGCTCCGCCTGCTGCTTCATCTGCGCGTCGATATTGTTGACGCCGATGATGATGTGGTTGCCGTCGTTGTCCTTCATTCGGGTGATCTTCATGCTGACGTAGGTGGGCTCGCCGTCCAGCACCAGGCGGTAGGTCAGCGTGAAAACCTTGTGCTCATCCAGCACGCGCTGGATGTTCTCCTTGGTAAAGACCGAGAGGAAGCTCTCCAGGTCCTTTTCGTACATGACTCTGCAGATGTTCTTGCGGCTGAGGTTGAAAAAGTCCTCCCCGCTGGTCTCCATATTCAGCGCCTTGTAGGCGTCGTCGCTGCTGTATTCAATGAAATAATCCGTGGCCATGTCCACGTAGTAGATGGTGAAGTAGTCCTCCGCCAGGGCCTGGGCGATGCGGGAGAAGGTCAGGCTGGAATGGTGCGCCTTTTCATAGGCCTCCCTGGCACGCATCTGCTCGTCCACACTGGAGATGCCGATGACAATGTGCTTGCCGGTCCTGTCGTTCATCCTGGTGGCTTTCAGATGGACGTAGGTGGGTATATCGCCGAACATCAGCCGGAAGGTCATGGTAAAGGTGTGGTGCTGCTGCAGCGACTGCAGCAAATTTTCCTTGGTAAACAGCTCCAGAAAAGCGTCCTGGTCCTCCGGGTACACCAGCTGCTCAAAGCTATCCCGGCTAAAGGCAACAAAGTCGTCCCCTGAGCTTGCCAGCCCCAGCCGCTGATACTCCTCCGACGCGCTGTATTGGATGAACTTGTTGTTGTCCGTGTTTACGTAGTAAATGCAGAAATAGTCCATGGCCAGGGCCTGCGCCACACTGGACAGGGACACCTTCAGAATTTCCTCTTTCATTTGGCCGCTCTCTCCTCGCTTGTCGATGCGTCGAACGCTCCGGTTCCGGCCGTCTCCTTGTCCGAACCAAAGCAGGATACATAGTCTGTATAGGTTATTGTAAAACAAATATGGTCTTGAAGCAACAGCAAACTCCCTGCTTTTTCCACATTTTCGCACACTTTACAGCGTCCGGTTTTGCCCTTATAATGGGAAAAAAGCAAAACAGGAGACGCGTTGCATGGATACATTCGATTCCATTTCATTCTTAAACCGGGCACTTTTGGAGGAGATGCCGGAATATCGCCGGGAGGCCCGGCAGATTCCCGGGGATCGTGACAGCCAGCGCTATCTGCTGCGCTGCCTGATGAACGTGCGCCAGCCCGGCCCTTTGCCGGAGAGATTCCTCGCGGCACAGGACGCGCTGCTGCGGGAGGAGGCTGCGCAGAAGGGCGTCGTCCATGTATCGGAGCTGCCCGCCCTCCCCTCCGATTCCCGGCTGGTGCTCTGGCAGGGAGATCTCACACGTCTGGACGCCGACGCCATCGTCAACGCCGCAAACTCCCATCTGCTCGGCTGCTTCCGGCCCGGGCACAACTGCATCGACAACGTGATCCACTCCGCGGCCGGCCTGCAGCTGCGGGAAGAGTGCGCCGCCATCATGCGCCGCCAGGGACACGAGGAGCCCACCGGCTCGGCCAAACTCACGAAAGGCTATAATCTCCCCGCAAGGCATGTTTTGCACACCGTGGGTCCCATCATCACCGGCCCTCTGACCGACCGGGACCGGGAACTTCTGGCCTCCTGCTACCGCGCCTGTCTCTCCCTTGCGGAGGAAAACGGGCTCAAAAGCGTGGCTTTCTGCTGCATCTCCACGGGCGTGTTTCACTTCCCGAAAAAAGAGGCGGCGCGCATCGCCGTGGCCACCGTCAGGGAATACCTGCAAAACAGCGGCCTTGAGCGGGTGGTTTTCTGCGTGCACGGAGACGAGAACCTCGCCGCCTATCGGGCGCTGTTGCAATAACAGCTTCTGCTTATAAAAAACTCTCCGCCGAAAACGGCGGAGAGTTTTGCATGCATTTTTCTCAGGCTTTCCAAAGTCCATGGAGGTTGCAGTACTCATAGACCGCGACCACCTCGTCTCCCTCCAGAATGGCAAAGCAGATCTTGGGCTCCTCCCCCGGGTGCAGCTTTTTCACCTGGCAGCCGAACTTGGTCCGCAGCGCGACGAACTCGATAAAATGCTCCGGCAGCATGGGATGCGCCACGGAGCCGACGGTCACGCAGACCTTACCGTCCTTGACCTCCCAGACGGGGACGTGCTTTTCCTTTGCGCCGTCGGTGGTTCCGGCGGCCAGCTCCCGCATGGGCTTGCCGCAGCAGACCAGGGGTACGTCGGTTTCGCTGACCGCGACGACGATCCGGCCGCATGTATCGCATTTATAAAACTTCATGGCTTGTCTCCTTCCTTTTTCCGTTCTTCCGAAGGCTTCTCTGCTGTATGCAGTATACCACGGCGAGAGCTCGGGCGCAACCGGGTGCATTTGTTTTCTTTTCGCTCTTGGCGCTTTCCGGTTTTGGTGGTATACTGAAGAGGATTCGGGACAGGCTTTTGCTCCGGATCGATTGTTAACCATACTGTGAGGACATACCATGCTGGATATCTACGGAACCCTCGGCCCGGCCTGCGCGGATCAGGAGACGCTGTGCGACATGTTCGCCGCCGGTATGACCGGGGTGCGGCTGAATCTCTCACATGTCAGTCTCCCCCAGGCCGCCGGCCAGATCGCCGCGCTGCATGCGGCAGCCGCCCGCTGCGGAAAAAAGGCCCAGCTGCTGATCGACATGCAGGGCCCGGAGCTGCGGATCGGAACGCTGTCCGAACCGCTTGTCCTGGAGGAAGGCGGCGAGGTGACGCTGGGCGCTGGCGGCGTACCCGTTCCGGACCTGGTGCTTCCCCATCTCGCTCCAGAGCAGAGGATTCTGCTGGACGACGGGAAACTCCTGCTGGAGGTCCGCTCCGCATCCGAAACCAGCGCCCGGGCCGCCGTTTTGCGCGGCGGGACGCTGCAGAGCAGAAAGAGCATCGCCCTCCCGGGCTCCCGTCTGCATCCCCCCACCATGACAGAACGGGATCTGGAGAACATCTCCCACGCCCGCGAATACGGCGTCACCGCCGTGATGCAGCCCTTTGTCCGGGACCGCGCCGATCTGGAGCAGGTACGCCGGGCGCTGCAGGCCGCGGACTGCGGGCACATCCGGCTCTTTGCGAAGATCGAGAACTTGGAGGGGGTGGAGAATCTGGACGATCTCATCCCCGCCTGTGACGAGATTGTGATCGCCCGGGGCGATCTGGGCAACGCCATGCCCCTCTGGCAGCTGCCGCGGGTGCAGAAGGAAATCGCCGCCAAGTGCTGCGCGGCGGGCCGTGCCTTCATGGTGGTCACCCAGATGCTGGCCAGTATGGAACACAGCCCGGTGCCCACCCGGGCGGAGGTGAGCGACGTGTTCAACGCCGTCTGCGACGGTGCCGCCTCCGTCATGGTGACCGGGGAGACCGCCGTGGGCAATTACCCCGCGGAGGTCATCCGCTACCTTGCCAACACCGCCGCCGAGGCCCTCGCATACCGCGGCTGAATCGGCCTGAAAAAGAGTGAAAATCAATTCAGATAAAACCTACAAAGGAGAGCATCAACATGAGCAAGAACATCATCTATTGTTACTCCGGCACCGGCAACTGCCTGGATATGGCGAAGAACATCGCCGCCGTCCTGGGAGATACCGACATTGTGAGTGTGCGCACCTCCCCTGCCGTCGCTGACGCCACCGGGGCCGAGCGTATCGGCTTCGTGTTCCCCTGCTACGGCGGCGGCGCTCCCGTGGATTTCCTCAAGCACGTCAAGGAGATCAAGCTCCGTCCCGGCACCTACACCTTCGCCGTCAGCCAGTCCGCCAGCTATGCGGGCACCGGCCTTTCCGAGCTGAGCAAGATTGTTCCCCTGTCCTACTGGAAGACCGTCACCCACCAGTGCAGCTGCATCTGGCTCTTCCCCCACACCATGATGATGCCCCCCATGGATGCCGCGCAGGCCCAACGCCGGGCCGAGACCCTCGCGAAGGTCATCGCCGGGGACGTGCTCTCCGGCAAGCGCGTGGAGAAAGAGCCCCCGCACAACGCCTTCAACGCGGCGGAGAACGCCATGTGGCCCAAGATCGCCGAGAAGAAGGCCGCCGGCTTTGCCGTCAGCGACGCCTGCATCGGCTGCGGACAGTGCGCAAAGCTGTGTCCCCGCGGGAACATCACCATGACCGCCGGCCGCCCCGTCTTCGGCACCGACTGCGTCCAGTGCCTGGGCTGCCTGCAGTACTGCCCCAAGGGCGCCATCTCCCTGGGCAGCATCACCGACCGGCGCGAACACTACCACAACCCCAACGTCAGCGCCGCGGAGCTCATGGAGGCTGTCCTCCACGTGGATTGATCCCACATCCGAAAACCCGCCCCGGGCTTAATGCCCGGGGCGGGTTTGCATTTTGTGGAAGCTTCTTTATCTTTTCTTGACCTGGATGTCCGGCTCCGGCGTCTGGACGGGCTCGTTGGGAATGAACCAGAGATTCATGTCCGTGCCGTCCCGGATCCCGGGGACGTTCTCGGTAAAGCTGTACTGCCACATATCACAGGCGTAGTAGAAATTGGGAAACGGACTCTCTGGCAGGGAAAACCAAAATTTGTAATCCGTCAGCCGCGTCAGGTCGTAGCCGTAATACCCCAGCTTGCGGTTGAAGTACACGCAGGGGGTATAGCCCGCCCGGCGGATGGTCTCACAGAAGGCCACAGCGCAGTCGGTTCTCCCGTCCACCGTGAGATCCTTGGTCCGGGCGTTTTCGTCCTCCACGAATTCCCAGTCATAGACCACCGGCATGGTCATCCGAACGTCCGCCAGGCGGTCCAGGACAAACTGCGCCTCCTCGATGGCCTCGGCCACGTTCACCGCCTGGGAGAAAAAGTACACCCCGCAGCGCAGCCCGCTGTCCGCGGCGCCGCGCATATTGGTCTCATAGTAGGCGTCCTCAAACAGTCCGCCCTCGGTATAGCCGCGCCAGCCCAGGCGGATATAGGCATAGCTGATGCCGGAGGCCGCGACCCGGGACCATTCGATCTCCCGCTGATGCTCCGAGACGTCCACGCCCCGGACGACCGTGTACCGGTCCCCGGTATAGTGGATCTGCCCGGTCTGGTCGGAGAAATCCTCTGCCGTCAGGGTATTGGCCGGCACACCCTCCAGGGGCGTCATCCAAATCCAGTCGTTGCCGTCATACAGATACACCTGCCCCGCGTGGGGGTCCGGCTCCTCCTTCGGGCGCCTGCCCAGCAGAAAGCCGACCACCAGCGCGCAGATCAACACCACAAGAATCAGCAGAACCACGAACACAAAGACGGCCCCGCCCCGTTGGGATCTTCTCATCTCTCTCCCCATTCCCATTTGTTTTCTTGTATTATATACAAACGTGCGGAATAAATCAATCGCCGGACACGTATCCTTTCCGATCCATTTCTTTTGCAAAGTGAAAACTACACACGGGAAGGTAGATTCACCCGCCTGCGGGCGGGCTGCCTCGCGGCTCTGACATGCCACCGGCATGTCAATCACTTCCGCTTGATTCGAATCTGCCTTCACAAATACCCATACCAACAAGAAGCACCATCCAAAAGGATGGTGCTTCTTGTTGGTGGGGGAAGGTGGATTCGAACCACCGAAGGCATTGCCAGCAGATTTACAGTCTGTCCCCTTTGGCCACTCGGGAATTCCCCCATATGCAATTCGCGCGATTCGGTGGAGCTGGTGGACGGACTCGAACCCCCGACCTGCTGATTACAAATCAGCTGCTCTACCGACTGAGCTACACCAGCGGCGTACCGGCATCGCTCTGTGTTCCGGTCAGTTCCCTGACCCCTGAGCGCTTTGTTATAATAGCAAAAGCGACGCGGTTTGTCAATCATTATTTTCAATAAATTGAAACTTTCTGGAAAGTCGCTTTTTTGGGCACTTCATGTTGACGCCGCTCCCGGCAAAACAGCCGATATCCCATGGGATACCGGCTGTTTACGCTGTTTTTATCCGCGGCCGCCCGGGCGTCCGCCCATGCCGCCGTGTCCGCCGAAGCCGCCACCCGGCTGCATGCCGCCGTTGTCGGGCATTCCGCCCTCCATCCCGGGCTGCATCCCGCCGCCGTCCGGGCGCATGCCACCCATGCCGCCCATGCCGCTTGTCGCGCCATAGATTACGGAATCAAAGCGTACCGTGGTGGAACTGCTGCCGGCGGTGACGGTGTAGGTCTCCCCCTGCTGAAACTCCGGAAGACTCAGTACCACGCACTGGTAATCGCTCTCCGGCGCCCAGGAGAAAAGCTTCTTTCCGCTCTGGTCCGTGACAGTGATCTCGGTCCCGGCTTTCTGGGAGCCCACGGTGACCAGCATCGCGCACTGGGTGGAGCTGCTGCCAAAATTCATGGCCATCTGGCTGTTTCCCGCCGCCGCGAAGATGCCGCCGCTGATGCTGCCGCTGCCGTTATAATCCAGGGAGCCGTTGCCCCCGCTGGTCGGGCCGGAGACGTAGACCTCCCCGCCCGTGACCACAAGGCCGCCGTTGGAGTCCACGCCGTCGCCCCTGGTGTTCACATACAGCTTGCCGCCGGAGATGAGGATGGCGCAGTTTTCGTTGACCTCAAAGCCGCCTCTGCCCCAGGGGCTGGCGCCGCTGCTTCCGCCCGACGCGTTGAGCGCGTCGTCGTCCGCGGTGATGTGGAGCTCGCCGCCGGAAATCTCAATGGTCTGGCCCTCGATGCCCTCGTGGCTTTCGGTGACGTTCAGCGTACCGCCGTTGACCAAGACGCCGCCGTCGGCATGCAGTGCGTCGTCACCGCTCTGGATCGTGATGGTTCCGCCGCTGATCTCCAGATCGCCGTTGGAATGGATGGCGTCGTCTGTGACGGAGATCTGAATCGTGCCATCCCGGATATCCACACCGTTTCCGCCCTTGATGCCCTTGACGTCCTCGGTTTTGCCGGAGGAGAGATTCAGGCTGCCGCCCGTGACGGTCACGATGTTTCCGGCGCTGACGGCGTCACTGGCAGCTGTGATGGTAATCTTGCCGCTTTCGATATACACATCCCCGACGTTATCCGCATCGGAGTCTTCGGCGTGGATGCCGTCCTTGCCCGCCTCGATGGCAAGCTCCGCATCACAGACGGCGATGCTCTCCTTGGACTGCAGGCCGTGTTTGAGCGCCGTGATTTCATAGCTGCCGCCGGTGATGACCAGCTCATCCTTGCAGACCAAGCCGTGGCCCGCGGGGGATGCGATGGTGAGGCTGCCGCTCCCCTTCAGGACCAGATCGTCCTTGGAGAAGACTGCGCCGTCCACGTTGCTGTCGTCGATCAGGACAAAGCTGCCCCCGTTGACGAGCTCGTTTTTGCTGCCCGCAGCCAACGTGACAAAGACCTTATCCGCCTGTCTGACATAGAGCGCCGCAAAGTTCGCGCTGGTGACGGAGGCATTGTCCAGCACCAGCTCCACCTTGTCACTCTTTTCGGCGTCCACAATGATGCTGCCGTCCTTGAGCGTGCCGGTAATGACGTAGACGCCCTCGTCGGTGATGCAGACGTTGCTTCCGTCCATGACGACCGCTGCGGAGGAGCTTTCCGCGCTGTCGCCCTTGAGCGCGATGCTGACTGCTTTTGCGGCGTCATAGCTCTGGTCCAGTTCCCTTTCGGTGAATTCCGCGGTCTCCTCCGCAGTCTCTGCCGCTGCGGTCTCCGCACTTTTCTCAGCGTTTCCCGCCGCGCAGGCGGTCTGCACATATGCACCGAGCAGCAGTATGGAGACAAGCATCAGAGTAATGCCAAGCATGCAAATTCTTTTCATGGGTACCTCCTGTTTGGGTTTTTCTGCCTTGAGTATACGGAGGTTTTCTGAATACAGCCTGAATCTTCTGTGAACAAACTGGAAACATCCGTCTCCAAACTTGAATTGGAGTCAGAAGGCTTTGCGCAGACCGACCTTGCAGATTGTATCATGAAATGTTACAATTGCATCAGAAAAGATAAAAGGAGGCAGGAAAATGGACTTCACAGGAAAGAAATTCGACGTTTTTCAGATGTTCAACGACCGCTGGGCGCTGGCTACGGCGGGGACCATTGAGGACTACAATACCATGACCATCGGCTGGGGCGGCATGGGAACCATCTGGGGACCGCCCCACCAGGGAAAGCCAGTGCTGACCATCTATGTCTCCCCTGCCCGCTACACCCACAGCTATCTGGAGAAGAACGACTATTTCACCGTCAGCTTCTTCCCGGAACAATACCGGCGGGATCTCGGCATCCTGGGGAGCAAGTCCGGCCGGGAAGGGGACAAGGTAGCCCTGACCTCCCTGGAGCCGGTGGCTGTGGAGCACGGCGTGGATTTCAAGCAGGCCGAGCTGACCTTCGTGTGCAGAAAGCTATACTCGCACCAGTTTGAAGTTGAGCGGGTGCCGCCCGAGGTGGCCGACTGGATCTACACCCGCGTCCCTCCCCACACCATGTTCATCGGGGAAATCGTGGACTGCATCGAGCGTTAGCCGAGAACGCAGGTACCCTTCGCAGCCTGCAAGACTTCCGAAATATCCCCGGCCCCCGGCGCATAAGCTGTGCCAGAGGAGGGATGTACCATGAACGGAAAACAGCTGCTGCGGCGCCACCGGAGCACGCTTTCTGCCATAGCGCTGGTCTTTGCGGTGATCGGGATCTTCTGGGTGGTCAACACCCCTGCCCTGGTGGGCGTGTCGGCCTCCAAGCGGGCGCTGCCCGTCTATTGCGTCCAGCGGGATGACCGCAGTATCGCTGTCAGCTTTGACGCCGCCTGGGGCAACGAAGACACCCAGATCCTGATCGACATTCTGGCCAAGTACGGCGTCAACGCCACCTTTTTTGTGGTCGGGGACTGGGTGGACAAATACCCGGAATCCGTCCGGGCCCTTTCGGATGCGGGCAATGAAGTGATGAACCACTCCACCAGCCACGCCCATTTTTCCAAGCTGAGCCACAGTGAAATCGTGCGGGACGTGAATCTCTGCAATGACAAGATCGAGCAGATCACCGGGGTGCGGCCCACCCTGTTTCGCTGCCCCTACGGGGAGTACGACGACCATGTGATCCAGGCCGTCTCCTCCCTGGGTATGACGGCGGTCCAGTGGGATGTGGACAGTTTGGACTGGAAAGGGATTTCCGCGGATGAGATCCGGCGGCGGGTGCTGGACCGGGTGCAGCCGGGCAGCATTGTGCTGTTTCACAACGCGGCGGAGAATACCCCCGAGGCCCTGCCCGGGATCCTGGAAGCTCTGATTGCGGACGGCTACCGCATCGTGCCCATTACGGAGCTCCTGCTTCAGGGCGACTGCTTCATCGACAACACCGGCAGACAATGCAGAAACTGAAAACAGAAGCGCTCCTCCCTTTTTGCTCGGGGAGGGGCGCTTCTCTGCATTTTTGTTCAGCGCGGGAGCTTCAGGTGAGGGCGCAGTCTGCGTTCATAGAGGATTTCCAGATTTCTTATCACCCGGTCATAGAGCAGCATCGTCACCGCGAGCAGCACAAAGGCCGCGGCCGCCGCATAGTGCCCCAGGCTTTCCAGTTCATCCATGCCGATATCCAGCCGGAAGACAAAGAGGATCAGACCGTACAGCGCGCCCAGCGCCAGAACGACATACAGGAGTCTGCAGAAAAAGGCCAGGGCCCGCGGCCTGATCTGCCGGATGCGCTTTGCCGCGATCGGGTATTCCCCCAGGAAGCAGTAGAACAGGGCGGCTTCCTTGTCCGCGCTGAGGATCAGGGACAGCAGCGCTGTCACAAGCCAGACGAGCCAGGCCCATCTGCCGCCGTACTCCCGCAGCACCGGGATCAGCAGGACCCCGGCAATCAGCGGCGAGCAGTAGGTCATTACCGGGATAACACCGCCCACCAGCATCAGCGCCGCGCCCAGGGCGGCCATGAGGCTGCAGAAGGCCAGGGCAAAAACCTGCCGCTTGTTTTCAAGGGGCCGGTTCTTCATCGGTCACCGCCCTTTGCGTCCTGTCCGCCCTTGAACTTGCCCGCCACCCGGATGCCGCTGGAGAGCACGGTCCCCCGCTGGATGCTGTCCGAACCGTATTTGCTCCGCAGGGCGTCGATGGCCTTTTCCAGCTTCACGTCCCGCTCCCGGCTGACCGGTTTTTCCTCTTCAAAGAGGGAGAGCTGCTCTCCCCCGGCCTCCTTTGTCAGACTGCCCAGGGACACGCTCAGGAGCCGCAGGGGCCTGCGGTCCCGCCATAGCTCCCGCAGCAGACGCCGCGCCTGGTTGTAGACCTCCCGCGTGGTGTCGATGGGGTACTCCAAACGGCACTGGTGTGAGCGGTTGGAAAAATCCAGATAGCGGATGCTGACGCCCACCTGCAGGGCTTTGAATCCCTTGCTGCGCATGTGGGCGGACACGCTGTCGGAGAGGGCCAGCAGGATCGCATCCGCCGTCTCCAGCGTTGTCACATTCTCCTCCAGAGTCACGGAGTTGCTGAAGCCCTTGGCCTCCTCCGGCTCCTCCCGGACGGGGGAATGATCCACCCCGTTGGCATACTGCAGGGCCTGGGCGCTCATCTTGTCGCCCAGGATCTGCTTCAGGCGTTTCGGATCGGCGTGTGCCAGCTCCCCGATGGTGTAGATCCGTTCCTCCTCCAGCCGCCGGACGGTGGCGCCGCCCACAAACAGCAGTTCCCCCACGGAAAGCGGCCACATCTTGTCCGGGATCTCCTCGGGAAAGAGGGTGTGCACCTTGTCTGGCTTTTCAAAATCGCTTGCCATCTTGGCGCAGAGCTTGCTGCGCCCGATGCCGATATTGACCGTAAAGCCCAGTTCGTCCCGAATACGGTCCTTGATCTCATGGGCCAGGGCCACCGGATCCGGGTACATGTGCTCGGTTCCCGTCAGATCCAGGAAGCATTCGTCGATGGAAAACTCCTCAACGGCCGGGGCATAGCTGCGGCAGATGTCCTTGAAGGCCTTGGAGCAGGAGGAATACAGCTTAAAATCCGGCTTTGCGATCACAAGCTGCGGGCATTTGCGCAGCGCCAGCGCCAGCGGTTCGCCGGTTTTGACCTTGAACTGTTTGGCTGGGATGGACTTGGCCAGCACCACGCCCCGGCGCGATTCGGGATCGCCGCCGATGCAGGAGGGGATCAGCCGCAGATCGTCCTCCCCGTTTTTCACCCGTCTGGCCGCCTCCCAGGAGAGGAAGGCGCTGTTGACGTCCACGTGAAAAATCAGTCTCTCGCCCAACTTCGCGCCTCCTTTCCTGCTTCTCTTGGTCGACAGTCTGTTACTTCATCAGGGTTTTCAGCCGTGCGCCGATACGCCCGGCGGTCAAATCGTTCAGGTCGATGACCAGAATACCCAGCTCCGAGGCGCGGTTGCGCATGGCAGCGCCGCCCTTCTCCGCGGTGACGATGGCAGCCCTTGCGATCCTGCCGCCGAAGCGGTCGCGGAGGATCGCCAGCTCGTTGAGGGCTTCGGTCTTCACCTCGCAGGTCTTGCAGCTGATAAAGACCGGCGTCACGCCCCGGGTGCACATCACGTCCACCTCATTGCTGACAGCGTTGGAGCGGTGATCCCCCTCCCAGTCCACCACCGCGCTGGTGCGCACCTCCTGAAACAGGCCGGAATCCAGGCAGGCCTTGTAGACATAAAGCTCCAGCACGCTGCCCACATCCCGCAGCCAGGTGCGGATTTGCCCATCCCGGAAGGAGAAGGAGACATACTGGTCCTTTTCCAGTTGCAGGTTCTGAATGAATCCGATCTCCTCCAGATCCCGGAGCGCGGCCTCCGGCGCTTCGATCCTGGCGCTGCGCTCCCCCTTGACCTGATAGGCGCCGCGGACCTCCAGGGATACCGGGCCCTCTGCCGGGCATTGGGATACCCGCTGCAGGTAGGTGACAATCTTTACCCACTCCCGCCGGTGGTTCAGGAAGACCCGGAAGAAGGGGTCCATATCCGGCAGATAGTCGGCAAGGACGCTGTTGTCCACGCGGCCGGGCCGCATGGAGCCGCCCGCCATCAGGAAGCAGTCTTCCACGTTGTAGAGAACATTGCAGGGCAGCTTCTCGGCAAAGGGGGCGTTGCGGATGTTGTAGTAGCAGTTCTTTTTTCGGCTGTATGTAACCACCGGCAGTTCCGTCTCCGCGGCAAGCAGGCCCGCCGCAAAGAGCAC
>JBGUNL010000045.1:0-2347 GCA_045117295.1 Candidatus Limivicinus sp.
CGGGAGCCGTTCCGCTTCAAGTGGGCCGACATCGCCCATACCGGGCTGGGGACGAAAGATTTTATCGTCCCGGACAGCTTCGACTTCCGACAGTCCCGGCTGTTCCGCGTGGGCCAGACGTGGGGCGCGGCGTCCTACTTGCAGATCATGGCGTCGGAAATGTCGGACAAGCTCCTGTTAGAGATTTTGGAATTGGACGCAGAGCTGACCGTCACCATGCACATTCAGACGGTGGATCAGGTCAAGGCCATTAAGACGGTCAAGGGCAAAATCTCCGACATCGACAAAATGAAGGTGGAGGAACAGCGCAAGGCCACCCGCGCTGGGTACGATCCCGATATTCTCCCGCCAGACCTCGTTACCTTTTCCAAGGACGCGGCAGACCTGCTGGCCGAGCTCCAGTCCCGAAATGAGCGAATGTTCCTCCTGACGTTCCTGATCGTCAACACCGCCCCCACGCGGGAGCGGTTGGAAAACGATATTTTCACGGTGGGCGGCATCGCGCAGAAGTATAACTGTGCTTTGAAGCGGCTGGACTGGCAGCAGGAGCAGGGCTATATGTCCTCGCTGGCGCTGGGCTATAACGGCGTTGAAATCCAGCGGGGCATGACCACCAGCTCCACGGCCATCTTTATTCCCTTTATGACGCGGGAGCTTCGCATGGATGGGCCATCCCTCTATTACGGCATGAACGCCCTTTCCCATAACGTCATCATGGCTGACCGCAAAAAACTGAAATCCGCCAACGGAATGTACCTCGGCTCGACGGGTAGTGGTAAGAGCTTCGCCGCCAAGCGGGAGCTGCTCAATGTGTTTCTGACCATTCCCCAGGATCGAATTTTGGTTGTAGATCCGATGGGAGAATATGCCCCGCTGGTGCGGCGGCTGGGCGGTCAGGTGATCGAGATTGCCCCGGACAGCCCGAACCACATTTCCCCGATGGATCTGCAAATGAGCGTCAACGACGAGGACAGCCCCCTTTCCATGAAAGCGGACTTCCTGCTGTCCCTGTGCGAGCTGATCGTGGGCGGCAAGGAGGGCTTGCAGCCCATTGAGAAAACCGTGATTGACCGCTGTGTGCGTCAGGTGTACCGGGAGATCGCGCTGGGGCTGGAAACGGCCAAGCCGCCCCTGCTCCAAGATTTGTACGAGGAGCTGCTGAAACAGCCCGAACCCGAGGCCAAGCGGATCGCCACGGCATTGGAGCTTTACTGCACAGGCTCCCTCAACCTGTTCAATCACCCCACCAACGTCAACCTCAATTCCCGCGTGGTGTGCTTCGTGCTGAAAGGCATGGGTGAAAACCTCCGCAAGATCGCCATGCACATCACCAACGATTTTGTCACTTCGGCGGTCAATGCCAACTACAAAAACGGCGTTTCGACGTGGTGCTACTTCGACGAGTTCCATATTCTTCTGCGCGATCCGCTGACCGCCAGCTACTTCGTGGCCGTCTGGAAGATGCTTCGCAAAAAGGGCTGTGTGCCGTCGGCCCTGACGCAGAACGTCAAAGACCTGTTGGCCAGCCGGGAGATCGAGAACATTCTGGACAACACGGACTTTATGATCCTCTTGTCACAGGCTCAAAGCGACCGGGCCATCCTCGCCAAGCAGATCGGCATATCAGAGCACCAGCTTTCCTATATCACGCAGTCCAATTCCGGTGAGGGCCTGCTGTTCTATGGGAGCGTGACGATTCCGTTTGCAGACCGTTTCCCCCGAGGAGAGATTTACAATCTGCTGACCACCAAGCCGGAGGACGCCGCCAATGGAAAACAGACAGAGTAGACCGGGCGGTGCTTCTGGTCACGGTGGCCAGAAGTTTCATCAGGACAGCGAACAGGCCAAGCTCCACAAATCCAAGCTCCGCATGGAGAGCCGGGAGGAAAAGCTGGGCAAGGCCCGTGATCGGCTGGTCGCACAGAAGCCGCCCAAGAAACCCGGCCCCGTGAAGCGGGCAGGCCGGGTGGCCGGGGCCGAGGCCCATGCCTTTGTGCATGGGAAAATCTATCAGGAGGAGCATGACAACGTAGGCGTGGAGGGCGGTCACTTTGTCGAGCGTTCCGGGGAGGCTGCCCTCCACTATGGTAAACGCAAGGTGAAACAGGCCGTCCGGGAGCACCCGGCCAAGGCTGCCGCCCGCGCCGAGTCCCGGTATATCAAGGCCACGGCGGATTACAACGCCCGCAAGTTTGCACAGGAACAGCCCGAGGCCGCTAAAAGCGCCGCCGCCAGGATGTGGTATAAGCACAAGCTGAAACGGGAGTATCAGAAGCGGGCGCGGGAAACCGCCAAGCAGAGCGCCAAGGCTGCCGAAAAAACGGCAGTCACCACGGAAAAGCTGGCC
>JBGUNL010000046.1:0-12319 GCA_045117295.1 Candidatus Limivicinus sp.
TGCGGCCTGTGCCAGACGAAGGTGCCCTGTGAGCACTGTGTTCCGCCGCGGCGAAAAACCATTTGAACAAGGAGACAATCCGATGCAATACCGGAAAGACCGAAAGGGAAACGACCTGAGCGTCCTGGGCTTCGGCTGCATGCGCTTTACCAGAAAGGGCGGCGGCATCGACGTCGACAAGGCCGAGCAGGAGCTGCTGGCCGCCTATCACGCCGGGGTCAACTACTTTGACACGGCCTACATCTACTCCGGCAGCGAGGCCGCCGTGGGGGAGATCTTCCAGCGCAATCACCTCCGGGAAAAGGTGAACATCGCCACCAAGCTGCCCCAGTATCTGATTGGGAGCCGGGCGGCGGTGGACCGGTACTTTGAGGAAGAGCTCAGCCGCCTGCGCACCGACTACGTGGACTACTATCTCATGCACCATCTGACAGACGTGGCCATGTGGGAGAAGCTCAAGAAAGTGGGTATCCTGGAGTGGATCGCCGAGAAGAAGCAGGCCGGGGCCATCCGAAACATCGGCTTCTCTTACCACGGCAACACGGAGAATTTCCTGAAGATCCTCAACGACTACGACTGGGATTTCTGCCAGATCCAGTACAACTACCTGGACGAGGTGGCGCAGGCGGGCAGAGCGGGTCTGCAGGCTGCCGCGGCCAAAGGGATCCCGGTGATGATCATGGAACCCCTGCGGGGCGGGAAGCTGGTCAACATGCTGCCCGAGGCGGCAAAGGCGGCCATGGCGGAGAGCGGCCGCGGCTGGAGTCCGGCGGAGTGGGGTCTGCGCTGGCTGTACAACCAGCCTGAGGTCACGGTGGTGCTCTCGGGTATGAACTCCCTGGAGATGGTCCGGGCCAACTGCCGCACCGCCGATTCTGCCCGGGCAGGGGAGCTGACGGCGGCGGATCTGGAGACCCTGGAAAAGGTCAAGCGCGCCATCCGGGAAAAGGAGAGAGTGGGCTGCACCGGCTGCCGCTACTGCATGCCGTGCCCCAAGGGGGTGGACATCCCGGGCATTTTCCGCTGCTGGAACACCATGTACACCGAGTCGAAGAGCGAGGGACGCAAACAGTTCATCCAGACCGTGGGCTTGACCCGGGAGCCCGCCTTCGCCTCCCAGTGCATCCGCTGCGGCAAATGCGAGCAGCACTGCCCCCAGCGCATCCCCATCCGGGAAAAGCTGCAGGAGGCCGACCGGGATCTGCGGCCGCTGCCCTACAAGATTGCCATCCGGGCGGCCCGGGGCTTCATGTACCGCAAGAGCGCGAAGTAAACGGCCGTATGTCCCGGTTCCCCGGAGAACAGCGCAGACGAGGCCCCGTCCGAAAGAGGATTCGGACGGGGCCTCGTCTGCGTTTGTTCGTTTTGAGAAACCCGGTCAGGCCCAGGTACCGTTTCGGAAGATGGGGGCTTCGCTGCCGTCGGCGCGGATGCCGTCGATGGCGAGATCCTCGGAGCCCACCATGAAATCCACGTGAATGATGGAGTTGTTGACGCCGCGCTTTTGCGCCTCGGATGTGGTGAGATCGTCCCCGTCGGGCAGGACCTCCTTGAAGCCCGCGCCCAGGGCCACGTGGCAGCAGGCGTTCTCGTCAAACAGCGTCTCGTAAAACAGAAAGCCGCAGCGGTTGACCGGGCTCTCCTTGGGCACCAGGGCGACCTCGCCCAGCATGTCGGAGCATGCGTCCATCCTCAGCATCTGCTCCAACAGGGCCTGGCCCTTCTCCGCGCGACAGGAGACGGCGCGGCCGTTTTCAAAATGCAGGGAGAAGTTCTCGATCAGCTGGCTGTTCCAGGACAGGGGCTTGGTGGCCACCAGCGTGCCCTCGCAGCTGCCGGCCAGGGGAGAGGTGAAGATCTCCTCGGTGGGCATGTTGGGGATATAGGCCGTGCCGTTTGCGCTGTTGACCGCCGCGGCGCCCTCCCAGCGGGCGTCGGGGATCAGCTCCACGGTAAAGTCCGTGCCGTTTGCGCTGCGGTAGCGCAGACGGCGGAAGCCCTGGGCGTTGAGCCAGGCGGCCTTCTGGGAGATGAATTCCGTGTGCTCCATCCAGGCGGCCACGGGGTCGTGCTCGCCATCGATGCGCACGGTGGCCAGCACCGCGTCCCAGAGCCTGGTCATGGCGGTTTCCGCGCTGTCCTCCGGGAAGCACTTTTTCGCCCACTTCTCCGAGGGAATCGCCGCGATCGTCCACTGATGCTTTCCGTCGATGGCGTCCCGGTAGGGCTTGAGCACCCGGGCGCGGCTCTGTCCCACGGCGGAGAGCTTCTCCGGCGAAATGCCCGCCATGGCGTCCGGGTCCTCGGACTCGATAAAGATCCGGCAGGGGAGATCCTCGGTCATCTGCCTGGCTTTCTCCTCCTCCCAGGGCAGCACCCGGGAGAGAACCTCCTGCCCGGCATATTGGAAGTGCAGGCGGGAGATGCCGTCGCTCTGCCATTCCACCTGGACCTTCTTCGCCCCGGCCAGATAGCACTCCTCCGTCAGCATCTCGGCAAAGCGGGCCTGGTCCACGGAGATGAACAGCAGCACCGTCTGCCCCGGCTGCACATTGGCGCCGGAGCGCACGATCAGCCGCGCGTAGCTCTGAAGAATTTCCTGGGTAATGTTCAAAATCAAAG
Organism: Candidatus Limivicinus sp.; assembly: GCA_045117295.1. Lineage (GTDB taxonomy): Bacteria > Bacillota > Clostridia > Oscillospirales > Oscillospiraceae > Limivicinus. The sequence continues at coordinate 2,623 of JBGUNL010000046.1, forward strand.
GCTCCTTTTGATGGATGAAATGAATCTCTTATCCGAAGTACAGCGCCGCCCAGAGGGGGAGGCTCACCAGGGAAAGAGCGGTGGAGAGAAAGATCAGCTTTGCCGACAGGGCGCTGTTGCTGCCGTAGATGGCGCAGAGCATGGTGGAATTGGTGGCGGCGGGCATGGCCGCCATCAGGATCAGCACGCCCCTGAGCACGGGATCTATGGGAAGCGGGCGGGTGAGCAGAGCCACCAGCGCCGCAATGCCTGCCAGGCGCAGCAGCACAAAGGGGACGGCGCGCCACTCGGAGAAAATCGAGCGCAGGGGGACGCCCGCCAGGACCGAGCCGATGACCAGCATGGCACAGGGGGAGGTGGCCTGCCCCACAAAGGCACAGCCCCGCAGAAAAACCTGCGGCACGGGCACGCGGAGCATGTACAGGATCGCCGCGGCCAGGCCCGAGAGGAAGGCGGGGTTCAGCGCCCGCTTCAGCGGCAGCTTGCCCGCCAGCAGATAGATGCCCACGGAAAAGCAGATCAGGTTGTAGGGGATGTTCAGCAGGGATGCGTAGAAGGCGGCGGAGCCGCCCAGCACCGCGGTGCAGACCGGGATGCCGATGTAGGTCACGTTGCCGCACATCAGCTCAAAGAGATAGACGCCCCGGTCCTCCGCCGGGGTCTTCATCAGCGGCACCGCGATGAGAGCCGCCAGCGCACTCAGCAGGAACATGCCCGCGGAGAGGGCCAGGGCGGTCAGCACGCCGGAGGCGTCCACCCCGGCGTCGGTGTTGAGGATGGAGGCGAAGAGAAAGAAGGGCAGGATGATCTTCACCACGACATTGGAGAGCGTGGCGGTGGCCTCCTCGGTCAAAACGCCCGCCTTCCGGCAGACAAAGCCTGCCGCAATGGCGATGAAGATGATGAGGATCTGATGCAGAGCGGCGGACATGGGCGGACTCCTTCCTGGCAAGAGGGGCGATCACTCGCCCAGCACGACTTCGAGACGGACGGGATTGTGGTCGGAGTTGGCAAAGCCCGCGTCCAGGGTCTCGACGTTTTTCAGCTCCACGTTGGGGGAGAGGATCAGACCGTCGATGACGTAGTACTGCGTGCCCTCCAGATCCGCGGGGTCATAGGGCTGGTTCAGCAGGCGGCAGGTGGGGGTCGCGAGGTCGTAGGCCAGGGTCCAGCCGGCGGGCAGCAGATCCGCGTCCAGCACGCCCGGCTCCCAGTTTTCGGGGTGGGTGTTGGGATAGCGCTCCAGCGAGCCGGGGAAGACCTGGTTGAAGTCGCCGCCGGCGATGACGTAGTTGCCCTTTTCGTATTCGCCGGTGATGAACTCCCGCAGCTGTTTGGTCTGGGCGATCTTGCCCGCGCCGTCGTCATAGGCCTCCAGGTGAAGATTGACCAGCACCAGCTGCTTCTCGCTGCCATCGATGGGCAGGTAGCTGACCAACAGGCAGCGCTTGAGATTGGCGATGCGCAGCGGCCAGGAGAAGGGGCAGGGGAGAGAGATGCGCTCGGCCCGTTCGATGATGAGATCATCGGTCATGGTGTACAGGCCGCTGTGCACCTTGCCGATGGGCGGCACGGGCACCGGTACAAAGGGGCAGGAGTAGTTCATGGCATAGGTTTCACAGCTCATGCCGCGGTCGAGGAAGCTCCTCTCGTCGATGCCGTAGGTGCGGGAGGAATCGCTGTCCACCTCCTGCAGCAGCACCAGATCGGCCCCCGACTCCTCAATGGCGGCGGAGATCCCGCCGAGATAGGCTTTGACCGTGGCCTCATCGGCGGAGCGGGCGTCCTTGCCGCCGTCCATGAAGAAGTCGGAGTCCTTGCCGAGACCGCCGTAGCCCACGTTCCAGCTCAAAACGGTGAGACTGTCCCCGCCCTTGAGCATGTCCACGTCGCCCGCGCGGGTGACCTCGGCCGCCTCCACCGGGGCGGGGTTGAACTCCGTGGCCGTCAGCCAGCCCAGGAGAATCGCCGCCGCGAGAACCAGAATCCCAAGCAGCTTCAGAAGAAAGGACAGAATCTTTTTCATCGAATCGTACCTCGTTCTTTCGGATAAAACAAGTTTAACACGCCGTTGAAAAACATGCAAGAGCGCCGGGGATTTGTCGCTTGCCAAGCAGGCGCGTATCAGGTATAATATCCGCGGTAATGATAAATAGAATCGGAGGAACCCATCATGCCTTACAATACCATCCAGCGCCAGGACCCCGAAGTCTACGCCGCCATGATGCGCGAGCTGCAGCGCCAGCGCGACCATATCGAGCTGATCGCCTCGGAGAACTTTGTCTCCCCCGCGGTGATGGAGGCCATGGGCAGCCATCTGACCAACAAATACGCCGAGGGCTATCCCGGCGCCCGGTACTACGGCGGCTGCCAGTATGTGGACGAGGTGGAGAATCTCGCCATCCAGCGGGCCAAGGCCCTCTTCGGCGCCGAGCACGCCAACGTTCAGCCCCACTCCGGCTCCCAGGCAAACGTGGCCGTGTACCTGGCCCTCCTCAAGCCGGGCGACACCATTCTGGGCATGGATCTCAGCCACGGCGGTCATCTGACTCACGGCTCCAAGGCCTCCATCTCCGGCAAGTACTTCAACGCCACCTTCTACGGTGTGGACCCGGAGACCGAGTGCATCGACTATGATCTGGTCCAGCAGCGGGCCGAGGAGGTCAAGCCCAGGATCCTCATCGCCGGGGCCAGCGCCTACCCCCGCTTCATCGACTTTAAACGCATGCGCGAGATCGCGGACTCCGTGGGCGCCTACCTGATGGTGGACATGGCCCACATCGCGGGCCTCGTGGCGGCAGGAGAGCACCCCTCGCCCGTGCCCTACGCCCACGTGGTCACCACCACCACCCACAAGACCCTGCGCGGCCCCCGGGGCGCGCTGATCCTCTGCAAGGAGGAGCTGGCCAAGAAGATCAACTCCGCCGTCTTCCCCGGCACTCAGGGTGGCCCCCTCATGCACATCATCGCCGCAAAGGCCGTCTGCTTCGGCGAGGATCTGCAGCCGGCGTTCAAGGCCTACCAGCACCAGATTGTCCTCAACGCCGCGGCCCTGGCCGACGAGCTGCAGAAGCAGGGCGTGCGCCTGGTCTCCGGCGGCACGGACAACCACATGATGCTGGCCGACGTCTACTCCCGCGGCAAGACTGGCGCCGAGGTGCAGGAGCTGCTGGACCTGGCGAACATCACCGCCAACAAGAACACCATTCCCTTCGATCCCCTGGGCGTGAAGACCACCTCCGGCATGCGCTTCGGTTCTCCCGCCGTCACCACCCGCGGCATGAAAGAGGCGGAGATGCGCCAGATCGGCCGCATGATCGCCCGCCTGGTGGAGGAGGGCGAGAGCGCCGTCCCCGCCGTCAAGGAGGAGGTCATGGCCCTCTGTGAGCGCTTCCCCCTGTATCCGGAGATGTAAGATAACATAATAAAGTTAACATAAAAACAGCGGACGTCCCGGGACGTCCGCTGTTTTTTGCTGTGTTCAGTTGTATTCCGGGTTCCAGTCGATGGTCTCGGTGATGGGGTAGAGAAGCTGCTTGGAGGAGGTATAGACCTGATACTGCCCAAACTCCCCACAGAAGGTCAGCTCCGCGCCGTTTCCCTCCGTTTCAGTGAGCGCCGCCTCCATCTCGTAGGGAAGAAACACAAAGAGGGCATTCTTGTAGTCGGAGAGGGAATAGATGTCCCGGATGTTGATGTGGGGGGAGACCTTGAAGATGCACTCATCCTCCCAGCAGCCGGCAAGCAGAGCCCCGTCGGAATGCACGGCGATCTGCGGCGCGGTGAAGTTTGCGTTGCCGTAGACATAGGTAAAGCCGTGGTCCAGCGCATACTGGCAGACCTCTTCCGACGGCGTGGGGACGGGGGCCAAAATGGCGTTTACATCCCGATAATAGCTGAAATAGAGGTTTACCGCGGCCAGGACGGAGAGCGCCAGCGTGAGGGCCTTCGTCTGTCCTGGCTTCAGGCGCCCGGCCAGGATGACATAGCTCAAAGCCGGGAGCGTGTACCAGGGAAACAGATAGATGGCCCGGAGGCTGACGGAGGTGAAGAAGGAGGCGGCGATGACCGCCAGGCACGCAATCACGCTCAGCAGCCAGAAGCAGGTATCCGCCCCGCAAGTCTCTTTTCGGTGCCGCAGAATCAGCAAAAAAGCGGCGGTGATCAGCAGCAGACAGCAGGCGAACATCAGGGAGAAAAATACGGGGTCAAAGGGGCCGACGGCGTAATCAAAGCCGGTCACGGCGGAGAGGGCCCGGCGGGTCTCTTCCAGCTCCTCCTGCAGGGAAGAACCCCGGAAGATGGAGGCACCCCGGTAGATGGTGTGCTGCCGCGGATGAATCAGCTTGATCAGCGCGATGCCCAGGACATTGGCCGCGGTATAGACGCCGACGCGGCAAAACAGCGGGCGGCGTTCCCGGGGAAAGAGCGGAGCGCGGCGCAGGGCACGGCGGAGCGCGCCGAAGCCCTCAAAGGCCAGCAGGGGCAGGATGGTGACGCAGGTCTGGCGCAGACTCTGCATGCCGGTGCAGAAGCAGAGAAAAGCCGCCAGCATCAGCGCGGGGAGACGGCGGTCATTCGACGCGCGGGCGCGGACGTAATCCCCCATGACCACAAAGCCCGTGATCACGTAGCAGGCATAGTAGCTGCACATGACGAAGAAGAGCTGGGCCCCCTCCTCCCGCCGGACGCTGCCGGGGCCGAAGAGCAGACCCACAAAGGCCAGCAGGGCCGCCAGACGCTGCCAGGGCCTTTTCAGCACCGGGCGCAGCATCCAGTCCATGGCCAGCAGCGTCAGTGCGGTCATGAGCGTGGTGGCCAGGGCCATGGCGGTGTTCATGCTGCCGGTGAGCCCATAGAAGAGGGCGGCAAACACCGGCGTGGCGATCACATAAAACTGGTTGCCGAAGAGAAAGCGCCTGGGGAAGAGGGACCTGGCCTCCCATATGAGGCGGGCCGCCAGCGTGTCCTCATACATGTCGGCCAGAGCCATGCGCGCAAAGCCGCGGAAGTCGACCCAGATAAACAGCAGCAGAAAGGCCGCCAGCACCAGCGCAAGCCACACGGTCAGGAGATATTCGGTTTTGCTCGGCTTTTCGTTCTGCGGCATAACGGCACTCCTTTGCTTGATAACTCAAACAGTTTACCCTGCCCCGGCGGAAAAGTCAAGGACGGCCGCCATTGACAGCTCCGGCCGGAATCGGTATACTGAAAAAAACGATTGGAAACGGAGACCTTTTCATGCTGCGTGTTAACGACCTCTCCATGCAGTTCGGGCCGAGCGTGCTGTTCTCCCGCGTGGATCTGAACTTCACCGCGGGCAACTGCTACGGCATCATCGGCGCCAACGGCGCCGGCAAATCCACCTTCATCAAAATCCTCTCCGGGGAGCTGGAGCCCACTTCCGGCAGCGTGACGCTGGACCCCAAGCGGCGCATGTCGGTGCTCAAACAGAACCAGAGCCTCTATGACGGCTTCACCGTGCTGGACACGGTCATCATGGGCAATCTGCGCCTGTACGAGTGCGGCAAGGAGAAGGATGCCATCTACGACAAGCCGGACTTTGACGATGCCGACGGCATCCGCGCCGCGGAGCTGGAGGAGGAGTTTGCGGAGCTGGGCGGCTGGGAGGCCGAGAGCGACGCGGGCCGCATTCTCCAGGGCCTGGGCGTGGACGTGAGTCTGCACCGGAATCTCATGCGGGACACGGACCCGCGCGTCAAGGTCAAGGTGCTGCTGGCCCAGGCGCTGTTCGGCCACCCTGACGTGATTTTGTTGGACGAGCCCACCAACAACCTGGACCTGGCCAGCGTGGTCTGGCTGGAGGACTTCCTGATGGACTACGAGGGCACGGTCCTGGTGGTCAGCCATGACCGGTATTTCCTCAACAACGTCTGCACCCACATCGTGGACATCGACTACGGCAAGATCAAGATGTATGTGGGCAACTACGATTTCTGGTATGAGTCCAGCCAGCTGATCCAGAAGCTCATCAAGGACCAGAACAAGAAGGCCGAGCAGAAGATCCAGGAGCTGCAGACCTTCATCGCCCGCTTCTCCGCCAACAAGTCCAAGTCCCGCCAGGCCACCTCCCGCCGGAAACTGCTGGACAAGATCACCGTGGAGGAACTGCCCGCCTCCGGACGGCGCTACCCCTGGGTGGGCTTCAAGGCCAACCGGGAGCCCGGCAAGGACCGGCTCTTCGTCACCGAGATTTCCAAAACCGTGGACGGGGTGAAGCTGCTCAACAACGTCAGCTTTATCGTGGGCAAGGAGGACAAGATCGCCCTGGTGGGGGCAAACGAGCTGGCCGTCACCATGCTCTACAAGATCCTCATGGGGGAGGAGGAGCCGGATTCCGGCACTGTCAAATGGGGCGCCAGCATCGAGCCCAGCTATTTCCCTAAGGACCACAACAGCTACTTTGACAGCTGCGACTTTGACCTGATCGACTGGATGCGCCAGTTCTCCGAGGACAAGCGGGAGAGCTATCTGCGCACCTTCCTGGGCCGCATGCTCTTCTCCGGGGACGACGTATACAAGAACGTCCGGGTGCTCTCCGGCGGGGAGAAGGTGCGGTGCATGCTCTCGCGCATGATGCTCTCGGGGGCCAATTTCCTCCTGCTGGACCAGCCCACCAACCACCTGGATCTGGAGAGCATCGCGGCGCTGAACAACGGCCTGGAGGCCTTCAAATACAACATCATCTTCTCCTGCCACGATCACCAGCTGACGCAGACCGTGGCCAACCGCATCATCGAGATCACCGACGACGGCATCATCGACCGCCGCTGCACCTACGACGAGTACATGCACATCAGCGACCTGGAGAACCTGGCCAGGGGATAAGGCAAAAAAACCCGGCGCTCCATGAGCGCCGGGTCAAAATGTGAGGGGAAGGGATTACTCCGCGAGCTGGAAGCTCTGCACGGCCAGGTTCAGGATGGCGTCCACATCGGCGGTCTCCTCCTGCAGGGCCAGGGAGTTGAAGACGGCGATGCTGCCGTTTTCAAGATTCTCCGCCCAGATGGCGCTGGCTACCACACCGCCCAGATCTTCGCTCTTGTAGGTGAAGTAGATGTAGTAGATGTCGCGGCCGTTGAGCTCCTGCTTTTTGGGCTCGCCGGGCTTGGTCTCCAGCTTGAGGGTCTCCTCAGCGGCAGCGGCGGTCTCCTTCAGATACGTGAGGGCATCGCCGGCATCTTCCTTGCTGAACAGGTTGATGTAGCAGCAGGGAGGACCGTCGTTCTCCGCGGCGAAGACGTCGATGCCGCCGCCGAAGTTCTCAAAGGCTGTGTACTTGTCACTGTCAAACTTGATGGAAAAGCCCTTGGATTCGCTCTTCTTTTCCACGACGCCGGAGCCGTCGGGGATGGCGTTGACGTTGACTGCGGGGGCTTCCTCGACAGGAGCGGGCTCCTCGGTGGGAGCGGCTTCCTCAGCGGGGGCGGCTTCCTCAGAGGGAGCGGCCTCGGCAGCGGGGGCCTCAGAAGCGGGAGCCTCGGCAGCCGGAGCCTCGGTGGCGGCGGGAGCCGCGGACTGGCCGCATGCCGTCAGCGCGAACAGCATGACTATGAGAAGGGCCATCGCAATGATGTTCTTTTTCATATTTGCGTCCTCTTTCATGAATGAGATTATACACAGACATCCTGTATACTGCTGTTATTGTAAACCCCATTTTGTCATTTGTCAAAACAAATTTGTAAATCTTAAGAAATTTTTGTAATTAAATTGAAATTATTTTTGCGCGGCTCCTCCGTGGAACCTTTTGCACCCCGGGAGCGTCAAAAAAAGGAACCAAAAGTAGGATTTCGAAAGGTGGTATGAGACGCATGAGAACAAAGAACCCGACCCGCCTGAAGATCGTGGCGCTGCTTCTGGGCGCGGCGCTGCTCCTGGCCTGCGCCGTGGCCTCGATCCCCTCCGGGGCGGCAGCCCCGAAGGCGGCTCCGGAGGCACAGAATGCGGAACCCGCGGAAACCCCTGTCCCGACCGAAGCGATCCCGGCTGAGACATCCGCCGAGAAACCGGATGAGCTGTCGGCGGAGATACCGGCGGAAATGCCAGCGGAGATAGCAACCCCGGCTGAAAAGACCCTGGTCTATGCCGCCACCACGGACGAGCTGCTGAAAGCCCTGCGCCCTGACACGGAGGTCCATCTCACCGGCCGCAGCTACAACATCAGCCAGGCCTTCGGCTACGGCAATTTCGGCGGGGACTATTACAGCTGGAACAACAGCTATGACGGCTACGAGCTGGCGGTGTACGGCCTTCAGAATTTCAGCATCGTGGCGGACAAACCGGGGATCGAGATCGTCACAGCTCCGCGCTATGCGGCGGTGATGCGCTTCGAGAGCTGCCGGAACCTCCGTTTTGAGGGCTTTACCGCCGGCCATACCGACGGCGCGGGCGCCTGCACGGGGGCGGTGCTGAACTTCGTCAACTGCACCGACGTGGCAATCGAGCGCTGCGACCTCTACGGCTGCGGCACCTACGGTGTGGAGCTGGAACGCTGCCGGGAGCTGGCCGTCCGGGACAGCGTGATCCGGGACTGCAGCTACGGCGCGGCCTCCGTGCTCAATTCCTCCGCTGTGCAGATCGACGGCTGCACCGTCTACGGCATTGAAAACTACAGCGGCATCTTCTCCTTCTCCGGCAGCAGCGGGGCGGTGACCAACAGCCTCATCCGCAACTGCACCGGCAGCGCCCTGATCTGGAGCAACTACAGCCAGCTCTATATCGGCGGCTGCGAGATCCGCGACAACACCGTCGCCGGCATGTTCTGGGCGGACACCAACCCCATCACCGTCTCCGACTGCGCGTTCTCCAACAACGCGGGCGGATGGTACTTTGAGGATTGGAGCAACAGTCTGCGCGCCGTGGACGCCGAGGGCAACACCCTGGAGGACTACGACCTGTACAGCATGGAGCAGAGAGAGGTCGAGTGGACGTCTCCGGCGGACAGCGTCCCCGATACCGCGCCTGTGGAGCCCTCGGCCGACGGCATGATCCACGTCACCAACGTGGACGAGCTGCTGGCCTCCATCGCCCCCGGCGTCACGATTTACATGGAGGACGGGATCTATGATCTCTCCCGGGCGGTGGGCTACGGCAGCTACACCGGCGACGGGTACTACTACTGGATGAACTGCTACGACGGGCCTGGCCTGGTCCTGCGGGATCTGGACAACTTCACCCTGACCGCCGGCGGCCCGCACCGGGCCAGCATCACCGCCGAGCCCCGCTACGCCGACGTCATCAGCTTTGAGACCTGCAGCAACTTGACCCTCTCCAACTTCACCGCGGGCCACGCCCAGGAGCCGGGAGAGTGCGCGGGCGGCGTGCTGAACTTCGTCGACTGCAGCAACGTCACCATCCAGGACTGCTCCCTCTACGGCTGCGGGGTGCTGGGCGTCACCGCCTATACCTGCAAGGATCTGAGCATCCGGTATACGGAGATCCACCACTGCAGCTACGGGGCCTTCAGCATGCAAAACTGTGTCAACGTCAGCGCCGAGCGCTGCAACATCCACGACATCCCTGGCTATATCTGGTATACCTACGGCTGCCGGAACGTCACCCAGGACGGCGAGAGCGTCCCGGAGGGGAACGTGTACTGAATCCAAAAAGCAAAACCGGAGGCGATAGCCTCCGGTTTGAGTCTGTAGACAAACCCAATCGTATGTCATTTCGAGCG
>JBGUNL010000047.1:0-3013 GCA_045117295.1 Candidatus Limivicinus sp.
CGGATAATAGCATTTTGCCCGAAGCAAAATGCTCGGCGACTGAAGCGCAGTCAAAAAAGTCCGTCAAGGACTTTTTTGACAAGCTGAGGACCCTCCGGGGTCCTTTTTCCGTTCCTCCGCATACAATGCTGTGGGGCGGTTCCCGTGTATGGGGACGGCCTCCTTCCAAAATGAACAGGAGGAATGCTGTTATGGCACTCTTTACAAACTTTGCCACGCTCTCCTACAGCGGCGGCGAGCGCAGCTCCAACACCGTGACGGGGGAGATCCTGGAGACCGTCTCCATCTCCAAGACTGCGGTGACCCAAGCCTACGCCGCGGGGGATACGGTGAGCTACGCCGTCACGCTGGTCAACAGCGGCGCCGCGCCCGTCAGCGGCCTGACCCTCACCGACGACCTGGGCGCCTACCCCCTCAACGCGCAGACGCTCTATCCGCTCGCCTTCGTGCCCGGCACGCTCCGTTTCTTCGTAAACGGCGCTCTGCAGCCTGAGCCCGCTGTGACCGCCGGGCCGCCTCTCACGGTCACGGGCATCAATCTCCCCGCAAACGGCAGCGCAGTGCTGGTCTATGAGACCCAGGTGACCGCCTTTGCGCCTCTGGCCCCGGAGTCCAGTATCACCAACACCGCCACGGTGACGGGCGGCGGCGTCTCCGTGCCGCTGACGGCCTCGGCCACGGTGGAGAGCCTGGACGCCCCGGAGCTTTCCGTCAGCAAGGCGCTCTCGCCCGCGGTGGTACAGGCCAACGGGCAGATCACCTACAGCTTTGAAATCACCAACACCGGCAACACCGAGGCCGGCGCTCAGGACCACGTGGTATTGAGCGACACCTTTGACCCCATCCTCACCGGCCTGCAGGTGAGCCTCGACGGCACGGCCTGGACCGCAGGCGTCCAGTACAGCTACGACTCTGCTACCGGGCTCTTCCAGAGCGCGGACGGGGCTATCACCGTTCCGGCGGCAAGCTACACCCAGAACGAGGACGGCACCTGGGCGCTGACCCCCGGCAAGGTCACGCTGGTGATCACCGGCACGGTGATGTCAAACAGCTAAATCCAGGACATTCCAAGAGAAAAGGGGAGGGCGGGAAACCGCTCTCCCCGACTTTACAGATCCCGGCATGATTGCTATACTGTTTTCTATCAAATGAAACAGAACCGGGGGGACAAGGATGCACCTGAAAATGCTCTGCTGCAAAATCATGGAGCGGGAAGTGTCCCTGCTGGCGGCAGGCTGCCGAAACGTAGTAGACGTCACCATGATCCGCCAGCAGCTGCACGACAAGTCGGAGAATCTCAACCGCTTTCTGCAGGCCGAGATCGACGAGATCGAGGCCGGGACGCACCTCTATTCCAATCCCGCGGCGTTTGACGCCATCCTGCTGGGCTACGCCCTCTGCTCCCGGACCGTGGTGGGCCTGCACAGCCGCCGCATCCCTCTGGTGATCCCGCGGGCGCACGACTGCGTCACCCTTCTGATGGGGGACCGGCATGCCTTCCTGTCGTACTACATGCAGAACGCCGGGACTTTCTACTACTGGCCGGGAGCTGCGGAGCAGATGGATTTCTACGACGAGGACCGCTACCGCCGCAGCTACGCGTTTTACCTCAACCGCTACCGCGGAGACGAGCGCAAGGCCAAAAAGGCGGTGGACAAGGAGAAGAGTCTCTTCGACCGCTACGGAAAGATCGCCTATATCGACTGGGCGTCGCTGCCGTTTCCGGAATACGAGGAGGAGCTGAGACGCTGCGCCGCCGGGAGAGGCTGGGCCTTTGAGAAAATCCCCGGGCACGACACTCTGCTGCGTGACCTGCTGGACGGCAACTGGAGCGAGGACAGATTTCTGGTGGTGCAGCCGGGACAGACCGTGGTGCCCAGCTACGACGAGGGTGTGATCCGTGCCATCTCGCTGGAGGAATGGGAAAAACACCCGGAACAATACTGAAGCTATACGGGAAAAATCGTGGGGACATGAGTTTTTAGAGTATTGGATGGCGAAGAGCAGGTTACAGGCGGCTGCTGGTCGATTTTGCATGTAAAGCAAGTTGACAGTTAGCGCAATTTTGTGTATAATAATGCTAACTAAGGAGGTGGCGAGATGCCAAATATTCGACCGGTTTCCGATCTGCGGAATCATTTCGCGGAGATCACAAAGGAGGTTCAGCTCAGCGGAGAGCCGATGTTTCTGACCAAGAACGGCGTCGGCTCCATTGTTGTCATGAGCATGGAGAGCTACGAGCAAAACCGCTATGACAGCATGGTGTATGACAAGTTGCGTGAGGCGGAGCTGCAGGCGGCAAGCACGACCGATCGACGCAGCCACGCTGAAGTGATGGCAAAAGCGCACGAACTGCTGGATAGAGCGGAGGATCGGAAGCGTGCATAAGATCGTCTACTTGCCGCTTGCGGAGAGAGATTTGCTGGATGCCCTGGACTATATCGCTTACACGTTGGACGCACCAAAGGCCGCCCGTGATTTGCTGACAGCGGTTGATAAGACGGTTAATCAGATCGCGGCGTATCCCTATGCCTGTGAGCTTTATCGTACAGACCGCCCGATGAAGGACGAGATCCGCAAAGTGCCGGTCAAGAACTATGTGCTGTACTATGCCGTTTTTCAGGATCGCGTGGAGATACGACGTTTCCTCCACGGCCGCCGTGACAGAAGCAAGGCCATAGCGGAATAATACGGTTTGAACTGTTTGAAAGCTTGTCCAGTGGTGGGAAGAGTTTTATAGAAAGAAGTGGTTGTTGTGGCTGTACATGTTTTTACCGTATCCGAAGAGAACTATAAAGTCTGTGTTGAAAAAGGTGTTGTTGCGATACCGGAAGCAAAGGCAGGCCCGAGACATGATATTGATGTCATTCAGACTCACTTGAATGTCCTCCTTTTGCTATTCCTCGTGCAGTTGGCCGACCGCACGCTTAGTATAGCAAAAGGAGTTTTTTATGTCTTCCTTATCGCTTAAGCTCTTTTGAACCACAGGCCTAGCCTGTGGTTTTCGGAATAC
>JBGUNL010000048.1:0-13440 GCA_045117295.1 Candidatus Limivicinus sp.
ATACGGCAAGGTCAAGCTTTGCCTGTACTGCAAGGAGAAGCCTTAAATGAGAACCGCCATCTGCCCGGGCAGCTTTGATCCGATCACGCTCGGACATCTGAACATCATCCGCCGGGCAGCGCAGATCTTCGACCGGGTGGTCGTCTGTGTGACCTTCAATTCCGCCAAGACCTCTCCGATGTTTTCCAACGAGGAGAAGCTGGATATGGTGCGCAAGGCGGTTTCCCGCTATCCCAATGTGGCCGTGGACCACTGTGAGACGCTGCTGGCCGAGCATGTCAAAAAGTATGAAAACCCGGTGCTCATCAAGGGCCTGCGCGCCGCCTCGGACTTTGACTATGAGTTTCAGATGGACCTGGTCAACAAGCGCATCAATCCGCAGCTCGAGACCATGTTCCTCACAGCCGACCAGAAATATACCTTCCTCAGCTCCTCCATCGTACGGGAGATGGCCCGCTACGGGGCCGACCTGCACGGACTCGTGCCGGATGAGCTGATCGGATTCATCGAAGAAAAAGCCAGGATGCGGAGGGAGTAAAGCCATGGCCAACAACGACATCATCGAACTGCTGGACGTTCTCTACGGCATGGTCACCGAGGCGTGGAGCGTGCCTCTGGGGAATGACAAATGCATCATCGAGCGGGAAAAGGCCATCGAGATCATCAACGAGATCAAGGCCAATCTCCCCACCTCCATCGCGGAGGCCCAGCGCCTTGTCTCCGCCAGGGATGAGTTTATCGGCAACGCCAAGCGCGAGGCGGAGGCCCTGCGCAAGAACGCCGAGGAACAGGCCCATACCATGATCGAGGAGCAGGAGGTCGTGCGCGTGGCCCGCGCCAGAAGCAGCGAGATGATCGCCTCGGCCGAGGCCAAATCCAAGGAGCTCCGCCGCGTGGCCAGCGAGTATGTGGACGATCTGATGCGCCAGACGGAGGAGAGCATGAGCCAGGCGCTGGAGACCATCCGCACCGCCCACAATTCCTTCCAGTCCCTGGGCGGCGGGGTGGCACAGCAGGCGCAGCCGAAACCGCAGCAGGCTCAGCCCCGCCAGAGCCAGGCGCAGCCGAAACCGCAGCAGGCCCAGTCCCGCCAGAGCCAGCCGCAGCCCAGACAGCAGCAGACCCAGCCCCGGCAGGAGCAGGTCCAGGCGCAGGCCAGACAGAGCCAGCCCAAGCCGCAGCAGAAGCCGACTCCGCCCCAGGGGACGCCGGATCCCATTTCCAGCAAAATCCAGCGCATCCAGCGGCCGGAGGAAGACTGACACCACAAGATACATAGGACAAAAGCCCACCCGGGACACAAGAACTTGGGTGGGCTTTTTTGCACGCAAATGGGGCAAAAAAAAGTCAAAATATAACAAAATGTTTCTCTTGCTTTTTCTACAGCACCCCCATATAATAATAACAAAGTGGTTAAAAGTGGGGCAAAATGGTTGTTAATCCCACGGTCAGGGGGCGCTCAAACATGACAGGAGAATATCAGCATTCTCTGGACAGCAAGGGGAGGCTGTTCATGCCGGCCAAGCTCCGCGATGAGCTGGGAGATGTGTTTTATCTGACGATCTCCATGGACCGCTGCCTCTGTGCCTACAGCGGGGAGAGCTGGAATGTGCTGTCCGAACGCGTCAACGCCATGCCCTACATCAAGCAGCGCAAGATGCGCCCGCTCTTTGCCCACGCGGCCCGGTGCGAGCTGGACAACCAGGGCCGCGCCCTGATCCCCCAGAACCTGCGGGAGTACGCGGGTTTTACCAAGAACGTGACGGTGGTGGGCTGCAACAACCACGCCGAACTCTGGGACAGCGAGGCCTGGAACGCCGTGTTCCGGGAGGAGACCACGCCGGAGAACATCATGGCGGTCATGGAGGAACTGGAGTTTTGACAGAAGAAAACGTCCTGGAACCGAAGCACATTTCGGTGCTGCTGCAGGAATGCATCGACAATCTGAATATCAAGCCCGACGGGATCTACCTGGACGGTACGCTCGGTATGGGCGGACATTCTTTTGAGATCGCCTCCCGGCTCGAGACCGGCCGACTCATCGGCATTGACAGAGATGAGACGGCGATCGAGAGAGCCGGAAGGCGTCTCGCGCCGTTTATGGACAAGATCACCCTGGTCCACGGCAACTTCTCTGACGCCGCGGCGATCCTGGATTCCCTGGGGATCGAGGGTGTGGACGGCATGCTCTTCGATCTGGGCGTGTCCTCCCCGCAGCTGGACGAGGGGGAGCGGGGCTTTTCCTATATGACGGACGCGCCGCTGGACATGCGCATGGACGGCAGCGCCAGCCTCACCGCCTATGAGGTGGTGAACACCTGGGACGAAAACCGGCTCAACCGTATTCTCTGGGATTACGGGGAGGAGCGCTATGCCCGGCGCATCACCGCCGCCATCCTCCGCGCCCGGGAGAAGAAGCCCATTGAAACGACCCTGGAGCTGGTGGAGCTCATCAAATCCGCCATGCCGGCCCCGACGCTGCGGGAGAAGCAGCACCCGGCCAAGCGCAGCTTCCAGGCCATCCGCATCGCCGTCAATGACGAGCTGGGCGCCATTTCCGCCATGATGGACACGGCTCCGGACAAGCTGAAGGTGGGCGGCAGGCTCTGCGTCATCAGCTTCCACTCCCTGGAGGACCGCATCGTCAAGAGCGGCATCCAGGCCCGGGAGAACGGCTGCACCTGTCCCCGGGAGGCGCCCATCTGCACCTGCGGCTTTGTCAAAACCCTCCGCAGCGTCAGCCGCAAACCTATTCTCCCCAGCCCGCAGGAGCTGGCGGCAAACCCCAGAGCCCGCAGTGCCAAGCTCCGGGTGGCCGAACGGGTATGAGGACGCGGGGGAGCTATACAGAGAGATTGTTTCGACTGGTCTGCCTGGGCTTTTCCGGCCTTCTGCTGGTGCTGACGCTCTTCTGGCAGATCCGCCTTGCCCGCACCCAGGCGCGCATTGAGGCGCTGGAGACGGCCATTGCGGCGGCACAGGACGAGAGCGCCCGCCTGACGATCCGGGAGGAGAGCTTTGTCACGCTGGAAACGCTGGAGCGCGTGGCCCTGCAGGAGTTGGGTCTGCGGCACCCGGCGGAGGGGCAGATCGTGGTTCTGGACAAACTGGGATAAAGATACGAAACGCCGAATAGGATGAGGCAGTATCATCAGGCGGTGCGTATCATGAAAACTCAAACACAGACGGGCTGGAGCGGTTCCCGCCGCAGCCGGCAGATGCTGAGAAGAGGCGCGGTCCTGGCCGCTGTCTTCGGGATCGGGATGTTCGCCGTGCTGCTGGCGCGGCTTTATAAACTGCAGATCGTGGATCATGCGCGCTATGAGTCTATGGCCATCAACCAGCAGCTGCGCTCCACCCCGGGCGCGCTGGAGCGGGGCGTGATCTATGACCGCAGCGGGAACGTGCTCGCCCTCAGCGCCACGGTGGACAACGTCTATCTCAGCCCCGCGGAGATCGCGGCCAACGGTGAGGACCGGACGCTGATCGCAAGAGGGCTGTCAGAGATTCTGGATCTCGACTTTGACGAGGTCTATGAAAAATCCGGCCGCACCGGCAGCTGGTATGTGACGGTAAAACGGCAGGTGGAGCGGGAGCAGGCGGACGCCGTGCGCCGCTTCAAAAGCGAAAACGGAATTCAGGGCGTGCGCCTGGAGACCGATTCCAAGCGCTATTACCCCAACGGCAGGCTGGCGAGCCATCTGCTGGGCTTTGTCGGGGTGGACAACACCGGCCTGGAGGGAATCGAGGCCAAATATGATGAGGCTCTCTCCGGCACCCGGGGCAGCACCCGGCGCGCCACCAACGCCTACGGCAGCGAGCTGATGCTCCGCCGTTATGAGCAGTACAGCCCCGGCGAGGACGGCAGCGACCTGATCCTCAGCATCGACGCCAGCATTCAGTACTATGTGGAAAAGCACCTGCGGCAGGCCGCCCGGGACTACGACGTGCAGCACGGGGCCGGCGCCATCGCCATGGACCCCAACACCGGCGCCATCCTGGCCATGGCCTCGCTGCAGGATTATGATCCCAACCATTTCCTCTCCGTCAGTGACAGCGCCCGGGAGGCCATCGACGCGGCCGAAAGCCCGGAGGAGGCAGAGCGGCTGCGGGCGGAAGCCCAGACTCTCCAGTGGCGGAACAAGGCCCTGTCCGACACCTATGAGCCGGGCTCGACCTTTAAGATCATCACCCTCTCCATGGCGCTGGAGGAGGGGAAGGTCAGTCTGAACGATTCCTTTTACTGCGGCGGACGCATCAGCGTCCTGGGCAGAACCAGCCCCATCCGCTGCTGGAAGACCACGGGCCACGGCAGCCAGAGCCTGACCCAGGCGGTGCAGCACTCCTGCAACGCGGCCTTTGTGAATATCGGCCAGCGGGTGGGGGCCGAGCGCTTCTACGATTACTGCGAGGCCTTCGGCTTCTTGAACCAGTCCGACGATCCGGATGCCAGCCTCACGGCCCGCACGGGCATCGACCTGGCGGGGGAGAGCGGCAGCATCTGGTGGAGCAAGAATACCTTTTGCTCGAAGAAAAATCTGTCGCAGCTGGCGGCGGCGTCCTTTGGTCAGACCTTTACCATCACGCCCCTGCAGCTGGTGACCGCCGTCAGCGCCTGCGTCAACGGCGGCAAGCTGATGCGGCCCTATGTGGTGGGGCAGATCAAAGCCAAGGACGGAACGGTCCTCTATGAGCGCAGACCGGAGATTGTGCGCCGGGTGATCAGCGAGGAGACCAGCCGCACCGTGCGCGGCATCCTGGAGCAGGTGGTGGGGGACCCGGTGGAGGGTACAGGCCGCAATGCCTCCGTGGCCGGGTACCGCATCGGCGGCAAGACCGGCACCAGCGAGAAGGTAAGCCTGGAGGCCAAAACGGGGCGCAAGGAGTACATCGTCTCCTTCATCGGCTTTGCCCCGGCGGACGACCCCAAGATCGTCCTGCTGGTGTTTCTGGACACCCCCTCCGACGCCTCAGGCATCTATATCAGCGGCGGCCAGATGGCGGCCCCCGTGGTGGGCCGGATGATGGCGGACATCCTGCCATATCTGGGCGTTCAGCCGGAGCGGGACGGGAGCGGCCAGGCGCGCATGCCGGATGTGACAGGCATGTCCCTCACCGACGCGGCCGACACGATCCGGGAGGCGGGCCTGCGCTGGCGGACCATCGGAGACGGCGAGACCGTCACCGATCAGCTGCCGCGCCAGGGGAGCGAGATCGCCGCCGGCACGGAGATCATCCTGTATCTCGGCGCGGAGATTTCCAAAGAAAAGGAGATCATGCCGGAGCTTGCGGGCATGAGCCTGGAGCAGGCCCGGGATACCCTGTCTTATTACGGGATCTATCTCACCCCGAGAAGCAGTCCCGGCACCGGCGCGGGCGGCATCGTCGCTGCCCAGAGCCTGGCCGCGGGCACAGCCGTGGAGCACGGCAGTATTGTGGAAGTAAGCCTGATCGATCAGGAGGAGAGTATGCTGGGCCGCTATTGAGACCCTGCAAGGACAAAGGAGAAGAACATGAAGCTGGCCGAATTGCTGAAAAACATAGAGGTAATCGCCTGCACGGCGGATCCGGACACGGAGATTTCCGGCGTCAGCTACGATTCCCGGCAGACGCAGCCCGGTGATCTGTTTGTGGCCATCAAGGGCTTTGAGGCGGACGGTCACCGCTTTATCCCCAAGGCTATGGAGAAGGGGGCGGCGGCTGTCCTGTGCGAGGACGCGCCCGCGGACGGCACGCCCTATGTGCAGATAAAGGACTGCCGCTATGGCCTGGCCATCGTGAGCCGGGATTTCTTCGGGGACCCGGCGGCGCAGATGAAGATCGTGGGCTTCACCGGCACCAGCGGCAAGACCAGCTCCACCCATCTTTTGAAGCACGTGCTGGAGAGCCAGATCGGCGCGAAGGTGGGTCTCATCGGCACCAACGGCAACATGATCGGCCAGGAGCTGCTCCACACCGAGCACACGACCCCCGAGAGCTACGAGCTGCACAAGCTCTTCCGCGAGATGCTGGACGCCGGCTGCAGCCATGTGGTGATGGAGGTCTCCTCCCACTCCCTGGAGCTGGAGCGCGTGGCGGGCATCTGCTTTGACGTGGCGATCTTTACCAACCTCTCCCAGGACCATCTGGACCTGCACGGGACCATGGACGCCTATGCCGCGGCGAAAAAGAAGATCTTCACCCAGTGCCGCACCGGCTGCATCA
This sequence comes from Candidatus Limivicinus sp., assembly GCA_045117295.1. Taxonomy (GTDB): domain Bacteria; phylum Bacillota; class Clostridia; order Oscillospirales; family Oscillospiraceae; genus Limivicinus. The sequence goes on from JBGUNL010000048.1 coordinate 6,205, forward strand.
ATCTGGATGACGCGCGCGCACCCTTCATGGCGGAGGGCGTGACCTGCCCGATCCTGGGCTATTCCGCAAAGAGCAACGACGCCACGCTGACCGCCAAGGACATCCGCCTCAGCGCCTCCGGCGTGCGCTTTGCCGCGGTGCACGGCGGGGAACTGGCGCTGACGAAGCTGGTCATCCCCGGGATGTTCTCCGTCTACAACGCCCTGAGCGTCATGGCGGCGGGTCTGAGTCTGGGGCTGACGCTGGAGCAGTGCGCGGCGGGTCTGAGCTCCGCCTCCGGCGTCAAGGGCCGCATGGAATCAGTTCCCACCGACGGCGATTACAGCATCATCATCGACTACTCCCACAAGCCGGACGCGCTGGAGAAGGCGCTGAAGGCCCTGCGGCCCGTGACAAAGGGGCGGCTGGTGGCGCTCTTCGGCTGCGGCGGCGACAGGGACCGGGGCAAGCGCCCCATCATGGGCGCCATCGCGGCGCAGAACGCGGATTTTGTCGTGGTCACCAGCGACAACCCCCGCACGGAGGAGCCCATGGCCATCATCAATGAGATCCTGCCGGGCCTCAAAAAGGGGCGCGCGGCGTCCAAGGTCATCTGCGACCGGCGGGAGGCAATCTGCTGGGCTATTGACAACGCGGCCCCCGGTGATGTAATATTGCTTGCCGGCAAAGGCCACGAGGACTACCAGGTGGTGGGTCATGAAAAGCACCACATGGACGAGCGGGAGATCGTTGCCGACCATCTGAACGAGAGAAAGAACGGGCGCTGATCGCCCGTATCTGTTGGGAGATAAGTATGACAATAAAGCTGATCACTGCCCTCGTGCTGGCCTTCTTGATTTCCAGCGCGTTCGGAAAAGTTTATATCCCCTGGCTGATCAAACAGAAGGCCGGACAGCAAATCAAATCCCAGGTCACGCAGCATGAGGGAAAGGCGGGCACGCCTACCATGGGCGGCGTGATGTTTATCCTGGCTGCCGTCGTCGTCTGTCTCACGGTGGGCTTTGACGGCATGCTCCACGGAAACTATGAGCATATCTTTGTGCTGATGTTCGCGCTGGTCTTCGGTGCCATCGGGTTTCTGGACGATTGGGAAAAGCTCAAGAAAAAGGAGAACATGGGGCTCTCCTCCCGCAGCAAGTTCCTGCTGCAGCTGGCGGCGGCGCTGGTCTTCATCCTGATCATGCGGCAGATCGGCTTTGTCAGACCCCATCTGTACGTGCCGTTTTCCAACCGCACCGTGTACATGCCCGAGTGGCTGTACTTCGTCTTTGCCGCCTTTGTCATCGTCGGCACGGTCAACGCCGTGAACATCACCGACGGGGTGGACGGCCTTGCCACGGGCACCTCGCTTCCGGTGTTCCTGTTCTTTGTGGTGGTCTCCTTTGCCTGGGGCCAGCGCTTCCAGGAGCTGGGTATCTTTGCCTCCGCCATGGTGGGCGGCCTGCTGGGGTTTCTGATCTACAACTTCAACCCTGCCAAGTGCTTTATGGGGGACACGGGCTCCCTGTTTCTGGGCGGCGCCATTGCGGCCCTGGCCTTTGCCTACGACATGCCCCTGATCCTGATCACCCTGGGCTTCCTCTTTATTCTTGAGACGCTCTCCGATATCATTCAGGTGAGCTTCTTCAAGCTCACCAGGAAGCTCTTTGGGGAAGGCCGGCGCGTATTCAAAATGGCCCCCTTCCACCACCATCTGGAGATGGGCGGCTGGACCGGAAAACAGTGGAAAGAAAAAGAGCTCTTCGTGCTCTTTACCGGAATATCGCTGCTCATGGCGATCATATCCTTTATTGGGGTGTATCAGCGCTACGCCTGAGTACAGGGACCGATTGGCCGGGGAGGTGGGACGATGCGTTATGACAGCGCCCGCCTCGCCGGCTTTTCCGATGCTTCGGTCAAGCAGCGCCCGGCCTTTGACGGGCCCTTCTTCCTGCTGACGATGCTGCTGCTCTGCGTCGGGGTGACCATGGTCCTCTCTGCCAGCTACCCCAGGGCCTGGTACGATCCCGGGCATGTGACCGGCGGCAACGCGGCCTATTACTTCATCCGGCAGCTGGTCTTTGCCCTGCTGGGGGCGGCGGCCATGCTGGCGGCTTCCCGCCTGCCCATGGCGGTGTACCGCCGCTGGGCTTTTCCGTTTTTGGGGCTGACGCTGGTGCTGCTGGCGCTGGTGCCTCTGGTGGGCGTCAAGGCCAACGGGTCGCGGCGCTGGCTGGGGATCGGGGGTCTCACACTGCAGCCCTCGGAGCTTGCCAAGCTTGCGGTGATCCTCTCCTTCGCGGTTTTGATCTGCCGGACCGGGGAGAGAATGCGCAGCTTCAAAAAGGGCATCCTGCCCTTTGCCGCCATCCTCGGCGTGATCGTGGGGCTCCTGGTCCTGGAGCCGCACTTTTCCGCCTCCGTCATCATCCTCGCCATCGGGGCGGTCATGCTCTTTCTGGGCGGGGTGAAGCTCGCCTGGTTTGCCGGGGCTTTCGGGGCCGCCGGAGCCGGGATCACGGTGCTGCTGACGCTGTTTCCCTACGCCTCCTCCCGCATCAACACCTGGCGGGACCCTTTTTCCGACACCAGCGACCGGGGGTATCAGATCGTCCAGTCCCTGTACACCATCGGCTCCGGCGGCCTGAGCGGCCTCGGTCTCGGGGGCAGCCGCCAGAAGTTTCTGTATCTGCCGGAGGAGCACAACGACTTTATCTTCTCCGTGGTGTGTGAGGAGCTGGGCTTCATCGGCGCCGCGCTGATTTTGTGTCTGTTTGCCCTCCTGATCCTGCGGGGCTTCTGGATCGCCTTCCACTGCCGGGATCGTTTCAGCTTCCTGGTGGTCAGCGGCATTACCGCGCTGCTGGCCATCCAGGTGTTCCTGAACGTGGCGGTGGTCACCAACCTCATGCCCTGTACGGGCATCTCGCTGCCGATGTTCAGCTACGGCGGCACGGCGCTGCTGATCCAGCTCTTTGAACTGGGCATCGTGCTCAGCGCCTCCCGGGACATCCCCGAGCATTAGAGAAAGGAAAACGTGTCATGAAATTCCTGTTTACCTGCGGCGGCACCGCCGGACACATCAACCCCGCGCTGGCGGTGGCCGGCCGGCTGAGAGAACTGATGCCGGACAGCGCGTTTCTGTTTCTCGGCGTGGAGGGCAAGATGGAAATGAACCTGGTGCCCCGGGCGGGCTACGAGATCCGCGGCCTGAACATGACCTATCTCAAGCGGGGCCACGATCTGGAATCCATCGCCCACAACCTGGACACCATGAAGAACGTGGTGCGCTCCCAGCGGGAGGCCAAACGGATCATCCGCCAGTTTCAGCCGGACGCGGTGATCGGCACCGGCGGCTATATCTGTTTCCCTGTGCTGGAGGCTGCTCACGAACTGCACATCCCCACGCTGGTGCATGAGAGCAACGCAGTGCCGGGGCTGACCACCAAGCTCCTGGCCGACCGGGTGGACCGGGTGCTCCTGGGCTTTGAGGAGAGCCGGAAATACTACCGCCATCCCGAGCGCGTCACCGTGACCGGCACTCCGGTGCGCGGGGAGTTTGACCGCATCAGCCGGGAAACCGCCAGGGAAGAGCTGGGCCTGGGGGCGGGCGAAAAGCTCGTCATCTCCGTCTGGGGCTCTCTGGGCGCCGAGCATATGAATCAGGTGATGGCGGAGCTGATCCCCATGCTGGACGGGAAGCAGGGCTTTCGCCTGATCCACGCGGCGGGGAGCCTCTATTATGAACGGCTGACGCAAAAGCTCGCCGAGGCAGCGCCGGATGATATCCAGCGCGGCGTGGAGGTGCGGGAGTACATCTACGATATGCCGCGGCTGATGGCGGCGGCGGACCTGATCCTCTGCCGGGCGGGCGCCTCCACCATCTCCGAGCTCTGCTACCTGGGAAAGCCCGTGCTCATGGTGCCCTCGCCCAATGTGACCAACAACCACCAGGAGAAAAACGCCCGGGTCCTGGAGCATGCCGGCGGCGCGGAGGTGCTGCTGGAGGGTGAGTTCGATGCGGCCTCTCTTCTGGAAAAGGTCAACGGACTGCTGGCCGACAGCGAGAAGCTCAGCCGTATGGGCGAGGCCATGCGCTCCCTCTCGGTGCGCGACGCCGCCGAGCGCATCGCCGCCATGGTCCTGGATATCTGCGAAAACCGAAAATAACACAGGCAAATCCCCCCGCATAGAATGAACTGACTTGATCATGCGGGGGGATTTTTATGGATTTTTGGGCCATGAGGGGCGGAAATCGGCTGGAGGGCGTCTGCCGGGTGCAGGGCTCAAAGAATGCGTCGCTGCCGATTCTTGCCGCCTCCGTTCTCTGCCCGGCGGAATCAGAGCTGACCAATGTCCCGCAGCTGCGGGACATTGACGCGGCGCTCCGGATTCTGCGCCACCTGGGCTGCAGAGCAGAACAGAGCGGGAATGACCTGTACATAAACTCCCGGGGGCTGATGCAGAGCCATGTGCCGCACACGCTGATGGCCCGGATGCGCTCCTCGGTGATCTTCATGGGCGCGCTGCTGGCCCGCTGCGGCGAGGCGCGGCTGAGCCCGCCGGGGGGCTGCCAGCTGGGAAAACGGCCCATCGATCTGCACCTTGCGGCGCTGCGCCAGCTGGGGACGGAGATCCGAGAGGAAAACGGCGAGATCTTTTGCCAGGCAGCGCGGCTGCACGGAGCCACCATCCGGCTGCCCTTTCCCAGCGTGGGGGCCACGGAGAACGTCATGCTGGCTGCCACCGCGGCGGAAGGGGAGACGCGGATCCTGGGCGCCGCGCGGGAACCGGAGATCGAGGCTCTGCAGGACTACCTGCGCCGGATGGGCGTGGTGATCCATGGCGCTGGGACAGGGGAGATTCGTATCTGCGGGAAGAGACCCGCCGGGCGCATCGCCTGCCGCATCCAACCGGACCGCATCGCAGCGGCCACCTACGCCTGCGCCTGCGCGGCGGCGAGCGGCGACGTGGAACTGCGGGAAGTAAACCCCGCGCATTTTTTGACGGTTCTCCACTTCCTAAAACAGGCGGGCTGTGATATAATAACCGACAAACGCCGTGTGCGCATCCGCGCAGACGGCAGACTCCGGGCAGTGGGCCCGATCACCACCCGCCCCTATCCCGGCTTTCCCACGGACGCCATGCCCGTTTTGATGGCGGCGCTGCTGCGTGCCCGGGGGACCAGCGTCATCCGGGAGACTATCTTTGAAAACCGCTTCCGCCAGGTGCCGGAGCTGAGAAAGCTGGGCGGCGACATCCGCGTCGACGGGCGTCAGGCGGAGATTCACGGGGTGGAAGCGCTGCACGGCGCGCGCCTTTCCGCCACCGACCTGCGGGGCGGCGCGGCGATGATCGTCGCGGCCCTTTCGGCCCAGGGCGAAACATTGGTTATGGACGAAGGACACATCAAGCGCGGCTATGAGCAGTTGGACGGCAAGCTCCGGGAACTGGGGGCGGACATCCGGCTGATCCGGGGCTGAGGCTCCTGCTGCGGTGAAAGGAACAGTCATGGCAAAACGTACACGCATTCGAAAAAACCGGGGAGACGACGATTCCCGCCTCAGCCTCCGCCAACTGCTGGAGAGTCTGAGCGGACCCATCATGTTCTTCTTGGTCATTGTCGCCGTCATTTTTGTGATGAGCGTCTTTTTCCGCGTCTCGGATATTCAGGTCAAGGGAAATCGGCACTACACCGACGAGGAGATTATCCGTGCCATCGATATCGAGGAGGGCGACAACCTGTTCTTCTTTGACCGGTTTGCCGCCCTGAGCCGCGTCTTTGCAAAGCTGCCGTATATCGACGAAGTTTCGGTGGAACGCAGTCTGCCGAACCGCGTCATCATCACGGTCACCGAGAGCCAGGCCCTGGCCTATATCGTCCTGGGCGAGGAGATGTGGACCATCGACCACAACTGCAAGGTGCTGGGAAAGGCCAACGAGGAGGAGCTGGCGGGTCTGATCCCCATTGACGGCATCGACCCCGGCACCCTGATGATCGGCGAGCCGCTGCAGACCGCGGACGGGGACACCACCATCGTGGACTATATCGCCGAGGTGCTCTACCAGCTGGAGGCCCGCGGGCTCTACAGCCAGGTGGGCCGGGTGGATTTCTCCAATCCTCGCCGCGTTACCTTCACCTATGGGGGAAGATACACGGTGGTGTTGGGAGATTCCTCCAATGTGGAATACAAATTTGGCATGCTGCTGTCTGCCATGTCACAATTATTGGACGGAGATGTGGGCATAATCAATGTGAGCGACGGAAACACAGCCCGTTTCAGTCCGAGCTGATGACTGGTTACAAAATGTTTACAAAAGTTTTCCGCAAAATGAAAAAAGCTCTTGACTCCTGAAAGTAAATGTAATAAAATACCGAATGTAGAAACTGCGTAAACTTTTGTCATTTTGACGTTATCAATACATGGGAGGCACAGATATGGATTTTAAAGCCGACGGACCCGAAAATGTTGTCAATATAAAAGTAATCGGTATTGGCGGCGCAGGCAACAACGTCGTCAACCGTATGGTAAAAGCAGGAACCCAGGGCGTGGAGTTTATCGCCGTCAACACGGACAAGCAGGCGCTGGCCATTTCCAACGCGGACCAGAAGGTGCAGATCGGTGAGAAGACCACCAGAGGCCAGGGCGCCGGCTCCGACCCCGAGGTGGGCAAGCGCTCTGCCGAGGAGAGCCGCAACAACATCGCCAAGGTGATCGAGAATGCCGACATGGCGTTCATCACCGCCGGCATGGGCGGCGGCACCGGCACCGGCGCGGCCCCCATCGTGGCGGAGATCGCCCGGGACGCGGGCCTGCTGACCGTCGGCGTCGTGACCAAGCCCTTCAAGTTTGAGGGCAAGCGCCGCATGGACCAGGCCAACGCCGGCATCAAGGATCTGCTGGGCCGCGTGGACTCCCTGCTCATTATCCCCAACGACCGCCTGAAATTTGCCACCGACCAGAAGGTCACTCTGGCCAACGCCTTTGAGATCGCAGACGACGTTCTGCTGCAGGCTGTGACCAGCATCTCCGATCTGATCAAGAACACGGGCTTTATCAACCTGGACTTTGCCGACGTCACCTGCATCATGAAGAATGCGGGCTTTGCCCACATGGGCGTGGGACATGCCGCCGGCAAGGGCAAGGCCGAGGAGGCCGCCCGCATGGCCGTTGCCAGCCCCCTGATGGAGACCTCCATCAACGGCGCCAGAGGCGTGCTGATCAACATCACCGGCTCCGAGGATATGGATCTGGA
>JBGUNL010000049.1:0-5120 GCA_045117295.1 Candidatus Limivicinus sp.
TCCCGCCGTCTGGTCAAAAGGGTTTTCCACCTCATTCCAGAACAGGGCGGCCGTCCGCTTTTCCAGGCCCGCAAAGCGCTCCGCCGCGGCCTCGTCATATTCCATCTCGGTGATGGGATTGCCCTGGGCGTCCTTGCAGGTGACGTTCTCCGTCTCCCCGCCGTTCAGCCACTCCACGTCCTTGGACGCCAGCAGCTCCCACTCGGCCACGCCGTTTTGCAGGCAGAGGGCGTACCAGGCAAAAACCTGGTGCGCCGCGCCGTCGCGGGTGACGCCCTCGCAGAGGTAGTGATAGCTGTCGTCGGCGGGATCGTAGTAGAAGTCCAGCTGGTCCCGGATCACCTCCGGCCAGTCGTCCGGGCCCTCGATCTCCACGCCGTCGTGGTAGAGGTTCTTCAGGCCGGAGCCGTCAGAGAGCACCTCATAATAGTGGGCGTAGGTGAAGATGCCGGTGCCCTGGGTGGTGGCCGCCAGGATCTCCAGCAGGCCGTTGTGATCCAGGTCCGCGATTGTATAGAACCAGGGCGAGTCATAGGGATCCGTAAAGGCCCAAAGCTCCCGGTTGGCCTCGATGACCTGGCGCTGCGCTTCGTCGGAGGGCAGCGCGGGCTTGGCCGCCGGCTCCTCCGCGGGCTTTCCGCTGCCGCCGCAGCCGGCCAGAAGCCCCGCCAGCAGCAGGGCGCTCAGCAACAGCGCAAGGCCGCGCCGAAATCCATACGCGTTTTGCATGTTTTCTTCTCCTTTTCTTCGGCAGACCCTTTTGCCTGCCGTGCTTTTCAGACGGACAGACCGCAGCTTTGGTTCCCGCAGCGGCGCGTCTTCTGCGGCTCTTCCTCTCTCCGGCAAAGCCGCGCCCCAAAAACGGGGCGCGGCTTTCCGTGTCAGACCGAGGGGCTGTCAGCGCTTATCCCATGTAGGGATCCTTGTAGGTCACGCCGGTGCCCGGAGGGTCCATATAGGGGTCACGGCCACCGTTTTTGACCAGGGAGTTGACCAGGGACTGGATGACGACCGGGTCATATCCCGCCAGTCTCAGTCGGCGGATGCGGTCCTCCCCGTTGCCGTACTTGCCGTTGAGCACGTCGTAGGCCACCGCCAGATCGCTCTTGCGGCCGCCGGCTACCTCGTCCAGCTGATCTTCGTTCAGATTCTTGATCTCGTTTTCGCTCATGGTGTTCTCCTCCTTGTATGATAGTTACGCAAAAGCCAGTACCGTCAGCGCGGCATAGACCGCCAGCAGCATCAGGATCACGAAGGCTTGCTTGCCCCGGTGCTCGGTCAGCAGTCCGACAAACTCCCGCACCGCCGCGTTGGGCCAGAAGTACCAGCGGGTTTTGGCGCCCATCCCCACGGCCCGCATCTTCACCCGGCGGGCCTTGAGTCCCGCGCGGAAGACGTGGTAGTTTGTGGTGAAGAAGGCGACCTTCGCCGCCGGATCTGACGCGTGGATGATGTCCCGGGAAAAGCGCATGTTCTCCGCGGTGTCCGTGGAGCGATCCTCCACGTCGATCCGCTCCGGCGCGATCCCCTGCTCCTGCAGATAATCCCGCATGGCGTGGGCCTCCGGCCGCACCTCATCCGGGCCCTGCCCGCCGGAGACGAGAAAGCGCGCTTCCTTTCCGCCGGCCTCCCGCTGCTTTTTGTCAAAGTCCAGGGCCAGATCCAGCCGCCCCTTCAAAAGCGGCGTGGGGCTGCCGTCCTTCTTGAGGCCGCAGCCCAGCACCACCAGATAGTCCTTGTCCTTCTCCGGTACATAGCGGGCAGCAATCAGGTCGGCAACCATAGCCCCCACGATCATGCACTCAAAATACAGATACATGGCCGCGATAAGATTGACCGCCATGTTCTGCAGCAGCACCGCCCGGGCCGAAATCGCGCTGCGCAGATCCAGGTAGCCCACCAGGGCCTCCCCCGCCAGCAGACAGAGGGCCAGCAGCATGCCCAGCACGTTGACAAAGCGGCGGCCCTCATGGCGGATCAGCGCCATATTGGACACGAACAGCGCCACGGAGAACAGCACCAGAAAGGGTGAGGTCAGCAGCATGTAGTTCTTGGCCGAGTGGAGCAGCGGATACAGCACGTCCGCGGGAAAGCCCGCTGTCTGTCCCCGCGCCGTGAGCGCCGCCACCGTATAGGTGCCGAACAGCGACAGCAGAAACAGGGCGAAGCCCGCGTAGAGGATGGTGTTGTAAGAATAAGGGTTATACTGCAGCTGTTTCAAAAAGGCGTCCAGCAGGCAGAAGACCATGACGCCGAAGGTAACGGCCAGGATCAGATTGCCGTGGGCCAGCCACGGCGCCTCCAGGGCCGCGCCGATCAAAAACAGCAGCAGGGCGATCAGAGCCGCCAGGGCGGCGAGGTATATGTTCGGTTTTTTCTCTCTGCTATCAAATTTCAAGGCGGCTTTCCTTAGAAGAGCAGCGTATCAACTCTCGGCAGGAGGTCCGCCAGATGCTGTCTGCAGTTCTCGATCTCCTTCCGCCCGGCCTCGGTGTTCAGACCGTTGCGGCGGATGGAGCGGCGCATGATGCGGGTGTAGCCCACGATCTGCGCTTTTTCCTCGATGGATTTGAGCGTGGCCTCGTCCGCCCCGTCAAAGTACAGGCGCAGGCACTTGTTCCAGCACTCCACCGCGGTATCGTGCGAAATGCCCAGGAAGCTCTCGGAGATGGAGTGGTCCACCTCGCTGTAGCCGCAGTAGGCGTTGTACATGCTGGCCAGCTCAAAAATGGGATGGCCGTGGCACAGGGTATCCATATCAATCAGCAGGGCTTCACCGTTTTGAAGCATAACATTTTTGATATGATAGTCCCCGTGCAGCATGTGATTATCCTCGGGGACCGCGGCCACCAGATCGTGCAGCTTCTGATACTGGTCCGCGGGCAGATAGTCCTTCATGAAATCGGCCCAGTCCAGTGCCACCGCCTTCATGTCGGGCATGGAGTCTGGCTTGACCTCGGTGGCGTGGATCTGCTTGAGCAGGTCGATGCTCATCTTTGCGATCTCGTCCACGGTCTTCTCGCCCTTTTTCAGCAGCTGGGCAAAGGTGGAGGCCTCCAGCAGCTCAAACACCGAGCCGAAGCCCTCCCCCTCGATGCGGACCACGTCATAGGGGATGGCCGTGGGGATGCCCAGCACGAAAGCCGTACGGGCCAGCTCCCGCTCACGCTGGATCTCGGGCAGCGCGTCGGGGTTGCGGTAGGACTTGACGATGGTGTCCCGGTCGATGCGGTAGACCACGCCGTTGGCGCCCTGGCCGATCACCTCGCAGCCCTTGACGGACAGCACGCGGTAGGCCTTCTGGACGTCCATCATCTCCGTAAAGCCGGTCATGCTGAAAATCTCATAGACGTCATTGCTGACGTTGACAAGGCGGATATTGGGATATGCCTTTTTCAGGCGCAGGATCACCCGCAGGCCCGCGCTGGAGATATACTCCAGCTTCTCGCAGTCCACGGTGATCTCCTCCACCTTGTTGGCGTCCAGGAACTCCTGGATCTTCTGCTCCACCGCAGGGGCGTTGGCGGAATCGATATGGCCCGACAGCTGCAGCGTCAGCGCCGCGCCCTCCATTTTAAAACTCGTCACTTCCATCTTGCATCTCCTATCTTATATTGTTTTCCGAATCTGCAGGATGTTCTGCCCATCCCTGCGTTCATAGTACATCCCGTCCATGGTCTTCTTCACCATGAAGATACCGAGGCCGCCGATCTGCCGCTCCTCCGCGGAGAGGGAGACGTCCGGGTCTTCCTTTGCCGTCGGGTCAAAGGCCATGCCGCTGTCGATAAAGGTGATGACCGCCGTGTTCGGCTCCTCCATCTCAAAGCGCACAGTCGCGTTCCCGGTGCCCGGCTCATAGGCGTACTGCGCGATGTTGGTAAAGATCTCGTCAATGGCGACGTCGATCTGCAGCAGCGTCTTCATGGGGCAGCCTGCCTCCTCCAGCGCGGCGTCCAAAAAATCCGTCACCACCGGGATATTGGCAACCTTGGCCTCGATGTTCAGTTCTTTCACCGCTCTCCCTCCTTCTTCTTTCTGCCCGTTGTATTCCAGGCAGAGCATGGTCAGATCGTCAAACTTTTCCGCGCCGCCCACAAAGAGATCCACCGTCTCGCGGATCTTCCGGAGGATGGCGCGCGGTTCCTCCTCCGCGACCTCATGGAGCGCCTTCAGCGTGCGTTCCATGCCGAACATTTCATTGCTGGCGTTGGTCGCCTCGGGGACGCCGTCCGTGTACAGGAAGAGCTTCGATCCGGGCTCCAGCTTCAGCTCGTATTCCTGATACAGCACGCCGTCCATGCCGCCGATGACAAAGCCGTGCTTGTCCTTGACAAGTTCAAATTCCCCGCCCGGCCTTTTGAGGATCGGGTATTCGTGCCCGGCGTTGGACGCGGTCAGAACGCCGCTTCGGGTATCCAGTATCCCCAGCCAGACCGTGATGAACATCTCCTCCCGGTTGTTGGAGCAGATCTGGGCGTTGACCGTCTCCAGCACCTTGCCGGGGCTGCAGCCCATCAGGGCGTGGTTTTGCACCAGGATCTTGGAGATCATCATGAACAGCGCCGCCGGAACGCCCTTTCCGGAGACGTCCGCCATCACCAGTCCCAGGTGATCCTCGTCGATCAGGAAAAAATCATAGAAGTCGCCGCCCACTTCCTTGGCGGGCGTCATCTCCGCATAGATGTCAAAGTCCGTGCGCTCCGGGAAGGGCGGGAAGGTGTTGGGCAGCGTGTCCGCCTGGATGCGCTGCGCCAGCTCCAGCTCCGTGCCGATGCGCTCCTTTTCCGCCACGGCCCGCGTCAGGTTTTCCTCAAACTCGGACAGCTCCCGCTCCATATCCGCCATGACCAGGCTGAGGTTTTCCACCTCGTCCCCGGTCCGGATATTGAGCATGGCGAAATGGTCTGTGATCTGGACGCCGGCCTGCTTGTCGCGGACGTAGTTCTGCGCGGCCCCGGCGATCTCATTGATGGGCTCCACCAGGGTCTTCTTCATGTGCCGCGTGACCAGTGCGCCGATGACGGCGGTGACCAGCGCCATGGCTACGACGAAGCTGATCACAAAGTCCTTGATCGTCTGGCCGATTTCGGCCAGCGTCACATCGGCCAGGACGAAGGCGG
>JBGUNL010000050.1:0-1399 GCA_045117295.1 Candidatus Limivicinus sp.
ATAGCTCTCCCGCTCCGCCCGGTTGGGAGGCCGCCCCACCGTGGGCCAGGCGTACAAAAACAGGAGGACGGCGGCCACAACGGTCAGAACGAACAGCACAATCACCAGCAGGATTTTTCCGATCATGCGCATGCTGTTCCCCATCAATGGTCAAAGTGGGCGGAGACTTTCTTCATCAGTTCGATGATGGGCAGGTGCTGGGGACACACGCCCTCGCACTGGCCGCAGGCCACGCAGTCAGCGGCCTTTCCAAAGCTGTGCGTCAGTTTTTTATAGTTGCTGAAGTTGATGGTCCAGCCCTTTTCCTCCAGATCCTCCCGCATGTCCTCGTTGTAGAGGGAGAAGTACTTGGGGATGGGGATGCGCATGGGGCAGCCGTCCGTGCAGTAAGAGCAGCCGGTGCAGGGCACGGCGATCTGCGCGTTGATCAGCGCCGCCGCCTTGTGCGTCAGGGCGATCTCCTCCGGGGTCAGGGGCTTGAAATCTTCCATATAACCCGTGTTGTCTTCCATCTGCTCCAGCGTGCTCATGCCGGAGAGCACCATCATCACGTTCTCCTGGGAGGCGGCAAAGCGGATGGCCCAGGAGGGGATGGAGAGGTCTGGCTCGGCGGCCTTCATGAGCTTCTCCGCCTCCGCGGGGACCCGGGCCAGGGTGCCTCCCTTGACCGGCTCCATCACGATGACGGGTTTTCCGTGCTTTGTCGCCATCTCATAGACCGCCCGGGACTGGATCCACTCGCTTTCCCAGTCCAGATAGTTCAGCTGCATCTGCACAAACTCCATCTCCGGGTGCTTCGTCAGGATCTCGTCCAGCAGCTCCGGCGTGTCGTGGAAGGAGAAGCCCGCGTGCTTCACCAGCCCCTGGGCCTTTTTCTCCAGCAGCCAGCCAAAGCAGTCGTACTGCTCGTACTTGGGGTAGCTGCCGGCCTCAATGCCGTGGAGCAGGTAGTAGTCGAAGTAACCGGCGCCGGTCTGCTCCAGCTGTTCCCGAAAGACCCGGTCCCGATCCTCCGGGGAGTTAAAAAACGCGCTGTGCAGCTTGGTGGCCAGGGTGAAGCTGTCCCGCGGGTAGCGGTCCACGATGGCCTCCTTGGCCACCTTCTGGCTGGCAAAGCCGTTGTACATGATGGCGGTGTCAAAGTAGGTAAAGCCCCTGCTGATAAACAGATCCACCATCTGCTTGACCTGTTCGATATCGACGCTGGCGTCGTCGTTGGGGTCCAGCAGCGGCATGCGCATGAGGCCAAAGCCGAGTTTTTTCATAAGCAGATTTCTCCTTTCCGTGATGCGTCCGCGGCACAAGCCTGCCGATTTCCATGGGGGTATTATATAGGAAAGCGGAGGCGGCTGTCAAAGGGAAAAGCGCCGGGCTGCCGCAGGCGTCGGATTTGAAGTCC
>JBGUNL010000051.1:0-7606 GCA_045117295.1 Candidatus Limivicinus sp.
ACGCCCGTGCCCTTCCACTACACACTCCCGGACCGGACCTCCCCCGGTCCCGTGCCCGACAGTTCCCGCTTCGGCTGGCTGGAAAACCCGGAGGATCTGCTGCCGCTGCTGCAGAGCGAGGAAGCCGCGCGGCTGATCGGCGGCCAGGCCCTGGACTTTAAACCCGAAAACGTGCTCCCCGGCCGCGGCGTCCACTACTATCTGGATGAGACGATCCTGGCCATTGTGTGGCAGCAGGACGAGCACGGCGCCGTGGGCACCTTCTCCGAAGTCTTTCTGGCGGACGCCTCCCAGCTCCGCCGCAAGCTGGCGGGCGACAGCTTCGGCAGCGAGGAGCGCTTCTACCCCTCGGAGCTGGCCGCCCAGGCCAACGCCGTCGTGGCATGCAGCGGCGACTTCTATAACAGCGGCCGCTCCACCTATGGGCTCTGCGTCTATGACGGAAAGCTGATGCGCAGCTGTCTGACCGCGGGCGACACCTGCCTCTTCACCGATGAGGGGGATATGCTCTTTGTCTACGAGAACACTTTCGCCACCGAGGAAGAGGCCCAGCAGTATCTGGACCGGCAGCACATCATGTTTTCCCTGGCCTTCGGTCCGGTCATGATCGACCACGGCAAGGACGTCACCCCCTACAGCTACCCCCTGGGTGAGGTGCTGGACACCTATGCCCGCTGCGCCATCGGCCAGCTGGGGAAGCTGCACTATCTGGCCATGACCATCAACTGTGAGTCGCCGGACCACTATGTGTATGTGACGCTCCGGCAGGCGGCGGACTCCATGCTGGCCCACAACTGTTATAACGCCTACACCCTGGACGGCGGCCAGACCGGCAGCATCCTGATCGGCGGCAAGCTCATCAACCCCGTGCAGTTTGGCTATGAGCGTCAGATGAGCGATATTTTCTATTTTGCCACCGCGATCCCGGATAAGTGATTGCATTCACGTTCTGTTTATGCTAAAATAAAGAGTAATTGTTTTGCCTCGGGGTGAAGTAATGGACAAAATTTCCACCCAAAAGAACACAAAGAGGCTGCGCCTGTTCATGGCTGTCGCGGCGGCGGGCATGTTGATCTTCTATCTTGTCTGCCCGGTCGCTCCCATCCGCTGGCACGACCTCTATCTCTCCTACGGAAAGACGGCCATCGCGGCCATGGCGGCGGTGTACTTTTTCTCCTGTGGCTTCTCCGGCGTGATCGAGGTCAAGCTGGTCATCTTCTACACCATCTGGTTCTTCCTGACCCGCCTGCTCAACACCGACCTCTACCTGCAAAATGAGCTGGACATCACCCTTAGCCGGGTGCTCTGCTGTGTGATTCTCCCGGTGGGGCTGCTGCTGGAAGCCGACCAGCGGCGGCGGCTGCTGGATGTTGTGATCGCGGTCTTCTGCGGCTTCTATCTGGTCACTGCCCTGCTGGGCCTTTACGCCTGCATCTTCGGCGTGTATTTCTACCTGCCGCCGGAGCACACCGTTTTCGGCATCGACAACTATTTCTACGGCTATGCTTTCTATTATATTATTGCCTGGGAAACCAACCGCACCATCTCCGCCGTCTGGTTTTACCTGGCCTGGTGCAGCATGGCCTATGAGTTCTTCCGCTGCAGAAACAAGCTGTGGCGCATCCCCATCTGTCTGGCCTGGCTGGTCTTCCATCTGAGCATCGCCTTCTGCTTCTGCCGCAGCATCAAACTGGCCGTCTGCCTCAACGTCGCCATGGTGGTGCTGCTGGTGGGCATTCGGCACATCCGCCTGCGCTCCGGCGCGGTGAAAGCGCTGCTACTGGCCCTGCTGGCGGCGGTTTCCATGCTGGCCGCCTACAAGAGCTTTGACGGCATGACCGCGGCCAGCGCCTATGTGTACAACCAGCTGGACACGGACATTGAGCGCACCTCCAACGCCTTCTTTGGCCCCAACTACAAAAAGCGTAACGAGGAGTACCAGACCTTTACCGATTCCCGGGATATGAAGGTCTCTGTCTCCGGGCTCTCCGGACGAAGTACTCTCTACAAGACCGTCCTGCCCGCCCTGAAGGCGGAGCCGCGCCGCATCCTCATCGGCAAGCTCAGCCAGAAGGTCATGGACTACACCCGGGCTGTAACCAACTACCCCTATTACCACATTCACAACTACCTGCTGCAGGTGCTGCTGCTGACCGGCGTGCCCGGCTTCCTGCTGGTGCTGGCTTTCTCCCTGCTGCTGGTCACTCGCTGCATCCGGCTCTTCTTCTCAGGGGCCGCGCTGTCGGACAAGCTGCTGATTCTCCCGCTGACAGGCGTTCTGCTCTACGGCATGCTGGAGACCATCATCTTCACCGACTCCGCCGACCAGCGCGCGCTGACGGATTTCCGCGAGCTCTTCTTCTTCTTTGTCGCCGGCATCGTCCTCGCCTTCTACTACGAGCAGTTTCCGCCCAAATCCAAACAGAAAACAACATTGGAGTGAACTATCATGGCCAAACCTGTCGTCATCACTGCGGACAGCACCTGCGATCTCTCCCAGGAACTGAAGGACCGCTACCAGATCCATATCATCCCGCTGACCATCCTCCTCGGCGGCGAGAGCTATCTCGACGGCGTGGAGTTTTCCACCGAGGATATCTATACCCGCTACCGCTCAGACGGCACGCTGCCCAAGACCTCGGCCCCCAGCATCCAGCAGTTCATCGACTTCTTTACCCCCTTCCTGGAGGCGGGCTGTGAAGTGGTGCACCTGGATATCAGCTCGGAGCTCTCTGTTACGTTCAGCAACGCGCGTCTGGCCGCCATGGAACTGGAGGGCGTCTACCCGGTGGACAGCCGGATGCTCTCCACGGGCGTGGGCCTGCTCTGCCTGGAGGGCGCCTCCTGCCGGGACAAAGGCATGAGCGCCGCGGAGATTGCCGCGCATCTGGAGTCGCTCACCGACAAGGTGGACACCAGCTTTGTGCTGGATACCCTGGAGTTCATGTGGAAGGGCGGGCGCTGCTCCGGTGTGGCCGCGCTGGGCGCCAACCTCCTGCATCTCAAGCCCGGTCTGGAGATGAAGGACGGGAAGCTGGGCGTCTACAAGAAGTACCGCGGCGGCATCCAGTCCGTCTACCGGCAGTATGTCAAAGAGCGGCTGGCAAACAAGGACATCCGCCCCGAGCACGTCTTCATCACCGATTCCGGCGAAGTGCCGCAGGAGACCCTTGAGGAGCTCGCCGCCATCGTGCGCGAGGCCGTGCCCGGCGCCCAGGTGCACAACACCAAGGCCGGCTGCACCGTGACCTCCCACTGCGGACCCAAGACCCTGGGCGTGCTGTTTCTTCGCAAATAGGCGCAGCCGAAAGGAGAAGCCGATATGATCGAACCCAATGACGTCATGAAGGTAGAGGACCAGGACTGGGAGAAGTTCAAGCAGGACGCCCAAAAGGACGAGCTGTATTACAACGGCCCCGGCGATCTGCTGGACACGGCGGAGGGCCGCGCCAAGTTCTGCCGTCTCAACAAGACCAGCGTGTACCGCAAGCCCGACCCGGAATTTCCCGGCTACAAGATCTGGGTCTTCAACAACCAGGGCGAAGGCATGGTGATCAAAAAGCGCAGCAAGGTGGACCCCCGGCTCATGGAGGACATCGAGTACGACGCGGAGGGCAAAGAGATCAGCAAGTCCTTCGAGCCCGCGTAAAAGCTCATCGCGCAAAAAAGAGATGTACGAACCCGTACATCTCTTTTTTGCTGGGGATAGAAGGAGTAGATCGCAGTCAGCCGAAGCTGAGGAAATCAAAGGTTGCCGTAGTAGATCTGCGCCAGACCACCGTGGGAGGTCTCCCGGTACTTCTCGTCCATATCCTTGCCGGTGCGGTACATGGTGGCGACCACCTCGTCAAAGGAGATCTTATGGTTGGCATACAGGAAGCGGGAGAGGTTCACCGAGCTGATGGCACGCATGGCGGCCACGGCGTTGCGCTCGATGCAGGGGATCTGCACGAGACCGTTCACCGGGTCACAGGTGAGCCCCAGGTTGTGCTCCATGGCGATCTCCGCGGCATATTCGATCTGTTCCAGGTTCATGCCGTACAGACAGGCCAGGGCTGCCGCCGTCATGGAGCAGGCAGAGCCGATCTCCGCCTGGCAGCCGCATTCGGCGCCGGAGATGCTGGCGTTGGTGCGGATGACGTTGCCGACCATACCGGCCACAGCCAGCGCGTCCAGGATCTCATCCTCCGGGAAGCCCCTGTCCCTGTACATGTAGTACAGCACCGAGGGGAGCACGCCGCAGCTGCCGCAGGTGGGCGCGGTGACGACGACGTTCTCGTCGGCGTTTTCCTCGCTGGTGGCGTAGGCGTAGGCGGCGATGACGCGGTTCATGGTGATGTCCGCGCTCTCGTTGTAGCAGCGCTTCTCATACAGGAGCTTGGCCTTGCGGGTGACCCCCAGGCCGCCGGGCAGAATGCCCTCGGCCTGCAGGCCGCGCTCGATGGTCTCCTGCATGGTCTGCCACACCTGCTTGAGGTAGGGCTTGAGCGACGGATCCTCCACGCGGTAGATCAGCTGGGGCAGTTTGATGCTCTTTCGCTCGCAGACATTGAGAATTTCGGTAAAGTTCTTCTGGGGATAGATCTCGAGCTCCTCGTCAGAGGTCTCGTTCTCGATGCGGATGGAGCCGCCGCCGATACTGAAGATGCGGTTGCTGCCAACCTCTTTTCCCTTCTTGAAGGCCTTGAAGAGCATCGTGTTGGGGTGCGGCAGATCCGTCTCCGTGGTATTGAAGACGATCTCCGCCCCGGGCAGTCCGGACAGGATGGCCTTGCCGGTGCCGTGTCCCACACCGGTAAAGGCCAGAGAGCCGTACAGCGTGACCTGGAAAGCGTCCGCCTCCGGGTAGCGCGCCCCGAAAATCTTGGCGGCATTGTAGGGGCCGACGGTATGGGAGCTGGACGGGCCGTTGCCGATTTTGTAAACGCTCTTGATGCTTTTCATCTGTTATCCTCCGTCATGAATGTCACTGCGGATCGCGGGCGAAAACAGCCGGGGCGGGATCAGTGGGACAGCTCAGGCCTTGCTGGCCTTCTTGCCGGTGATGGCATCCATCAGCATGGCAATGGCGCCGTCGCCGGTGACGTTGCAGGCAGTGCCGAAGGAGTCCTGGGCGATGTACAGGGCGATCATGAGGGTCAGCATGTTCTGGTTGAAGCCCAGCATGGACTCGAGAATGCCCAGAGCAGCCATGACAGCGCCGCCGGGGACGCCGGGGGCGGCAACCATGGTCACGCCCAGCATCAGAATGAAGGGGAACATCTGCGCGAAGCTCACGTTCCAGCCGTTGAGCATCATGACCGCGATGGAGCAGCTGGTCAGGGTGATGGTGGAGCCGGAGAGGTGGATGGTGGCGCAGAGAGGAATGACGAAGTCCGCGATCTTGGAGGAGCAGCCGTTCTTCTTGGTGCACTCCAGGGTGACGGGGATGGTGGCTGCGGAGGACTGGGTGCCGATGGCGGTCATGTAGGCGGGAACCATGTTCTTGATCATGCCGAAGGGGTTCTTCTTGGCAAAGGAGCCGGCCACGACATACTGGAACACGATGATGATCAGGTGCATGCAGATGATGATGGCGAAGACCTTGGCAAAAACGGACATGATCTCGGCGACAGTGCCGGCGTAGGTCATGTTGGCGAAAATGCCGTAGATGTGGAAGGGCAGCAGGGGGATCAGGACGTTGGCGACAACGCCCTCGACGATCTTCTGGAACTCATGGAAGATATTCTTGAGGGACTCAGCCTTGGTCACGGCGATGCCGATGCCCATGATGAAGGAGATGATCAGCGCGGTCATGACGCCCATGAGAGGAGGCATCTCCACGGTGAACAGACCGGAGAGCATGGTGTCTTCCGCGTTCTGGGCATTGTCCATGACGATGGAGCCGATCTTCAGGAAGCTGGGGAAGGTGACGGAGTCCACGATGTAGGCGAAGGTGCCGGAGATCAGGGTGGACAGGTAGGCAATGCCGGCGGTGATGGCCAGGGTCTTGCCGGCGCCGGAACCCAGGTCAGCAATACCGGGGGCGACGAAGCCGATGATGATCAGGGGAATGCAGAAGCCCAGGAAGTTGCCGAAAATGCTGTTGAAGGTGGCGCCGATGCGGATAATGACGGGCAGGTTCGCCTTGCGGGCGATGGTGCCGACCACGAGACCAAGCACGATGGCGATAATCAGCTTGGGCAGCAGGCCGAGCTTTTTCTTCTGGCTAGTCATGATGATTTTTCCCTTCCGTGCCGCTGCGGCCGGAAGGTCCTCCTTTTCTCATTTTCTCATTTTCTCTTGCCAGTGCTGTTTATGTATTCCCCTCCCGGCAGACCGCCCGCCGGGAGGAGATGACATACGATGATGGTGCGCGCCGGATCAGTCGATCAGGCGGTAGCCGTTGGCGTTCAGATAGGCGCGGATGTCGGCGATGTGGTCTTCGTTGCGGGTCTCCAGGGTCAGCGTGACAACACAGGAGTTGACCTCGGTCTTGGCGTCCTCGCGCTCGTGGGCGATGTTGAGGACGTTGGCGCCCTTCTCGGCCACACAGTTGAGAAGCCTGGCCAGGTTGCCGGCCTTGTCCTGCAGCTTCATGGTAAACTGGCAGATTCTGCCGGTCTTCTGCAGGCCCTTGGTGATGATGCGGGACAGGGTGGTGATGTCCACGTTGCCGCCGGAGACCAGCGCCACGGTCTTGAGAGAGGTATCCACCTTGTGGAACATGTAGGCGGCCACGGTGGTGGCGCCGGCGCCCTCGGCCACGGTCTTGGGGCCTTCCAGCAGGCCGACGATGGCGGCCGCGATCTCGTCCTCGCTGACGGTGACGATATCGTCCACATACTCCTGGACCAGCTTGAAGGTCAGGTCGCCCGGGGTCAGTACGTGGATGCCGTCGGCGATGGTGGCGCCGTCCTTGACGGTGGTGATTTCCCCGTTGCGGCGGGAGACGAACATGGAGGGGACGGTAGCGGCCTGCACGCCGATGACCTTCACGTTGGGGCGCATGGATTTGACCGCCACGGCCACGCCGGAGATCAGTCCGCCGCCGCCGATGGGGACGATGATCTGCTCCACGTCGGGGACCTGCTCCAGGATCTCCAGACCCAGAGTGCCCTGGCCGGCGATGACGTAGGGATCATTGAAGGGGTGGGCAAAGGTGTAGCCCTTCTCCTTGGACAGGCGCTCGGCCTCGCGGGCGGCGTCGTCGTACACGCCGGGGACAAGGACGACTTCAGCGCCGTAATTGCGGGTGGCCTCGACCTTCAGGATGGGGGCGCCGTCCGGCATGCAGATGACGGACTTGATGCCCAGACGGGTGGCGGAGAGGGCCACGCCCTGGGCGTGGTTGCCGGCGGAGCAGGCGATGACGCCGCGGGCCGCCTCTTCCGGAGAGAGGGAGCGGATCTTGTTAAACGCGCCGCGAATCTTGAAGGAACCGGTCTTCTGCAGGTTCTCGGTCTTGATGTAGAGATTGTTGCCGAGACGGGAAGAAGTGACCACGGGGGTGAGCTCCGTGGTGCCCTTGAGCGCCTCCCTGGCTTCCTGGATCATTTCCAGTGTGACTGTTTTTTCCATAAGATGCCCTCCATGAAATTGTTGTAAGGATCGTTAAAAATCACTA
>JBGUNL010000052.1:0-4740 GCA_045117295.1 Candidatus Limivicinus sp.
TTGAAGCCGACGGAGATGATCAGCAGGTTCACGCCGTAGTCCATGATGGACATGCCGACGACGGTCTTGACCAGATTGTACTTGGTAACGATGGTGTAGAAGCCGAGGACGATGAGGAAAAAGGAGCAAATGTAGTTGAAGGTAATCATCTTTACTTCACCTCTTTCTCAGGGTCCGCATCTCTCTCCTGCAGCAGGCCGAGGAGGAGAAGGGCGATGGAGCCGACACCGGTGATGACCTTGATGCCGACCGCCACATTCATCCAGAAGATGGTGCCGGAGCTGTACAGGTCGCCCACGGCGCCGGTGCGGTAGAGGACATTCTCGGCAAAGTGCGCGCCGCAGGCGACGCCCAGCAGGCCGAGGGCCACATAGAAGATGGAGGCCAGGGCCTCGGTCTCATGCAGGAGGTTGAAGGAGAACGCCTTCACGGTGGTCTCGTAGCCGTGGGCGAAGAAGACCAGCATGACGGCCGCGACCATCAGCACGCCGCCCTGGAAGCCGCCGCCAGGAGAGAGGTGGCCGTGAAAGATGATGTAGAAGATATACACCACGCACAGCGGGAGGACTCTGTCGCAGCCGCAGCGCTGGATGATATTCTTGACTTCGGGTTTGTTATTCATCTTCCTTCTTCTCCTTTCCCGCGTTTTTGAACAGGATCACAGCGGAGCCGGTGACGGCGGTGATCAGGATGAAGGCCTCGCCCATGGTATCATAGCCACGGAAGTCAAACACGATGGAGGTGACGTCGTTGGCGGCATGGGTCTTGCTGAGGTTTTCCTGCACGATGGCGTCGGCGGCGCCGGAGGCGAAGGTGTCGTCATAGCTCTCGGGGTCCTGCTGCAGATCAAAGACGGAGACAGCAGCGTCCTGGCCCTCGTAGGTGCGCTCCATCTGCCCCATGGTGACGGCAGTGAAGATGCAGGCGAAGAGGATCACGCCGAGGCAGACGTAAGTAAGCCATTTTTTCACTTGTCTTCTCCCCCTCTCATTTTCCGCAGGGCGACGATGAACACCGCCGGGGTCAGGGCCGCGCCGACGGCGGCCTCGGAAATGGCCACGTCGGGGGCATGGAGCAGGAGGAAGGAGGCCGCGGCGAAGATGCCGGTGATGCTCAGCGCGATGACGGAGCTCAGGAGCTTCTCAAAGTGGCAGGCGAGGATCGCCGAGACCACCATGCCGCAGACGATCAGAACATCGAGAAGAACAACCAGGTTACTCATTCGAAATCCCTCCTGTAATCGTCGATTTCCATTTCCTTTTCGGGGCGGATTCCGTTCTTGTAAGCGCCCTTGGCGATGCAGTGGGCGCCGATGGGGTTGACGGTGAGGATCAGCAGGCCGATCACAATCACCTTGACGCCGGTGGCGGGGCTGCCCATGACGCAGAAGGCGTAGAGGGCGGCGCCGACCATGACGCCCAGCATGCCCAGGGTGGACACGCAGGTGCTGGCCTGCATGCGGCAGAAGGTGTCGGGCATCTGGATAATGCCCTTGGTGCCGGCCAGGGCAAAGAACAGGCCGGCAGCCATCAGCACGTCGATAACAACTCTCAGAACCATTACTTGTGCCACCTCCCGGTTTCAAGATAGCGGCCAACCAGCATCGTGTCGATGATGCCCAGCATGGCGCTGATGATGGCGATGTCCAGGTAGATGCCGCGGCCGCTGTACAGGGCGAAGAGCACCAGGGCGCAGCAGACCAGCACATCCATGCTGTCGCCGGCGACCATGCGGTCGGCGGCGGTGGGGCCCTTGGCCAGTCTGTAGAAGTTCAGGGCGGCCAGGAAGGCATAGCCGACGGCAAAGATCAGTAATTCAATCATTCCCAAATCCTCCTGATCCATTTTTCCATACGGCCCTTGATGACCTCGCCGGCCTTGTCGCGGTCGGTTTCGGCCACGTCGATCCAGTGGATGTAATAGTAGTTCTTCCCGTCCTCCTCGGCGATGTCCAGGGTGATGGTGCCGGGGGTCAGGGTGATGGAGTTGGCGAGCATGGCCTCGCCGTAGTCCTTCGTCAGCTCCGAGGGCACCTTCACGATGCCGGGGTTGACCTTGGTGCAGCCGCCGTAGCAGCGCTTGGCCATGTCCACGTTTGCCTTGATGAGCTCGCCCAGGAAGACGGGCACATAGGCCAGCAGGGCGCCGAACTTTGCGGGGTTGAACAGCCAGAAGGCCTTGTCATGGACAAAGAATCTGGACGCAAACAGAGCCGCCGCCAGGCTCACCACCGCGCCCGCTGCCAGCTCCTGGGTCTTGAAGCTCCAGGTGAGCAGGAGCCAGAAGCCAAAGCAGAGGAGGAAGGTGGATATTACCGCGGGAAATTTTGTCTTGGGCAAGATGAACCTCTCCTTTCGGATTTCATATTTCTTTATTCGACCTTGAGGCTGTCCACGTAAAACTCCCTCCCTGCCGTCATGGTCAGGGCGGTGCTTTGGCAGACGGGGCAGCAGTCGGCGTGCTTTTCGATCGCGCCCTCCCAGCCGCAGTCCCGGCAGGCAAAGCGGGCGGGCACGGTCTCAAAGACCAGTGCCGCCCCCGCCGCCGCCGTGTCCCTGGAGGCATAGGGGAAGAGATCGAGGATGCATTCCGGCACGATGCCGGAATAGGCGCCGACCTTGAGGCGGATCTCCAGGGCCCTTGCAAAGCCCTGCTTTTTCGCCTCCCGGTCCACAAGGTCGATCAGACTTCGCGTGACCGCCAGCTCGTGCATCAGCGGTCCAGGCAGCTGAAGCAGGGGTCGATGCTGGCGATGATGAGGCCGGCGTCGGCCACGGAGTTGTTGCGAAGCATGAAGGGAATGGTGGGGGTGTTCTTGAAGCTGGGGACGTGGACGCTGATGCGGTGGTTGTTGAAGCCGCCGTTGCCGACCACCATGTGGCTCAGCTGGCCTCTGGGCGCCTCATGGCGGCAGACGGCCTGGCCCTTCTGGATCTTGGGCAGCTTGTTGCCCAGGTTGATGGGCCCGTCGGGCAGCTTCTCCAGCGCCTGCTGGAGGATCTTGATGCTCTCGTAGCACTCCAGTGCGCGGACCACCACACGGGCAAACACGTCGCCGCTGTCCACCACGGGGATGTCGAAATCGAAATCGTCATAGGAGGAGTAGGGGGAATCCCGCCGCACGTCCACGTCGACGCCGGAAGCTCTGGCATGGGGGCCGATGGCGCCCAGACGCAGGGCATCCTCCCGGGGCAGCACGCCCACGCCCTTGGTGCGCAGGGCGATGGTCTTGTCGTTGAGGGCGATCTCCACGATGCGGTCCATGGGGCCCTTGAGCTTGTCGCAGGCGGCCAGCAGCTCGCGTTTGAGATCATCGTCAATGTCCCGGCGGGAGCCGCCGATGGTGACCATGGCGTAGTTGACGCGGTTGCCGGACAGCTTCTCCAGCAGATCCATGACGAGCTCCCGCTCGTCCCAGATGTGCATGAACATGCTGTCGTGGCCGATGATGTGGCAGGCAATGCCCAGCCACAGCAGGTGGGAGTGCAGACGCTCCAACTCCGCGGTGATGACGCGGATGTACTGGCCTCTCTTCGGAACCTCAATGCCGTTGATCTGCTCGACGCACATGGCGTAGGTCAGCGCGTGGGAGTGGGAACAGATGCCGCAGACGCGCTCCACCAGCACCAGGGTCTGGATGGCGTTGCGCTCGGTGGCCAGCTTCTCAATGCCGCGGTGGTTATAGCCTACAAAGACCTCCGCGTCCTTGATGATTTCCCCCTCGGTATAGAGCTTGGCGTGGATGGGCTCCTCCAAAGCGGGATGGTAGGGACCGATGGGAACAATGTAGCTCATCTTATTTCTCCTCCTTGATGTTCTTCGCTCTCAGCTCGTCCAGCGGCACCACCATGATCTGGCCCTTGCCCTGGGTTTCGAGCATCGTCTCGGGCAGGAAGAGCCGCTTGGACATATCGAGGCCCTCGAACTCGACGCCGAAGATTTCGTTGAGCTCACGCTCCGGCCAGGTTGCCGCCACGTCGTAGATCTCCCCGATGGAGGGAAGCGTCGTCTCGCCCACCACGTGGTAGGACTCGATGGCGGGGTCCACCGCGTACTCGTAGGAGATGTCCAGTTTCCCTTCCTCATTGAGGAAGCCGTGGATCATCACCAGGAACACACCGGCTTTCCGCATCTTCTCCGCAATCGGAACAACCTGGTCCTTGGAAATTTCGATTCTCTTGTATTCCTGCATACCTTTCACCTCTCTGTTATTCCAAATTTTTCTTTTCATCCTGTATATTGTCATTGCATGGCCCTTTCGGGTCAGGCAAGTACAACCGTTTTCATACTATTATCTGATGAAAGTCTTTCATCAGATAAGCCGCGGTACCCGCGGCATTTTCAGCGCCTTCGCACTGAAAATCCGTCTCATACAGAACCTCTACGCGCCTTGCGGCGCTATAAAAACCTTTTCGCAATGAAAGGTTTTTATGAGGTTCTAGCATCAGCAGATCCGGGGAAGCTGCGCCCCGGTGAGCTTCTGCAGAATGCGCCGGCCGCCGGGGGCGGTGCGCATCACAAGTTTGCCCGGGTGTTCGGCGGTGACAAAGCCGATGTCGGCCGCGTCCCGGCCCGCTTCGGTCTCCCGCATGGCCTTGAGCACACGCTCCGCGTCCTCCGCCGCGACCACGGCCAGGAGCTTTCCCTCGTTGGCGCAGTACAGGGGCTCCAGCCCCAGCATGCCGCAGGCGGCCTGCACCTGGGGCCTGACGGGGATAGCCTCCTCCGCAAGCTCGATGCC
>JBGUNL010000053.1:0-5945 GCA_045117295.1 Candidatus Limivicinus sp.
TTTCTCCATCAGCTCCCGGTGGGTGCCCATCTCCACGATATGTTCGTCCTCCACCACGGCGATGCAGTCGGCGTTCTTCACGGTGGAGAGCCGGTGGGCGATGATGATGGTGGTGCGCCCGCGGCTCAGTTCGTCAAAGGACGCCTGGATGCGCTGCTCCGTCACGGTGTCCAGGGCCGAGGTGGCCTCGTCCAGCACCAGGATCTTCGGGTTTTTCAGGAAGACCCGGGCGATGGAGAGCCTCTGCTTCTGCCCGCCGGAGAGCATCACGCCCCGCTCGCCGATGAAGGTGTCGTAGCCGTCGGGCATCTGCATGATCTCCCCGTGGATCTCCGCCCGGACGGCGGCCTCCACCACCTCGGCGTCGGTGGCGTCGGGGCGGCCGTAGCGGATGTTCTCCCGCACGGTGCCGGCGAACATGAACACATCCTGCTGGATGACGCCAACGCTGCGCCGGAGACTTGCCTGGGTCACGCCGCGCACGTCCTGGCCGTCCACCAGCACGGCCCCCTCCGTCACGTCGTAAAAGCGCGGCAGCAGGGAGCAGAGGGTGGTCTTGCCGCCGCCGGAGGGGCCCACGATGGCGAGACTCTCCCCCGGCGCGATGTGCAGGTTGATGTTTTCCAGCACCGGCACGCCGTTTGCGTAGTGGAAGCTTACGTTTTTGTACTCCACCTCGCCCTTCACGCCGGTCAGCTCCTTCGCGTCCGGCGCGTCGGTGACCGCGGGCTCGGTGTTCATGATCTCCAAAAAGCGGCCAAAGCCCGCCATGCCCTGCATGTAGATCTCCGAGAACTGGGCCAGCTTCCGGATGGGGCTGACGAAGGAGGAGACGTACAGGGAGAAGGTGATCAGATCCACGTAGTCCATCTTCCCCCGCATGATGAGCAGCCCACCGAAGGCGATGACCACCACCTGGGCGATGCCGGAGGTAAACTCCATGCCGCTCATGAACAGGCCCATGGTCTTGTAGTATTCCACCTTGGAGCCGCGGAACAGCTCGTTTGCGTGGTCGAACTTCGCGCTCTCCTCGTTCTCGTTGGCGAAGGCCTTGGCGGTGCGGATGCCGGAAATGCTGGATTCAATGGCGGCGTAGATCTGGGCTGTCTTGCGTTTGACCTCCACGTTTGCCTTTTTCATGCGCACCCGCTGGGAGACCGTAAACCAAAGGCACAGCGGCAGCACCACCGCCAGCACCAGACCCAGCCGCCAGTTGAGATACAGCATCATGGCCAGGGAGCCCACAAAGGTCAGCGTGCAGATCAGCAGATTTTCCGGCCCGTGGTGGGCAAGCTCCGTCACCTCGAAGAGGTCGGAGGTGATGTGGCTCATCAGGACGCCCGTGCGGTTTCGGTCATAGAAGGAGAAGGACAGGCTCTGCATGTGCTCGAACACGTCCCGGCGCATGTCGGACTCTGTGAGCACGCCCATGCGGTGGCCGAAGACCGTGATGATATAGTACAAAAACGCCTTGAGCACATAGGCCGCCGCCATCAGCGCCATCACCGCGAAGAAGGTTTTGTAGAGCTGATTGGGCAGCAGCCGGTACATGGTCATGCGGGAGACGAAGGGGAAGATCAGATCAATCAGCGCCACCGCCACGGAGCAGGCCATATCCACGAAAAAAAGCGTTTTATGCCCGGCGATATACCGGGCAAAGATTTTCAGGGGCTTGTCCTTGTAGTTGATGGGTTTCATGGGATCACCGCGTTCAGGCGTATTTTTCCCGCTCGCGCACCGCCAGGGCGTCGCAGCGGTTGTTATATTCGTTGTCGGCGTGGCCCTTGACCCAGTGGCAGTGCATCTCATGCCGCTCGGTCAGGGCCAGCAGGGTTTCCCAGAGGTCGGGGTTCAGGGCGGGCTTTTTGTCGGATTTGATCCAGCCCTTTTTCTGCCAGGCGCGGGCCCAGCCCTTGTCCAGGGCGTCGATCACATACTTGGAGTCGGACCAGAGCTCCACGCGGCAGGGCTCCTTCAGGGCGGAGAGGGCGGCGATCACGCCGGTGAGCTCCATGCGGTTGTTGGTGGTGTGGGCCTCGCCGCCGGAAAGCTCCTTTTCGGCGCCGTTGTAACGCAGAATCGCCCCCCAGCCTCCCGGCCCGGGGTTGCCGCTGCACGCGCCGTCGGTATAAATTTCAACTGTTTTCATGCCTGTACCTTTATTGGCCCCCTTTCGGAAAGGGGGCTCCGCCGAAGGCGGGGGGGATCGGCGTCTGCTTCTACGCTTGAATTCTCTTCTGGATCTCTCCATCAATGTATTCGCAAACTCCGCGGAAATTCTTCTTTACCTCATTGTTTGGAATCCGAAGCACCTGGATGCCGAGTCTGTTAAGAGTTTGGTCCCGCTCCTGATCATACGCAGATCCCTCCGGTTCGAAATGCTGGGATCCGTCCAGCTCGATCACGAGCTTTGCCCTTGCGCAATAAAAATCCACGATATAGCGGTCGATGGGCCGCTGCCGCATGATCCGCAGAGGATACTTGCGCAGATATTCATACCACAGCTTTCGCTCTTCCGGCGTCATGTTTTTCCGAAGACTTCTGGCAAATATCGTCTGTTCTTCGTTTTTCATATTTTCTTTTTTCGATCCCTCAGTCGCTCCGCGACAGCTCCCTTTATCCAAAGGGAGCCTTTGCAGGGAGAGTATTTATTATTTGTCATTTTTGCCCGCGCGTCGCGTTGCTTCCTTTATCCAAAGGGAGCCGCTCGCATGGCCCCCTTTCGGAAAGGGGGCTCCGCCGAAGGCGGTGGGGGATCGATGTCTGCCTTTTACCGCGCGTCCCCGTCCAGATCCATCCGGAGATACCGCTCCCGGAGGAGCTTGTACTCGGCCCGGTCAATGAGACCCGCGCGGTAATGTTCGTCCAGCTGGCGGAGATAGCGCTCGCGGCCCTCCCCGTGCCGGCAGCCCACGGCCTGTTCGCTTTGAGCCCCGGCCTCGGGCAGATCCCGCTTCTCCCTCTTTTCCCGGCGCAGGGCGGCGACAAAGATCACAAAGGAGATCATACCCACCAGCAGCAGCGCCAGCATATACGTCAGCACGATGCACCGCCACCGGTCAGCCAGCCACAGAAATCGCAGCAGAGGCAGCACATTCTCCCGCCGGGCAAGCATGCGCAGCAGCAGCCACAGCTCCCGCTTCGGCGCAGGGAGCAGCAGGAAAACGCTGCTGAAAAAGACCAGAAAGCTGGCGGCGGAACGGGTCATTTTCATGGGCAAATCCTCACGCGCCGGGGTCCCCGGCCATCAATGATAATCGTCTTCGATCTCCAGCTTGCTGTAACGCTCCTTCAGCAGCCTGTACTCGGCCTTGTCGATGATGCCGTTGGCAAGGAAGCCCTCGATCTGCTCCAGATACTTCTCCCTGCCCCGGCTGTGGGCGCAGTGCACCGCCTCCTCCGTCTCCGTGCGGCGGACGGGCTGTACCCGGCGGGCGGCGGGGTTTCTCTCCATGGGTGCCGGTCTGGCCGATCCCCCGCGGGATACGGCCGTGCCGCCCTTGCCGGCGGCTTTCCGCACCGAGGCGACGGTGGCCGCCACCACGCCGATGATCACCAGGAGCACCACGATGGCCACGGCGGCCTCCGGGTCGTCCACGGCGTTGAACATCAGCACGGCCGCCAGGATCGCAAGCCCCGGGATGGCGCTCTTTTTGCCGCCGTTTCTCTTCTTGTCGCTGTTCACGCGCTCTGCCCCCTTCCCGTCTCAAAGGACGTCAAGACTCTTCGCTGACCTCGTTCTCTGCCTCCGCCGACTCCGCGGCGGGATTTTTCTCGGTGCGCTCGATGGAGATGACGCGGCTGTCGGGGCTCAGGCGCATGATGCGCACGCCCTGGGTGGCCCGGGACAGCAGGGAAATATGGTCCACCGCCATGCGGATGATGGTGGCGTCGTCGGTGATGACCAGCAGGTCCTCGTCGCCGGTGACGATCTTCACGTCCGCGATGAGACCGGTCTTGTCGGTGCAGTTGTAGTTCTTCACGCCGATGCCGCCGCGGCCGTGGACGGGATACTCCTCCAGGGAGGTGCGCTTGCCGTAGCCCTTTTCGGTGACGGTGAGCACGGCGTTGCCGCTCTCGGAGGAGCCGGCGCCGATCACATAGTCGCCTTTTCTCAGGCGGATGCCGCGCACGCCCACGGCCTGGCGGCCCATGGCGCGCACGTCGTTTTCGTCAAAGCAGACGGCCATGCCGCTGCGGGTGGCGATGAAGATGTGCTCTTTTCCGTTGGTGGGCAGGACAGAGATCAGCTCGTCCCCCTCGTCCAGCGTGATGGCCCGGATGCCGTTGGAGCGGATGTTGCGCAGGGCGGACTGGGCCATGCGCTTGACGGTGCCGTTCTTGGTCACGAAGACCAGGAAGCTGTCGTCGTCCATGCCGCGGCCGCGGATCATGGCGCTGACCTTCTCCGGGTTGTCTCCGTTTTCCACGGGGATGATGTTGACGATGTTGGTGCCCTTGGCGCTGCGGCCCGCCTCCGGGATCTGGTAGCCCTTCTTGATAAAGGCCCTGCCCCTGGAGGTGAAGAACAGGATGTAGTCGTGGGTGGAGGCGGTGAAGACGGACTCCACATAGTCGGCCTCCTTGGTGGCCATGGCGCGGATGCCCTTGCCGCCGCGGCCCTGGGCCCTGTACTCGCTGACGGCCATGCGCTTGATGTAGCCGCCGTGGGTCAGGGTGAAGACGGACTGCTCCTCCTCGATGAGATCCTCGATGTCGATCTCGTCGGCCACGTCCTGAATTTCCGTCAGGCGCCCGTCGCCGTACTTGTCCCGGAGGGCGATGAGCTCGTCCTTCAAAACGCCCTTGATCTTCTCGGGGTCGGCCAGCAGCTCGTTAAAGTACGCGATGCGCTCCTCCAGCTCCTTGTACTCGTTCTCCAGCTTCTCCCGGTTGAGTCCCTGCAGAGCGATCAGGCGCATGTCGCAGATGGCCTGAGCCTGCACGTCGTCCAGCCCGAAGCGCTCCATGAGGCGCTGTTTGGCGTTGTCGTAGCTGGTGCGGATGATGTGGATGACCTCGTCGATGTTGTCCTGGGCGATGAGCAGGCCCTCCAGCAGATGGGCGCGCTCCTGGGCCTTCTTGAGGTCAAACTTCGTCCTGCGGACGATGACCTCCTCCTGGAAGGCGAGATACTCGTCCAGGATGTGGCGCAGGGAGAGGATCTTCGGCTGGGTCTGGTTGTTCACCAGGGCCAGCATGTTGATGGAAAAGCTGGACTGCAGCGCCGTCTGGGCAAAGAGCCGGTTCAGGACCACCTGGGGATTGGCGTCCCTTTTCAGCTCGATGACGATGCGCATGCCGTTGCGGTCGGTCTCGTCCCGCAGGTCGGAGATCCCCTCCAGGCGCTTTTCGTGCACCTGGTCGGCGATGTTCTTGATGAGCTGGCGCTTGTTGACCTGGTAGGGCAGCTCGGTCACGATGATGCGGGTGCGGCCCTGGGCGTGCTCCTCAAACTCCGTGCGGGCGCGGACCACGATCTTGCCCCGGCCGGTGGCGTAGGCCTGGCGGATGCCGCTGCGGCCCATGATGATGCCCCGGGTGGGGAAGTCCGGGCCGGAGATGCACTGCATCAGATCGGCCAGGGTGGCCTCGGGATTGTCCAGCACGCAGACGCAGGCGTTGATGACCTCGGTGAGGTTGTGGGGCGGGATGTTGGTGGCCATGCCCACGGCGATGCCGGAGGAGCCGTTGACCAGCAGGTTCGGGAACTTGGAGGGCAGAACGCGCGGTTCCTTCCTCGTCTCGTCGAAGTTCGGGTCCCAGTCCACCGTGTCCTTGTCGATATCCCGCAGCATCTCGTTGGAGATCTTGGAAAGCCGGGCCTCGGTGTAACGGTAGGCCGCGGGGGGATCGCCGTCGACCGAGCCGAAGTTGCCGTGGCCGTCGACGAGCATCATGCGCATGGAGAAGTTCTGGGCCAGGCGCACCATGGCGTCGTAGAC
>JBGUNL010000054.1:0-21888 GCA_045117295.1 Candidatus Limivicinus sp.
TACCAAGTACAATCTGGTCAAGACCGTCGTCGGCATGTCCATCATGGACTACGGCGTGAACCTGCTGATCATCTCCGTCGGCTTCAATCCCGGCGGCACCGCGCCGATCTTCACCCAGGGTGAGCTCACGGCCGCCAGCTACTTTGTGGATCCCATTCCCCAGGCCCTCACCCTGACCAGCATCGTCATCGGCGCCTGCGTCACGGCCATGTCCATGTCGCTGGTGATCCGCCTCAAGGAATCCTACGGCACGCTCGACACCAGAGAGATAAGGAGGCTGAGAGGATGAACCTGATGAACATGATGGATTACCATCACTTCCCGATCTACTCGATCATGGTGCTGTTCCTCGGCGCCTTTGTGGTGGCCGCCTGCGGCAGCCATGACTCGAAGAACCCGAAGAACCCCGCCGGCGCCCGGGCGTGGATCGCCCTGCTGGCCACCGGCCTGAGCCTCTTCTTCCTCATCATGCTGGTCAAGCCCGTCATGCTGGGCGGCGAGATCATCGCCTACTGGATGGGCTCCAGAGGCATCGCCGGCGGCTACGCCATCGGCATCGCCCTGGAGGTCGACGCCCTGAGCCTGTTCTTCGCCCTGCTGATTGCCACCGCGGTCTTCGTCTCCTGCATCTACTCCATCCGCTACATGGTGCATGACAACTGCGTGCCCCAGTACTACGTGCTCTACTGCATGCTGGCCGGCGGCGTGCTGGGCCTGGTCCTCTCCGGCGACGTGTTCAACATGTTCGTCATGGTGGAGATCCTCACCTTCGCGGCCGTGGCCCTGACCGCCTTCCGCACCAAGGTCTACGGCGCCCTCGAGG
Source organism: Candidatus Limivicinus sp. (assembly GCA_045117295.1). Lineage (GTDB taxonomy): Bacteria > Bacillota > Clostridia > Oscillospirales > Oscillospiraceae > Limivicinus. Next base: position 824 of record JBGUNL010000054.1, read on the forward strand.
CCGCCTTCAAGTACCTGGTGGTCGGCTGCATGGGCTCCACCGCCATCCTCACCGGCGTCATCATGCTCTACGCCCAGTTCCACACCCTGAACCTGGCGCAGCTGGCCTCCCTGATCCCGGGACAGATGACCGGCGTGACCGTCCTGGCCTTCGCCTTCCTGTACATCGGCTTCAGTACCAAGGCCTTCATCGTGCCCTTCCACCCCCTGGCGGCGGACGCCCACGGCGCGGCTCCCGCCTCCATCTCGGTGCTGATCTCCGGCGTGCTCACCAAGTCCGGTATCTACGGCATCGTGAGACTGACCTACTTCCTGTTCCAGACCATGGGCCTGGGCAAGATGCAGTTCATGCTGGTGTTCGTGGGCAGCGTCTCCATGTTCGTGTGCGTGACCATGGCTCTGGCCCAGCACGACTTCAAGCGCCTGCTGGCCTACCACTCCATCTCCCAGATCGGCTACGTGCTGGCGGCCATCGGCCTGTCCACGGCCTTCGGCTTCTCCGCCGGTCTCTACCACGCCATGAACCACACCCTGTTTAAGGGCCTGCTGTTCCTTGCGGCCGGCGCTGTCCTGCATGAGACCGGCACCACCGATCTCGGCAAGCTGGGCGGCCTGTCGAAGAAGATGCCCCACACCACGGTGCTCTTCCTCATCGGCGCCTTCTCCATCAGCGGCATCCCGCCCTTCAACGGCTTTGCCTCCAAGTGGATGATCTACCAGGCCACCTACCAGAAGGCCGTGGAGTCCAACAACATCGGCTTCATGCTGGTCACCATCGTGGCCCTGATCACCTCCGTCCTGACTCTCGCTTCCTTCGTCAAGGTCAGCCAGTCCGTCTTCTTCGGCCAGCTGCCCAAGGAGTACGAGAACGTCAAGGAGGTCCCCTTCGGCATGCGCTTTGCCATGGGCATCCTGGCGGCCCTGTGCGTGATCACCGGCCTGTTCCCCAAGGCGGTCACCGCCTACCTGACCGAGCCCGCGGCCCGCGCCGTCTGCTCCGTCGGCGATTACATCCGCGCCATGGGCTTCAAGAGCGAGCTTGCCATGCAGGCCGCGGACTTCACCCAGACGGGCATCTGGGAGCCGGTCAACTGGCTGCTGATGCTCTGCATCGCCCTGCTTGCCATCACCATCGTGGCGGTTGCCTCCAAGTATGACAACGTCAGCGAGAAGAAGACCGACGGCGAGGTGGAGAGCAAGTACCAGCTCTTCTACGGCGGCGAAGCCAACGTCTACTCCCAGGTGGGCGGCGGCGACCTGTTCTGGGGCTTCAAGCACAACTGGCGCCACTACTTCAGCTTCATGCATGAGCTGCACAGCGGCATCGTCAACGACTACGCCCTGTGGGCTGTGGTCGCCCTGGCCCTTGCCATTGTGTTTATGATGATCGTGCTTTAAGGAGGTGGGAAACATGACTGCTACGATTCTTTTGAACGCCCTTCAGTATCTGGGCTACATTCTCATTTTCCCGGGCTTCCTGTTCTGCTTCCTGTGCGGCATGCTGCTGGTCGGCATTGACCGCAAGCTGGTGGCCAGAATGCAGAAGCGCGTGGGCCCGCCCATCCTGCAGCCCTTCTATGATTTCTTCAAGCTCTGCGGCAAGGAGACTATCATCCCCGCCCAGGCCTCCAAGACCACCTTCCTCATTGCGCCCCTGGTGGGTCTGGCGGCCCTGGTGGTGATCCAGCTCTTCATCCCCATCCATGGCTTCAGCGCCTTCTCCGGCACGGCGGACATCATCGTCATCCTCTACCTGCTGCTGATCCCGGCGCTCTCCGCCATCCTGGGCGCGGCGGCCTCCGGCTCCCCCTACGCGGGCGTGGGCCTGAGCCGTGAGATGGTCACCGTCATCTCCTGCGAGCTGCCCCTGGTCCTGGTGCTGCTGGCCATTGCCCGCACCGTGGGCAGCGCCATGGACTCCGGCCTCTGCTTCTCCCTGAGCGCCATTTCCGAGTACCAGCTGGAAAACGGCAGCCTGATTATGAAGCTGAGCATGATCCCCGCGGCCATCGCCTTCCTGATGGTGATCCCCGGCGAGACCGGCAACCACCCCTTCGACGCGGCCGAGGCCGAGACCGAGATCTGCGAAGGCATGCTGGCTGAGTACAGCGGCGCGCCGCTCGCGGTCTACAAGCTCAGCCACGCGGTCAAGATGCTGACCCTCACGAGCCTGTTCGTGGCCCTGTTCCTGGGCGGTATCGGCACCGGCATCGCGGCGGTGGACGGCGTGATCGTCTTCGCCCTGTGCGTGGTCGTCACCGCGATCTTCATCTCCTTTGTCCACGCGGTCACCGCGAGACTGAAGATTGAGCAGATTTTCAAATACTACTGGACTGTGGTCTCGGGCCTTGCGCTCATCAGCGTGGTTCTGGCCTGGTACGGTCTGTAAGGAGGCGCCTGTATGTTTAAGAAACTGATTGCGGAAAGCACGGCCAAGTCCCCCTGGCTGTATCACATCAACAGCGGCTCCTGCAACGGCTGCGACATCGAGCTGGTGGCGGTCCTGACCCCGCGCTTTGACGCGGAGCGCTTCGGCTTTAAGCTGGCGGGCAGCCCCCGCCAGGCGGACATCGTCGTGGTCACCGGCCCCGTCACCCGCCAAAGCCTGGACCGTGTCCTGCGCTCCATTGAGCAGGTCCCCGAACCCCGCTGCATCGTGACCATGGGCTCCTGCCCGCAGTCCGGCAACGTGTTCAAGGGCAGCTACTCCGTCTGCGCCCCGCTGTCGAAGTATGTGCACGTGGACGTGGACATCGCCGGCTGCACGCCCAGACCCGAAGCCATCATGGACGGCCTGGTGAAGGCCACCGAAATTTTGAAAGAGAAGAGGGGGCAGATGTAATGGATTTCCCGTTTGTCAGAGAAGCTGTCACCAAGCTCTTCAGCAAGCCCAGCTGCGCCATGTACCCGGCGGTGCCCAGTGAGGCCGCCCCCGGCTACCGCGGCCGCATCGTCTTCCATCCGGAGACCTGCATCAACTGCAACATGTGCGAGCGTGTCTGCGCCGGCGGGGCCATCACCCACACCGAGGAAAAGGTGGAGGAGGGGCTCAAGATCACCCGCTCCTTCGACCTGGGCTCCTGCACCTTCTGCAACACCTGCGCGGATTTCTGCACCCGCCACTCCATCGAACTGACGCGGGATTACCACATGCTGGGCATTGAGGAGGGCGACCTGATCGTCTCCGGCACCTTCATGAAGGCGCCGCCCAAGAAGCCCGCCCCCAAGCCAGCCGCGGCTCCCGCCGCCAAACCCGCTGCCGCGGCTCCTGCCGCTGCCGCTCCCGCCGCGGCGGAAGCGCCCAAGGCGGAGGCCGCCCCTGCGGTTCAGCCCCGGGGCGACGGCAAGCCCGCCCAGGACCCCAGCAAGTGCGTCTACTGCACCATCTGCGCCCGCAAGTGCCCGGGCGAGGCCCTGACGGTGGACCGCGCCGCCAAGACCTGGACCCTGGACGAGGACAAGTGCGTCATGTGCGGCACCTGCGCCGACGTGTGCCCCAAGAACGCCATCGTCATCTGATCGCAAACCCAACAAAAAACCACCTGCCTCAGGCAGGTGGTTTTTTGTTGGGCAAAGAAAGGGCTCAGTCCTCGACCTCGTCGCAGCAGCTCTTGTACATCCGGTAGACCAGCACCGCCATCATAAAGCAGCACAGGCCCATGGCGCCATAGCAGGAGAGGTACCAGTCACCGTGGCGCTGCACCAGGTATTCGGTGATGCCGACGCCCGCGCCGCAGGCCACCCAGCCGACCCAGATCAGGATCCGGAACAGCCGGCCGCTGCTGCCCGCCCGGTGGGAGTGGACGGTGTAGTAGACCAGAACGGCGCAGATGCCGACGGCGGCCACGATCTGCACAAAGCTGACAAAGCCGTTGATGGGCAGAAAGCTGGAGTCGTAGCGGGTGGAGTCCAGCACCAGCTCGCTGGCGGAATAGAGCACCAGGAACATCCGGGCCACGTTGCCCTCCTGCGCGCCGGAGAGCATGGCCTGGTCTCTTCTGGCAAAGAAGAAGCGCAGCAGCCAGTGGCAGATCAGCAGCATGATCAGAAAATGCACGAAGAAGGTGGCAAAGCGGTAGTCCAGCTCCCCGGCGGAGTTGACGATGGGGGAGGCCAGGGGCAGGTGCTGCAGGAAGGGTGTGGTCACGGCGATCTTGCTGCGGCAGGAGCTGTTGAACAGGGCGCTGAGCCGGATGAAGGCCACGGCCAGGGCGGCTCCGGGGGCAAAGGCGTCCAGCAAAGAGGCGCAGCTCTGGCTGTCCAGTCTCGTGGCGATCCAGGCCGCCAGCCACGCGCCCAGCAGGGCGCCGGCCAGCACGTAGCTGCCGGAGGCGTAATCCGTCATGGCGCCGGCGAAGCTGCCGTACTGCTCGGCGTGGCAGTACCAGTGCAGCAGGCGGCACAGGGGGACGGAGAGAATCACGGTCAGGGGAAGCAGCAGATAGACCAGAAAGCCGGGCTTGCGGTCGGAGCGCTGCAGGGACAGAGTCATCAGCAGCGAGGCCAGCAGCCCCAGGGAGATGACGATGGCGCTCCAGTAGATCACGGTGTTGCCGCTGTAGACGGCGATGGGATTGCTCATGAGCGCACCTCCTCCGGCAGAGCCGTGGCAAAGTAGATGATATCGCTGACGATGCGCTCATAGCCGAAGTCCACGTGGTTGATGGGGGCGCCCATCATGATGATCTCCGCCGTCTGCCCACCGTCCAGGGTATAGGCCTTCCACACGTTTTTGGAGAAGATGATGCGGCCCAGCTCGTTGATGGTGGCGCGGGGGCGCGCGTCGGGGGTGTGGTTGATGGTCATAAGCAGATAGTGCAGCTCATCGGTCATGGCGATGCAGGAGCGGGAGTACTCGGTGTTGATCTCGCCGATGGGGTAGGACTGGCAGTACTGCAGCTCGCCGTCGTCTACCAGCACGGGGCCGAAGGCCACGGCGAAGACCACGTCGTTGTCCTCAATGAACTGCTGGGTCTCCCCCTCGCCGGTGAGCTCGCCGGCCTTGGAGAAGAGCATGTCGCCGGAGGCGGTGAAGAAGCAGGAGTCCACCTGAGCGGGGTTGTTGCGGTAGAGCTTGCGCTGGTAGACGGTGATGCCCAGGTCGCGGAAGGCGTAGAAGTCGCCGTTCATGGCCACCACCGCGTTGGAGGCGTTGGCCATGTCCGAGGCGTAGAGCTGTACGGAGGAGCTGTAGCTGTCCTCGGCCAGCTTCCGGCGCAGCTGGGAGCCGTGGGCGATCTTCACCTCAGCGAAGGTGCAGCAGCGCTGCTGGATGTATTCCTGCCAGGCGATGACCAGAATGGTGTCGTCCAGGTAGTAGCGGATGGGGGAGCCGGGGACAAAGTCGGCCTGGGGGTCAAAGGTCACGTCCTGCCCGTCCAGCAGCACCGCGGCCTTCTTGATCACTTCCATGACCTCCTGGGGATCCTCGGTGGTGCCGAAGCCCGCGGGGTTGGGCACAGGGGAGACGGTGTCGCTCTCCTGCAGGGTGTAGATCTTCTTGATGTAGGCCAGCTCTCCCAGCGCGTCGCTGGCGGCGTTGTTGACGTAGACGTCCAGCTTTTCCGCCAGCCGCAGCCGCGTGTCGTAGCCGGAGAAGGACAGCGTGCCGGAGGCCGGGTGCAGGTTGAAGGCGGACCAGGCCAGCACCCCCAGGAAGAGGCAGGCGAACACCAGCCCCAGCAGGGCGCGGACGCCGCCGGGGAGCCGCCGGCGCGGCTTGGGCTCCTTGGGCTCCTTCTTCGCCTTGGAAGCCCTGGCGGGTTTGGCCTCCGGCTCCGGGGCGTGCAGGCTCTCCCTGGGGGCCCTGCGGAATTTGGAGGGCTTGGGCGCGGCCTTCTCCCCTCTGGCGTAGAGGGGCGGGAGCTCCTCCGCCGGGACATAGACCGGCGCCTGGGGCTGCACGGGTTCCTCAGTCTCGGCGGGCGCCTCGGGCAGCTCTTCGAAAACCGGCTCCTCCGGGACCTCATCAAGGAAAAACGCCTCCGCCTCCGTGTCCGGCAGCGCCTCGGGCTGCGGCGGAACCGGGGCGGTCAGGTCGACGGGCTCCTCCTCCCGGCCGGAAAACTCCGCCAGGATATCGTCCAGATCGCTGAAATCGTATGTGTCTTTACTCATGTGCTGTCTCCGTATCAGGTCGCCGTGCCGCCGTTGAGTGCCCGCAGCAGGGCGGGGGTGGTCAGCAGCTGCCAGCGGCCGTCGGTATAGGTGAGGGAGAGTTCAAAGCTCTCTTCGGTGTAGTAGTCCTCTGCGTGGGCCAGCACCGTATCCAGCGCGGCCAGATAGGCCTCCTGGGTGACCTCGGGCAGGTAGTGTTTGTTCTCGTCATAGACGGCGCTGACCGGGCGGGAGTTGACGATCGCCTCGATCTGCCGCTTGGTCTCCGCCTCCACGTCGCCCTCCATGGAGGGCAGGTTCAGATAGGAAAAGCGCACCGCCTGCCTGGCGTCCAGCTTGTCCGTGCTGCAGTCCCCCTCCAGCTGATAGGAGAAGCTCCGGTGCAGGGCCTCGTAGACCTTCTGCCCGGCGGGGGTGGAGGGCTGGGCGGCAAGACCCAGATCGGAATAGTCCCGCAGCTGGGCGTAGGCGCCGTCGTAGTCCCCGGCGCAGAGATCGTCAAAAAAGACGGTGACGGTCTGCTGCGGGTCGCCGCTGGGCTTGGCGTAGATCGTGCCCGTCCGCAGACCCACGGCGGCGAGCAGCATGGCCGCGCCGGAGACCAGCAGGGCCAGAAACAGCGAGAAAAAGCGGGCCTTGTACTTGAAGCAGAACACCAGAATCGCGATGAGGCCCACCACCAGGAACAGCCCCACAAAGGCGGCCGGGACCAGGGGCGGGGTGGGCACCGCAGCCGCAGTCGCCGCCGGGGCGGCGGTGGGTGCCGGCGTGGGCGCGGGAGTAGGCTCCGGCGTAGGCGCCGGGGTGGGGGAGGGCGCGGCCTTCGCCTCGGTGTACTCGCACATGGCGGTGGCAAAGGCGGAGAGGAAGACCTCCGCGTTGTGGGTGTCCCGGGTGAAGAGCACCATGGCGATGGGCTGTTTGGTGAAAGCCAGACCGCAGTCGTTTAAGCAGGAGGGCCCGCCGTTGATGGGGTCCTTGTACTCGCCGTACTTGTGGGCGATCTTGAAGCGCGGCTCGTTGAGCTTGAAGAAGCGGTCGGGCATGGCCTTCTGCATGGTCTCGATGATGCCGGGGAAGCGCTCCTGCTCGTTGTACAGCAGGGCCAGGCAGTGGATGAACTCCCGGGCCGAGTACCAGTTTTCGTAGCCGTTGATGTTTTTGACCTCTTCCGCGGGGTCGACGCCCATATACTCCTCCGCCGTCAGCTCCCGGAACGTGGTGTAGCCGCCCAGCCGATCATACAGGATTCCCGCATCGGTGTTGCTGGATTCGATCAGCGCACCGTCGCGGCGCTCCTCGAAGCTCTCAGAGTCGTTGAAGCTGTCCCAGTCAATGTCGCCCAGTGCGATGTGCTCGGTGAAGTACATACACAGGGGCAGCTTGTACATGCTGCCGGTGAGCATGTAATTGTCGGCGTTGATATAGTGCTCCTCGCCGGTCTCCAGGTTCAGGTAACCCGCCGCGATGGAGTCCGCCGGCATGTCGTACTCGTCCAGCAGCCGCTCCATCAGCGTGTCCCAGTCCAGCTCCCCGTAGGGGATCTTCTCGCCGCTTTCGGCACAGGCCCCCGCCGTCAGCCCCAGGCAGAGCGCCAGAGCCAGCAGGGCGGAAACCAGAACTTTCAATGCTTTCATTCGATCTCTCCGAATTCCAGTTTCAATGGGAAAGTAATACCTTATTATTTTACCATGAACTGAAAAGATTGCAAGACTTCCGGGAAAAAACTGTGTGCCGGAAAAGCAAAAGGCCCCGCGAAAAGCGGGGCCTCTGCCGAATAAGCCGGATGGGCGGCGCAGTCTCACTCCATCTGCAGCCAGTCGTCGTCCGCGGGACTGAGGAAGGGGATGGGCTGCTGGGGCTCAGCGGGCGGCGCGGGCGTTGCGGGCGCGGGGGCAGGCTCCGGCGTCGGCTCCAGCGTGAGCCAGTCCTCCGCCGGGGGCCGGGCGGCGGGCGGCGGGGGAGGCGGTGCGGGAACGGTTTCCTCCGGAACCTCCACCGGCGTTTCAGCCGGGGCCTCCGGCAAAGCCGGACGGCTGCGCATGTCAAAGTAGGAGATCCCCTGCAGCGCTGTGGTGCAGCAGACCTCCCCGTTGTGCAGATACACCAGGTCCAGCTGCCCCTCGCCCACGGGCACGGTGCCGGGGTTGAGACAGGTGTTGATCATCTCCAGCCAGTCGTAGAGATCCAGGAAGGTGTAGCTCAGATCATGGACAAAGGCCGGGGTGTTGGGGGCGGTGTAAAAGCGGATGTCCTCCGCCTTGCAGCGCAGGAGCTGCCGGGCAAACCAGGCCATGTTGGCGGCCGTCATGTTGGTGTCCATGCCGTCGGCGAGCACGGCGGCCGCCCGGGCCAGATTGGGGATGCTGCCCGCCTGCAGGAACTGCTCCGCCGCGGCCTTGAGAAAATCGTGCTGGACCTCGATGCGGTCGATATCCCCGTTGACGTAGCCGCTGCGGAAGCGGCAGAGCCACATGGCCTGCTCGCCGTTTAAGCGCTGGTAGCCGGGTTCCAGGTCGATGACCGGCCCCTGGTCGTAGTACATGCGCTGCGGTACGTCAAACCAGATGCCGCCCACGGCGTCCACCGCCCGCTGGAAGGCGTCCAGATCGATGATGGCGTAGCAGTCCGCGTCAAAGCCCGTGAGCTTTTTCACGTGGCGCAGCAGTGCCTCGCTGCCCACGCCGCCGCTGTTCACCGCGCCCCAGTAGACGCTGTTGAGCTTGCGGATGGGGGAGTTGACGTTGATGAGCGTGTCCCGGGGGAGACTGACAAAGTTTGCCGTGTGGCGCACGGTGTCCAGCCTTCCCACCATGATGACGTCGGTGTTGCCGGTGCCGTCGTCACTGCCGGCCAGCAGCAGGGTGTAGACCCCGTCCTGGCGCTTGGTGTCAAAGGCGCTGCCCGTGTCGGCCGCAGGCCGCGCGGAGGCGGAAGGCGCGGCCGTCGGCGTGACCGCGCCGCCAAAGAGCTCCGGCTGGGCCGCCGTCACCGGCGGTTTCTCCCAGGCCCCGTACAGCAGCACGGCGCCCAGCGCTGCCATCCCCAGACCGCCGAGGCCAATCCGCACCCATTTGATCCATGTTCTCCCGCGCATCTCTTCGTTTTCCTCCTCCGGGCATTGTTGTTCTTACCGGGAAGTATGTCCCAAACGGCGCAAAAACATTCACAAAGAATTTCAAACCCGGCTTTGCGATTCTGTTCGCTTTTCCCAAAAAGCGGAGAGGGCATTGACTTCAACGCCAAAAAGTGCTAAAGTCTGCTCATCCGAACAAGGGAGAACGATCATGACCCACAATCGCTTTGCAACCGCATACCGCTATTCCTATTACTTTTACGGCAAAAGTAATAGCGGTTTGTGCTGCAGAGAAAGCTGAGGTCAGGATTTGAGATAGGAAATCCCATTTCCGAAACGGCGCCGCACAGACTGCTGTCTGTGCGGCGTCGTTTTTCATCTCTTGCAGCCTCCCGGTGTCAGACAGCAGAACCCACACTTTACGGATAAAGGAGAAAATGAAAATGAAAAAGCTCATCACCCTGATTCTTGCCCTGTCCTTCGTCTTTGTGCTGGCCGCCTGCGGCGGCAGCGCCCCCGCAGCAACGGCCGCCCCCGCCGCGGCTCCTGCCGAAGCCGCCCCCGCCGATGAGGCACAGACCTTCGTCGTCGGCATCTGCCAGCTGGTGCAGCACCCCGCCCTGGACGCCGCCACCGAGGGCTTCAAGGAGGCCCTGACGGCAAAGCTGGGCGACAAGGTCACCTTTATCGAGCAGAACGCCTCCGGCGACTCCGCCGCCTGCACTACCATCTGCAACCAGTTCGTGGGTGAGGAAGTGGATCTGATCATGGCCAACGCCACCCCGGCCCTGCAGGCCGCCGCCACCGCCACCAACACCATCCCGGTGCTGGCCACCTCCATCACGGACTTCGGCTCCGCCCTGGGCATTGAGGAGTGGACCGGCGTCACCGGCACCAACATCTCCGGTACCTCCGACCTCGCCCCCCTGGACGGCCAGGCCGAGATCCTGAAGGAGCTCTTCCCCGACGCCAAGACCGTGGGCATCCTCTTCTGCGACGGCGAGGCCAACTCCCTCTTCCAGGTGGACACCATCCAGCCGATGCTGGAGGAGATGGGCTTTGAAGTCAAGCGCTTCTCCTTCTCCGAGTCCTCCCTGGTCTCCTCCGTCACCGAAGCCGCCTGCTCCGAGTGCGACGTGCTCTACATCCCCACCGACAACACCGCCGCCTCCTGCGCTGAGGCCATCAACAACGTGGCGCTGAACGCGGGCAAGCCCATCGTCTGCGGCGAGGAGAACCTCTGCAAGGGCTGCGGCGTGGCCACTCTGTCCATCAGCTACCACGACATCGGCTTTGCCTGCGGCGAGATGGCGGCCGAGATCCTGGCAAACGGTGCGGACGTGTCCGCCATGCCTGTCCAGTTTGCCCCGCAGTTTACCAAGGAATTCAACGCCGACATCTGCGCGGCCCTGAACCTCACCGTCCCCGAGGACTTCGTCCCCATCGCGTAATCTTTCATCAACAAGGAGAATCTGTATGTCAGTCAGTGCCTATTTCGCCTCGCTGAGCCTCATCAAGCTGGGCAAGAGCGTACCCGGGGGCGTCGCCCAGGGTCTGGTCTGGGGCCTTATGGCCCTGGGGGTTTACATCACCTTCCGCATCCTCGACGCGGCGGATCTGACCGTTGACGGCTCCTTTACCCTGGGCGGCGCCGTGGCCGTGATGCTGATCCTGGGCGGCTGGCCCGCGTGGGCGGCCGTGCTGATCGCGGTGGTTGCGGGTATGCTCGCAGGCTTCGTCACGGGCGTGCTGCACGTGAAGCTCGGCATCCCCATCATCCTGGCGGGCATCCTGACGCAGTTCTCCCTCTACTCCATCAACCTGCACATTATGGGCATGGCGGCCAACAAGGCTCTGAGCGTGGACAAGTACGATCTGCTGCTCTCCTCCCGCAACATCCCCTCCGCCATTTTGACCTCCTTCGTCATCGCCCTGGTGCTGGTCTCCGTGTTCTACTGGTATTTCGGCACCGAGCAGGGCTGCGCCATCCGCTGCACCGGCAACAACGCCGCCCTGGCCCGGGCCCTCGGCATCAACATCGGCGTGATGAAGATCATCGCCCTCTCCCTCTCCAACGGCCTGGTGGCCCTCTCCGGTGCCCTCATGAGCCAGTACCAGGGCTTCGCGGACATCAACATGGGCCGCGGCGCCATCGTCATCGGCCTTGCCGCCGTCATCATCGGCGAGGCCCTGGGCCGCGCCCTGCTGGGCAGGCGCCTGAACTTCTACGGCCGCATGGCCTTCACTGTCATCGGCGGCATCGTCTACTACCTGGTGGTGGTCGTGGTGCTGTGGCTCAAGCTCAACTCCAACGATCTCAAGCTCATCACCGCCGTCATCGTGGCGCTGTTCCTGGCGCTGCCGTATCTGCGGGAGAAGCGGAAGGTCTCCTTCCGCCATGCGGGAAAGGAGGGCGCACGCCATGCTGAAGCTTGAACACATCTCCAAAACCTTCAACGCGGGCACCGTCAATGAAAAGCACGCCCTGCGGGATCTCTCCCTGCACCTGAGACCCGGCGACTATGTCACCGTCATCGGCTCCAACGGGGCCGGCAAATCCACCATGCTCAACGCGGTGGCCGGGGTCTGGCCCGTGGACGCGGGGCGCATCCTGCTCGACGGCGAGGACATCACCGGCAAGCCCGAGCACAAGCGGGCCCGGCACATCGGCCGCGTCTTCCAGGACCCCATGATGGGCACTGCCGCGGACATGTGGGTGGAGGAAAACCTGGACCTGGCCCAGCTGCGCGGGGAAAAGCGCGGCATGCGCTGGGCGGTCACCAAAAGTGACCGGGAGACCTTCCGGGAGCAGCTCAAGACGCTGGGCCTGGGCCTGGAGGATCGGATGACCACCAAGGTGGGCATGCTCTCCGGCGGCCAGCGCCAGGCGCTGACCCTGCTGATGGCCTCCATGAAGAAGCCCAAGCTCCTGCTGCTGGACGAGCACACCGCGGCCCTGGATCCTGCCACGGCGGCCAAGGTTCTGGAGATCACCGACCGCATCGTCCAGGACAATCAGCTGACCACCCTGATGATCACCCACAACATGAAGGACGCCATCCGCCACGGCAACCGCCTCATCATGATGAACCAGGGCCAGATCATCCTGGACATCGAGGGGGAAGAAAAAAAGCACCTGACCAAGCAGATGCTCATGGACATGTTCCAGAAGGTCTCCGGCAGCACCATCGACACTGACGAAGCTCTGCTGACCAAGTAAAAAAGCCCTCACGGCACGACGGGTGCTCATAAGAAAGGTTTGTATCAAAAGCGCTTTGGGCATCTGTCTGAACAGGTTGGCTAACTGATAATAACGGATTTCTGTACTATGCAGGAATCCGTTCTTATTTTATACGGGTGATAATGAAAAAGCCCTTCCCCTGCAGCGCATGTGCACCTATGCCGCAGGAAAAGGGCATGAAAAAAGCCAGGGGTTGATTGCGTGTCAACCTCTGGCTATGTAAGGGTCAGTATTCAGTTTTATAATCCATAGGCGGCAATTCCGGCAGCTGCGGAAATGCATATCAGCAGAATCGGTGATATACCGCCCTTTTTTATCTTCCGTGAACCGAAGTATAAAGCTCCAAGCACCAGCGTCAGGATCAGAGGACGGACCCTCAAAACGCTGTCCTGAATCACGATGCCGTTTCTGATGATCATATAAACACCGGTGGCAAGAATGATCCCGATCATGCACGGCTTCAGCCCGCGGAGGACTGCCTGAACATAGGGATTTTTCAGCACTGCCTTCAGGAGCGCAGTCACCAGAAGAATGATGATGAAGGACGGAAGCACAACAGCAAGCGTTGCGACCAAAGACCCAAGAACTCCAGCCTGTGAGCTTCCAACATAGGTGGCAAGATTAACCATGATCGGTCCCGGTGTGCTTTCACTGACAGCGATCATATAGGTCAGCATTTCATCGTCCAGCCAGCCGTAGGAAAGAACGACATCACGAATCAGCGGTATCGCACCGTACGCGCCGCCGAAAGCGAAACAGCCGACCTTGAGGAAACCAATGAATAATTCCAAAAGGATCATTTCCCGGCACCTCCCCTCGCAGCAGGCTTACTGACCATGAAGATGATTAGACTTATCAGCCCTGCGGCAAGCATCAGAACGATAGAGGAGATCCTGACAGAGAAGATGTTGATCAGCAGCATGGCTGCAAACGCACAGAGCATAAACGCCTTCGGCAAAGGTTTTTTCTGCATCGTCTGAAGCATCTTTATGGCAGCGGCCAGGATCAGAATGCCTACCGCGATCTTGATGCCCTGAAAAGCATGCGCGATCCAGGTGATCTCAAGAAAATGATCCAAAAACTTCGATATCGCAAAGATGATGCAGAAAGAGGGAAGGATCATTCCGATCGTTGCAATCAGTGCTCCAACAATGCCTTTCTGCTTGTACCCAACGTAGGTTGCGCAGTTGATGGCAATCGGTCCGGGCGTTGACTCTGCAACGACAGTAATGTTCATCATTTCATCATGTGTGATCCATTGTTTCTTTTCGACGCAGGTGTTCTCAATCAGCGCGATCATGGCGTAACCGCCGCCGAATGTGAACATACCGATCTTTGCAAACGTAAGGAAGAGATCAAGAAAAAGGTTCATTTCTCTCCCCTCTCCCGGAATTCACACTGGCAGGTCCGGGGATCCCGGCAGAGATCAATCGACTGCTGTTTCATCTCAAAAAAAGCTGCGCATAGTCCATCCAATGCTTCCTGTTTCGGAAGGTAGTGGATGTGGTACCCAAACCGCTCCCCATAAACAAGCCCGGCCTCCTTCAGTACTTTCATGTGCTGGGAGATTGCAGATTCAGTAATTCCGAGCTTTTTTGACAGAGAACGGACGCAGTGTTTTCTAATCAGGAGCTGTTGAAAAATGGAAAGCCTTGTAGGTTCCCCCAAGGCTTTCAACATGACAGATATGTCCATAAGCCACCTCTTTGATTAAGGGATGACTTAATTATAAAGCATTCCTTTGATTGAGTCAATGCTTAATTAGTTATTCTCGATAGTTTATGATCTCATGAAAACGCCCAAGCTCTCACTGGCCATTTGTAATACGCCTTCGATCACTCCGGTTCCGGCAGTGATCAGGACCAGAAAGACTTCCATCACAATCAGGATCGCCATGGAATTCCAGGTGTGCTGCACAATGGTGAAGATGATGCACCCAAAAACAATGAGTGCAAGAATGTCAGCATTCTTGGTGAGCGTATAAATTGGAAATTATAAAACTGTCTTACAAGCCCCGGCCTCACAGCCGTGAGGGCTTTTCGCTGGGATTGTCAGATCCCTTTTCGATAGAGCAGGTAGGAATACACCATGGGCGCCAGAACCATCAGCGCGAGGATGATCAGGAAGGCAGCCAGACTCCAGCCGATGAAGCTCATGAGGATAAACAGCGCCCCGCCGATCACCCAGAGAAAGCCCCCCAGCCGGTGGGTGCGGTTCCAGTTTTCCTCGCTGGCGAGGGTCCAGGGCAGCTTGATGCCCATGGTGTAGCTCTGCTTGGTCTTGGGCAGATAGTTGCCGATGAGGATGAACAGCACCCCCATGAAGATGGGCACCCAGCGCTCCACACGCACCGAATAACCCAGGCCCCGCGCCAGGGTCAGCCCGCAGCAGAGCAGGGACACCAGAGGGATGGTCCAGAGAGAAATCATGACCAGTTTGTCGCTCATGTTCTCGTGCTTGGGGTCGGCCTTCAGCGCGAAGGGCAGAAACAGGTTCACCGCCAGCAGAATCCCCGGCAGGCCGAAGACCGCGAAGGGGCGGCTCGACCAGCCGTCCGGCTCGCCGTTTAAGTTCCAGTGGGTCGCCATGGTCACCGGCAGGCGGCTGTACACCGCCGCCCCCACCAGGATGGGGATCAGGCACACCAGGGTCGTCCAGATCAGCATTTTCTTATTCTTCATGTTCGTCCACTCCCTTCAGGCTCTGAATCCAGAGCAGCACTTCCTCCAGCACGGAGGCGTTGAGACTGTAATAGATGTAGTTCTTCTCCCGGCTCTCAAAGATGAGACCGGCTTTTTTTAATTGCGACAGGTGATAGGACACCGTGGCCCCCGTCATGTCAAAGCGCCCGGCGATGTCCCCCGCCGTCATGCTGCCGCCCTTGAGCAGGTTCAGAATCTCCCGCCGCACCGGGTCGGACAGCGCCTTCATGGTCTCGCTGAAGCCCATGGGCCTCCCTCCTTTGCATTTAGAATTTTTTCTAAATAGATACTAGCACAGCGATGGCCTCTTGTCAACAAGTATTTAGAAAATTTTCTAAATATCTGCAAAAGAAAAACGCCTTTCCAACGAAAGGCGTTTCAACGTGTCGACAGAATCCGTTTTGTCATCCTGAGCGAGCGTCAGCGAGTCGAAGGATCTCAAGCGTTGAAGCCTGTACAGCAGGCGATGCTTGAGATTTCTCCCTAAAGGACTAGGCGCTTCGCTCGAAATGACATGTCGTGAGGTTTGTCTACAGTCTGAACCGCCTTTCCAACGAAAGGCGGTTTCGGGCAGGGGGGTGATCAGTCCACGCGCTCGTCGCCCCAGAAGAAGAGGGCCACGGTGCCCGGGCCCGTGTGGGCGCCGATGAGACCGCCGATGTTGTTGATGAGCACCTTGCCGTTCAGCTTGGGGAACTTCGCCTCCACCAGGGCGGCCACGGCCTCCGCGTCCTCCCGGCAGGCGGACATGGAGATGAAGCACTTGCCGTCGTAGTCCGCGCCATTTTCCGCGTGCTCGACCATGCGGGCCACGATCTCCCGGATGACATTCTTCTTGGTGCGGATCTTGCTGCGGGGGATCAGGCGGCCCAGATTGTCCATGTTCAGCAGCGGGCAGATCTGCAGCACGCCGCCGAAGAAGGCCGCCGTCTTGGAGATGCGGCCGCCGCGGACATAGCTGGACAGGTCCGTGGAGAAGAACCAGTGGTGCAGCTTGAGGCGGTTTTCGGTGATCCAGTCGGCCAGCTCCTTCGCGCTCATGCCGGTGTCCCGCATGGCGGCGGCGGTGTCCAGAATCAGGCCGTAGCCGGAGGAGGCGCCCAGGGAGTCAATGACATAGATCTCCCGCTCGGGGTAGCGCTCCTTGACGATGAGGGCGGCGTTGGACGCGGAGCCGTAGGTGCCGGAAATGCCGGAGGACAGGGAGACGTGGACGATGTCCAGCCCCTGCTCGCAGAAGGCGCTGAAGTAATCCACATACTCGCCGATGCTGATCTGGGAGGTGGAGGTGGAAGCGCCCTTGGCCATGCGGGCGTACATCTCGTCGGCGGGCATGGACTGGCCCAGGTCGTCGGCATAGACCACGCCGTCCAGGGTAAAGTGCATGCAGATGTACTTGACGCCGATGCGCTCGAAGTGCTCCTTGCTGAGGTCGGCGGAGGAGCAGCCGGAGAGAACATAAGAAGCCATCTTGTCGTTTCCTTTCGCTTTTGGATTTGGCCATATTATACCAGAACAGGCGGGCAGAGGTCACTCTACTCGCCTGTTCTGCAGACTCTACGAATCGTAGAATCGGCTTATTTGACCGCTTTCGCGGCCTTTTTGCGCCTCGGCCTGCGGCGGATGTTGCAGGCGAGAAACACCAGCACCTCCGCCGGCACGGCGATGAGAAACAGCTGCCAGTTGTTGCCCAAAGGCAGCGTCAGCACATAGATCAGGATAAAGACGCTCAGCACCAGCCAGGCCAATATGTATTGGAGGTTTTTCAGCCGCTTGAAATAGATGCTCAGGCCAAGGTAGACCAGCGCCGAGGCCGTCAGCGCCACAGCGAAGACCGGCCACCAGATGATTTTCGCCCACCACAGCACCACGAAGACCGTCAGCGCCATGGTCCACACGCTCAAAATCGCCACCGCGAAGATCATGCCGCGGCTGTACTGGGGGGCTTCCTCCTCCGGCTCGGGGGGCACCCATTTGTCGTGGGAGGAGAGAAGGTAGTCCACCGTCACGCCGAAGATCTCCGAAAGGCGCGTGAGTACCCAGGCGTCGGGGATGGCCTCGCCCCGCTCCCATTTGGAGACGGACTTGTCCGAATAATTCAGCTGTGCGCCCAGCTCCGCCTGCTTCATGCCGGCCTGGGTGCGCAGCCGGATCAGGTTGCTGGCGAAGATCAATTTCAGTTCCGAAAGCTGCAAAACTGCACTCCTTTCCCAGATGCTGCCGCCTTTCCGGCGCCTCAGGACTGCCCGCTCTGCCAGGGGGTGGGGATGGGCGTGGGCGTGGGTCCGCCCTCTGCCCGCTTGAGCCACACGCTGCCGGAAGCCTTGGTCACGGTGAAGCTCTCAAAATACATGATGTTGGAGCTGGAGTAGTTGCCGAAGGCCCACCAGGTGGTGCGGTCCCCCTTGGGCCAGAAGCGGAGGGTCTCCTCCACATGGGTATGTTCGGACGTGGCCGTAGTGCCGGAGAAGGCGGGCTTTTCCGGGGTGAAATCCACCTGGAAATCCCCGCTGAGCACCACGCCCTCGGCCTCAAACTGAATGGTCATGGTGTCCCGGTGCTTGGGGTCGTTGGCCGCGGTGAAGCCCTCCTTGAGCTGCAGGCCGTAGTTGACCGTGCAGGAGGTCACCTCCCCGGTGTTCTCCTCCTTCACGTCGGCCCGAAACTCCTTGTAGTCAAACCAGTCGTAGAGATTGTCCAGGGTGATTTTGACCTCGAAGGGCTCGTTGGGAACCGGAGTGACCACCGCGGGGGCGGTGTTCTCCGGCGTCTTGTCCTTCTTTTTTTTCTTGCCGCAGGCGGAGAAGCTCAGCATCATGGTGAGCGCCAGCAGCAGCGCGATCATCCGTTTCATGTCCCCGCCTCCTTATTCTGTCACAGGCAGGCTGCAGTGGCCGTCCTGACAGACGTAATAGGTGGGCCTGCCGTCCTTTGCCGTCATCTCCCGGGTAAAGGGGGCGAGGCGATCCAGCGCCTCCGCCCGCTTGGGGCTCTTGACCAGCACGGTCAGCTCCGGGGCGTAGCGGCCCCGGACGGCCTTGAGACCCTCGGGCAGCCTCTCGTCCGGCAGGACGCAGACGGTTTCACGCGTCCCGTGCTCCCGCAGCAGCAGGGCGCACATGGCCGTGCAGCGGGCGGCGGGGTAGGCGCCGGAGAGGGCGGCCAGGGCGTCGGCCAGCGCGTCGCCCGTCTCCCGCCATTTTTCCTCCGCCGTCAGGGCGAAGAGCCGGTCAAAGACCAGCAGGGCCGCGCTGTTGCCGGAGGGCAGGGCGGAGTCCTCGGTCTCCACGGGCCGGAGGATCAGCTTCTCCCCATCAGCCGGGGTGGAGAAGTAGGGGCCCTTTTCGCTCGCAAAACGCGCGGGCAGCTGGGCGGCCAGGGAAGCGGCCGCCTCCATGTGGGCCGGGTCGAAGTCCGCGGCGTAGAGCTCTGTGAGCCCCAGTGTCACAAAGGCGTGATCGCTCAGCGACGCGTCAAAGCGCAGCTCCCCGTCGCAGAGGCGGGCGCGGAGGCGTCCGTTTTCGGTGAGCCGGGTTTGGAGAAAGTCCGCCAGCTCCCGGGCCTGGAGCAGATAGCGCCTATCGTCGAAGACCCGGGCGGCGCGGGCGAGGGCCGCGAGCATCAGCCCGTTCCAGCCCGTGAGGATCTTCCGGTCGGTCAGCAAGGGCATGCGGGCCTCCCGGTAGAGCCGCAGCTTCTCCCGGTACTCCCCGTAGCCCTCGGGCAGGAAGTTCCAGCGGGTGTTCAGGAGCAGGTTGGGGATGCTCTTGCCCCCGAAGTTCCCCTCGGCGGTGATGTCGTAGCACTCACAGAAGCCGCGGCCCGCGTCCTCCCCCAGCACCTGCTTGACCTCGTCCGGGGTGAAGAGGTAGAAGGCGCCCTCCGTGCCGCTGCTGTCCGCGTCCTGGCCGCAGAAGAAGCCGCCGTCCTCGCCCTTGAGCTCCCGCAGGCAGTAGTCCAGCGTGTCCTCCGCCACCTGCCGCCACAGGGCCATGTGCCCGTCCTGCCAGGCCTCGGTGTAAGCCAGGGCCAGCAGGGCGTTATCGTAGAGGGTCTTTTCAAAGTGGGGCTTGAGCCACTCCCGGTCCGTGGAGTAGCGGCAGAAGCCGCCGCCGAAATGGTCATAAATCCCGCCGCGATACATTTGCCGCAGGGTGTGCTCCACCGCCTCCCGGGGCCTTTTCTCCCCGGAGAGCGCGGCATATTCCATCAGGAAGATCAGGTTGTGGGGCGTGGGGAACTTGGTCTGCCAGCCGAAGCCGCCGTACTCCTCGTCATAGGAGCCCAGCAGCTGCCCCGCCGCCTTCTCCGGCAGGCCCGCGGCAGCCGCGCCGTCAGGCCGCCCCTCGTCCCGGCGGAGATAGGCGGTCATCTCGCCCGCGGTGTGCAGCAGCTCCTCCCGGTCACGCTGCCACTTTTCGGCGATGGCGGAAAGCAGGTACCGCAGGCCCATGCGCCCGCCCCGGTTCTCCTTGGGGAAATAGGTGCCCACAAAGAAGGGCTCCTGTTCCGGGGTGAGGATGGCGGTCAAAGGCCAGCCGCCGCTGCCGTTGGCCGCCACGCAGGCCGCCATATACACAGAGTCGATATCGGGCCGTTCTTCACGATCCACCTTGACAGAAACGTAATGTTCGTTCAAAATAGAGGCGATCCCCGTATCCTCAAAGGACTCATGCGCCATCACGTGGCACCAGTGGCAGGTGGAGTAGCCGATGGAGAGAAAGACGGGCTTGTCCTCCCGCCTGGCCTTTTCAAAAGCCTCCTCGCCCCAGGGGTACCAATCCACCGGGTTTTCCGCGTGCTGGAGCAGATAGGGAGATTTTTCCTTTTGCAGTCTGTTGCTCATACCGGACCTCCGATTTTGGATACTTCTATTATACCCGGTTTTGAGTCTTCTTTCAAGCAAGGAGTCATATTCCATGGATCACAATGAATTTTGCTGCATCTTTGACGCCAGCCAGTACACCGGCACCCCGGACGGGCACCCCTGTCCCCGGGTTGTGGACGTGCCGGCCGCCATCCGCGCCCTGGACGCCCTCTATGCCGAAGGCCGGGAGGCGGAGGCCGAGGACTTTTTGGAGGCGAAACTCCGGGACGCCCGCACGGGCGGGGACTGGCGGGCGGAGCTGAGCATGCTCTCGGAGCTGCTGGGCCAGTACCGCCGCAGCATGAGCGAGGAAAAGGGGCTGCGCACGGTGAACGAAGCCCTTTCTCTCATCCGGGAGCACCGCATGGGGCAGACGGTCTCCGCCGCCACCGTGATGCTCAACGCCGCCACCACCCTCAAGTGCTTCCATCATGCGGCGGAGTCCATCCCCATCTTCACCCATGTGGCCCGCGTCTATGCCGACAACCTGGACCCTTCGGACTACCGCTTCGCCGGGCTCTACAACAACATGGCCCTGAGCTATGACGAGGCGGGGGACATGGAGAGCGCGGAGCGCTTTTTCAAGCTCGCCCTCAAGATCATCGGGCAGACCGAGCAGCCCGGAAACGACAGCGCGGTGACCTGGTGCAACCTGGCGGAGATGTACGCCCGGCGCGATCCGGAGGATCCGCGGGTTGAAACCTGCATGGAAAAGGCCTGGGAATGCCTCAACGATCCCGCCCTGCCCCACGACGGCTACCACGCCTTCACCATCTCCAAGTGCGCGCCCACCTTTGATTATTTCGGCTACTTCCTCTACGCGAAGAAGCTGCGGGAAAGGACGGAGAAGATTTATGCGGGGTCTTGACGAGGCCAGGAAGCTGTATGAGGAATACGGCGCGCCCATGCTGCGCGAGAAGTTCCCCGGCTGGGAAGGGAGGATCGCCGTGGGCCTCGCGGGGCACGGGTCGGAGTGCTTCGGCTTTGACGACGAGCTGAGCCGGGATCATGACTTCCCCCAGGGCTTCTGCCTGTGGATCGACGATGAGACCGACCGGGCCAT
>JBGUNL010000055.1:0-10190 GCA_045117295.1 Candidatus Limivicinus sp.
CCCATTCCGAACACAGAAGTTAAGCTCACCAGTGCCGAAAATACTTGTCTGGCGACGGACTGGAAAGATAGGTCAACGCCAACACAAACCCCCGAGATTCGTCTCGGGGGTTTGCTCTGTCTTGTGCCAAAAAGAAAGCCTTCGGTTTCCCGAAGGCTTTTGTCGTTTATCTGGATGTAAGCTGCTCGAAGCGTTCCCGCAGCCGGATCAGCTGCATCTCAAAGTCCTGACGGTTTTTGTGCACCATGGTCTGCAGGATCAGCCCGGAAAAGAGACTCAAAATGGCGGCGATGGCCACGAAGCCGGAGACGATCAGCGTGGGGAAGCGGGCAACTAAGCCGGTGCGGAAGTACTCCAGCAGCACGGGGACGAACATCACCGCGGCGATCACCGCCAGCAGCAGCGCCAGCAGCCCGAAGAAGGCCAAGGGCTTGTAGTTGCGGTAGAGGCGCGCGATGGTGCGCAGGACCTTGAAGCCGTCGGAGTAGGTGTTGAGCTTGGACTCGCTGCCCTCGGGCCGGTCGCGGTACTGGATGACCACGGTCTCCAGACGCATGTTCTTGTCGATGGCGTGGATGCTCATCTCGGTCTCGATCTCAAAGCCCTTGGACAGCACGGGAAAGCTCTTGACAAACTGATAGCTGAAGGCCCGGTAGCCGGTCATGATGTCGCGGATGGAGCTGCCGAAGAGGGCGTTGATGCTCCAGCGAACCAGGCGGTTGCCAAAGTTGTGGAAGGGCCGCTTGTTCTCGGTGAAGTATGTGGCGGAGAGCCGGTCGCCCACCACCATGTCCGCCTGCCTTTCCAGCACCAGACGGGCCATCTCCGGGGCGTACTCGGCGGGATAGGTGTCGTCTCCGTCCACCATAAGATAGCATTTGGCGTCGATCTCCCGGAACATGCGGCGGATGACGCTGCCCTTGCCCTGCTGGTATTCATGGCGCACCACGGCCCCGGCCTCGGCGGCGATGGCGGCGGTGTCGTCGGTGGAATTGTTGTCGTAGACGTAGATGACCGCCTCCGGCAGGACGCGGTGATAATCCTCCACCACCTTGCGGATGGTGACGGCCTCGTTGTAGCAGGGGATCAGAACGGCGATGGTATCCATGGCTGCCTCCCAGTGATGCTGTTTTTTCCAGTATAACACAGTCCGACAGGCTTTTCAATTTCTCTATGCCGTACCGCACGTGAAGAAAAACAGATCGAATACCACAAGCAAAAGGAGAAGAGAAAAGAACAGCAAAGGAAAAGTGATTCTTTCGAATGGCGGTATCCTGCGAAGAGCAGTCGCTTTTGCACCACTCCCGGCGTCCAAAGGAGGTCGGCATCGTGGCGGGGTCGCAGCCGTATTCTACGATCATTTTTGATAAAGAGCGACACAGAATAAGAAACAACTATATTTCTTCCAAGGAATATCAAAAATGTGGTCGTTCTTGTTTCCCTGCTCGAAGGGGTCTAAAAGACACCAGCGAAACAGCGCTCCAAGTTTATGCCGCTTTTCATCTCGGGACATTGTCTTTTTGCCATGTGCTATTTTTAAACGGAACATATTCTGAAACGGAAAAGACCCTTGAAAACTCGGAAGAACATGCTATGATACTGGTATTCTAAGAAAGGTGTGGGACAATGAAGGCGTTTTTACAAGGCAGAGAGATAGCAATACTGTTGCTGTTGTTTTTGCTTTTCTCTTTCTGCTTCTTTTTTGCCAATCAAGAGCATTTAATCGTCGTTAACGACACGATGACTTATGTAACACCAGCAGAAAATCTGCTGGCAGGTCACGGTTTTCTCAATGGGAGCGGAAAAGCGGACACGAGTCGGACTCCCGGATATCCACTTTTTTTATGCCTTGTGTTTTTGTTTGGCGGTGGGCTTCGCGAGATTGTGTTTCTGCAGATCTTCCTGTCTGCACTCTCTATTTCCCTGTGCTATAGGATCTGCAGACTACTGCGCCTGCGGGAGAGCATGACCCTGCTCTGTACCGGGGCCTATCTGCTGAACCTGTCGACATATATATACCAAAGCTATGTGGTCTCGGATTTGTTTTTCTATGACATGTTGACCATCGCGCTGTTTTTCCTTGTAAAGTACATAAAAGAAAAAAGGATTTCTTCCTTTATTGGGTTTACGGTGCTTTTAAATTTTGCTCTTTGGGTCAGACCAATTACGATCTATTTCAACCTTCTCGTAGCAGCGGTGCTGATCGTTCTCCTCCTTTTCAAAAAGCTGCCTCTGAAGGAAGTTCTCTGTTACATGGTCTGTTTTGCTCTGATGATCGGCGGCTGGTGTGCCCGAAACTATCGGGTGTCTGGTGTATTTGAATACAGCAGCATACGAAACCTCAATCTCATGTATTATGATGCCAGCGGCCTTCGCGGTGAAATAGACGGGATATCCTTTGAAAAAGCACAGGAGCTGTTTGAGCAGGAATTCAACACGGAGTACGGCGATGCCGTGGATGGACTGAGCGAGGCGCAGGTTCGCCAGCTTTATGGCAAAATAGGCAGCCGTTATATCAAAGCACACTTTGGACGCTATCTAATAAAAAATGTAAGGGGCCTGTTTTTGGAGTTTTTTGGCCCGAACAGCAGCTTTTTGAAAACAACCATTCCAAATCGGGGGCTGAGACTTGCAGTGACGGCACTTTATGAGATTTACCTCGCTGCTGTGTATGTACTCTATGCGATAGGCTTTTTGAAAAATATCCGAAGGCTGTCACTCACCGATTGGTTTATCTTCTTACTTTCCGGCTACCTGGCAGCGGCCAGCGCCAGCCTCGGTTATGCAAGATTTCGCGTTGCGTGGTTTGGGCTGATCGTTCTGGGAGGATTTCTATTGACCGGCGAAAAGGAGGAGCAGGCAGATCATGAAGCATAAAGTTGTTGTCATCGGCGCGGGGCCGGCAGGCTTGACGGCGGCGTATGAGCTTCTATCGCGCTCAGACGAATATTCTGTCCTTGTTCTGGAGGAAAGCGAAAACTTCGGCGGAATCTCAAGGACAGTCAATTACAAGGGAAATCGCATGGATATGGGCGGCCACCGCTTCTTCTCCAAAGTTCCCGAGGTCAACGATTGGTGGGAGCAAATGATGCCCATGCAGGGCCGTCCCTCCCGGGATGATATCATGCTGCACAGGGAAGTCCCGGTCGCATCCGGCGGCCCCGATCCCTCGCAGGAGGACGTGGTCATGCTCACGCGGCACAGGGTTTCCCGCATTTTCTTCGACGGCAAGTTCTACGACTATCCCATCTCCCTCAAGCCAGAGACGTTTCGGAACATGGGCCTCGTGAACACGGTCAAGTGCGGCTTCAGTTATCTCTGCGCTGTCTTCCACAAACTGCCGGAGGACAATCTGGAAAACTTCTATATCAATTCCTTCGGGCGGCAGCTCTACAGCATGTTCTTTGAATACTACACACAGAACCTTTGGGGCAGACACCCGAGCGAGATCGATGCATCCTGGGGTGCACAGAGAACGAAGGGGCTATCCATCGCCGGAATTCTGAAGGATGTGACAGGAAAGCTGCTGCACGTAAAAAACCGCAGCGTTAACACCTCTCTGATCGAGCAGTTCAAGTACCCGAAGCTTGGCCCAGGGGAGCTGTGGGAAGTTTGCGCGCAGAAGGTGGAAGCTCTCGGCGGGACGATAATCAAAAATGCGCGTGTCACCAGGCTACAAAAGCAGGACGGCATGATCTGCTCTGTCATTTATGAGCAGGGCGGACAGGAGATTTCCGTTGACGCGGACTACGTGATTTCCTCTATGCCGTTGAAGGATTTGGTGGCGGGGATGAACGATGTTCCGGAGGGACCCGCACGGATCGCTGCCGGCCTGCCCTACCGTGATTACATGACGCTGGGCGTGCTGGTGAAAAAACTGAAGCTGCGCAACAACACCCAGCTAAAAACCGTAGGGAATATCGTTCCCGACTGTTGGGTATACGTGCAGGACAGAAGCGTCAAAATGGGCCGTTTCCAAATCTACAACAACTGGTCGCCCTATCTTGTAGCGGATTTGGAGAACACTGTCTGGCTCGGGTTGGAGTATTTCTGCAACGAGGGCGACGCGTTCTGGAACCAGGATGAGGAGAGCTTTTCTCGCCTGGGTGTTGAGGAAATGCTGAAAATCGGCCTGATCGACAGCTGTGACGACGTCCTGGACACGCACATGGAAAAGGTCAAAAAAGCGTACCCGGCCTACTTTGACACCTATGCGGAGATCGACG
The DNA here is from genome assembly GCA_045117295.1 of Candidatus Limivicinus sp. Classification (GTDB taxonomy): domain Bacteria; phylum Bacillota; class Clostridia; order Oscillospirales; family Oscillospiraceae; genus Limivicinus. The sequence goes on from JBGUNL010000055.1 coordinate 4,227, forward strand.
AACTGGTGGCATATCTCAACACCATCGGCAATCTCTACTGTGTCGGCCGAAACGGACAGCATCGGTACAACAATCTGGATCATTCCATGATGACCTCCTTTGAAGCGGTTACCTGCATCCTGAGCGGAAACCCGGATAAAAGCGCTGTCTGGAATGTGAACACCGAAAAGGAATACCACGAGACAAAAGCATGAAAGCGCCAGCGTCTGCACATGTCGCCAGACGGAACAGCTTCACATGGAAAAAACTGTAAACATGCGAATGGCTATAGCCATTCATGGTCTTCTGAAAGAAGACCATGAGAAGGGTTGAACAAAACTCTCCGGCTGCAGTCTTCGCGCCGGGGAGGGAAGGGCTTGATCGAAAAACTGCTGCAGCTTATGCGGCTGGGTCTGGCGGCGCTGGCCTGCTACGGCTGCCTGCGCGGCGTCATGCGCGCGTATCGCCTGCGGGCGGAGCTGGCGCTGCCGGGCAGCCTTGCCGCCATGGGCCTTGTGATGCTCCTGGGCGGGGTGCTGGGCGCGCTGGCCCCCACGGCCTGGGGGCTGCTGGCCCTGGGCCTGGGCCTCGCGGGGTGGTCCCTGTTCCGGCGGGACAGCCTGCGGGAGCTGAGAACCCCCGGCATGCTGTTCTTCGGCGCCTGCGCGATCTTCTTTCTGGCGCTGCTCTATGGCAGCCGCCTGACGCATATCGACAATTTCAGCCACTGGGGCGCGATTTTGAAGCTCATCGAGGCGGAGGACGCGCTGCCGGCCCATAACCGCCTGGTCTATTTCCCGGCTTATCCCACCGGCAGCTCCCTGCTGATCTACTTCTTTTCCGAGATCGCGGACATCCACGCCGAGTGGTTCTGGGCCTGGAGCCAGAGCGTGCTGCTGGCGGCCTGCGCGGCGCCCCTGTTCTGCTTTGCGGAGGGAGAAGAAAAGCGCCCGGTGCGGGCGGGGCTCACGGCTCTCTGCCTGCTGTGCGCGCTGGCCTGCCTCTGCGGCAACACGGATCTGACGGACCTGCTGGTGGACACCCTGGTGCCCATGCTGGGCCTGGCGGGGGCGCTGCTCTGCCTGCGGGAGAGGAAGCGGCTGCACAAGTTGGCGCTGCCGCTCACGGCCCTGGCGGCCTATCTGCCCATGGTCAAAAACAGCGGCTGGTTCTTTGCGGGCCTGCTGGCGCTCCTGGCCCTCTGCCTGGGGGAGAAGGGCGCCAAGCGCTGGAGGGCGCCGGGCTGCATGCTGCTGGGGATGCTGGCGGCCAACCGCCTCTGGGCCTGGCATGTGCGCACGGCCTTCGACAACGGCCTGTGCTCCTACCACGCCGTCAGCCTGCAGAATTTCCGCAGCGCCTTTGGGGAAAAGAGCGCGGAGGATCTGCGTGCCATCACCCTGGCGGTGGCGCGGGCGACGCTGCGGGAGGGGCGGCTGGTGTGGATGATCCTCGCCTTTGCGGCGGTGCTGCTGCTCTGCCTGAAAAGCCGGGACCGCCTCCTGCGGCGGCTGTGTCTGGCGGTGCCCGGGATCTGGGCGCTGTATCTGGTGAGCCTGCTGGGCATGTATTTCTTCTCCATGAGCGTGGGCGAGGCCCGGGGCGCCGCGGCCTTTGACCGCTATTACCGCATCATCGCCGTCTTTCTCACGGGCTGGCTCTGGGTCCTGGCCCTGGAGGCCCTGCCCGGGCTGCCGGACAGGCGGCGGCTCCCGGCCGCTGTGGCGGCCTGCGCGCTGCTGTTGGGCCTCTGTGCCCCGCACCCGGCCTATCTGCTGCGACAGTCCCGGCGGGTGGACGACGACCTGCGGCTGCGGATGGAATTTGACGCCCTGATCGAGGAGCGCCGTATCCCGCCAGAGCAGGGGTATCTGGTGCTGGCCTCGCCGGAGCATGAGATCCTCAGCCGGGTCATGTGCACGTACCTGCTCTGGCCCACCATCACCGTGGTCTGCCTGGACCCGGAGACGCTGACGGACGATATCGGCCGCACGGACTATTTCATCATTCTGGACGTGACGGAGGCGGCGCAGGCGCTGCAAGCGCGCTTCGGCACCGACGAGCCCTGCGGCTGGGTGTACGACCACACCGGCTGAAGGGCAAAAAAAGAGCAGCCGCCGCGGAAGGGCGCATCCTTCCGCGGCGGCTGCTCTTTTTGTCAATGGCGTTTGGCGTAGGCAAACATCCAGACGACGATGATCACCAGGGCGACCACCACCATGATACCCAGCACCGCGTTGAAGGCCCCGCTGACGAGGCTGACGGCGCCGGAGACGATCCGCACCAGCAGCACAACCAGGGTGATGGCCACCGCGGCGGCGATCAGGCCAGCCGTGAGTTTCTTGCCGTTCATCTTTTTCCCCTCCTTGTCCGGTTCAGGTCTGCGGGCCCAGGCGGGCCAGAATTTCCAGAAAGTATTCCGGCAGCGGGCATTCCAGCGTCAGCTCCTGTCCGGTCCTGGGGTGGATCAGGCGCAGCCTGCGCGCGTGCAGGCACTGGCCCTCCAGACCCTTGTCCGGGCATTTGGCGCCGTAGAGCCCGTCGCCCAGCAGGGGGTGGCCCAGGGAGGCCATGTGCACCCGGATCTGGTGGGTGCGCCCGGTCTCCAGCCGGCAGCGGATGTGGGTATAACCCCGATAGGAAGCCAGCACCTCCCAGTGGGTGACGGCTGCCTTGCTGTTCTTCTCGGTGACGGCCATGCGCCTGCGGTCCGTGGGATGACGCCCGATGGGCCTGTCCACGGTGCCCGCATTCTCCCGGAAGCCGCCGCAGGCGACGGCCTCATAGACCCGGTACAGGCTGTGGTCGGCCAGCTGGGCCGAGAGCCCCTGATGGGCAAAGTCATTCTTGGCCGCCGCCAGCAGACCGGAGGTGTCCTTGTCGATGCGGTGGACGATGCCGGGCCGCTTTGCCCCGCCGATGCCGGAGAGGGAGTCCCCGCAGTGGTAGAGAAGGGCGTTGACCAGGGTGCCGTCCGGGTGGCCGGGCGCCGGGTGGACCACCAGCCCCCGGGGCTTGTTGACCACGATCAGATCGTCGTCCTCATAGACCACGTCCAGGGGGATGTTCTGGGGCTCCAGGGGCAGCTCCTCCGTCTCAGGCAGGGCAAAGTCGATGATATCCCCGGCGGCTGCGCGGGCGTTCTTTTTCACCGGCCGGCCGTTCACCGTCACCGCGCCCAGCTCCATGCACTTCTGGATCAGACTCCGGGACAGGGCGGGAAAAACGCGCGCGAGGAGAGCGTCGATTCGTTCTCCGCTCTCCTCGGCTGCTATCTGTATCCGTTCGCCGTCCATCACTTGAACTCGGCCAGGATGTCGTCGAGGTCAAAGTCCATGCTTTCGGCGGGCTTTGCGGCGGGCGCGGGGGCCGGGGCCGGCTTGGGCGCCTCTGCGGGCTTGGGCGCGGGCTGCGGCTTGGGGGTCTCCACGGGCTTGACCGCGGCCTCCCGGGGCTGCCGGCGGGCGGGCTTTTCCGCCGCGGGCTGCGCGGGGGCGGCCTCCGCCTTCTGCGGGCGCTCCATCACGCGGCCGGCATAGGAGTCGTCCCGGCTGGCCTCCACGCGGGCGTTGGCCTGCTCCCAGGCGGCAAAGGGATCCTGGGCGGGCGCGGGCGCCGGGGCGGACTGGCTCTCGACCTCTCTGCGCATGGCGGCGCGCTGCTGGGCCTTGTACTCCTCGTACTCCTTCTCGTACTTGTCCTGGCGGGCTTTCCGATTGGTGCGCACGGCGGACTGCTTCGGGGCGGGGGCCTCCTCGGCCTCTTCCTCCTCCTCGGCGGCCTTGGCCTTCCTGGCGGCCTTGAGCTTCTTGCGGGGCTTCTCCTCTTCTTCCTCTTCCTCGTCGTCCTCGTAGAGCTCTTCCTCGTCATCCTCGGGCTTCTCAAAGATCATGGCCAGAGCGAAGACGATGGCAAAGACCGTGATGAAGATGTCGGCCACGTTGAAGATGGCGAAGTTGAACAGCTCCACCTTGAACATGTCCTGCACATAGCCGTAGATGATGCGGTCGATCATGTTGCCCAGGGCGCCCGCGGCCACCAGCACCAGACTCCAGCGGGAGAGCTTCCCGGAAATGAAGTTGGTGGCCAGGGCCAGCACCACCAGCAGCACGAAAACGCCGGTGACGACGATGAAGTAGATTCTGGGGACGCTGCCGCTGAGGAAGCCGAAGGCGGCGCCCTCGTTGTGGATGTTCACCAGACTGATCACGCCGGGGATGAACTTGACGATGTCCGTGCCGAACAGCGTGTTGGACACCCAGAACTTGACGGCCTGGTCAATGATGATCACCAGAATACCGACGATGGAATATAACATAGTCTCTCCAATCTGCCGGGAAGGGAAGCCCGGCGCGCGGTTGTTGGAATAAGCCTCCCCTGCAGGGGGAGGTGCCTCGAAGAGGCGGAGGAGTTTCAGGGCCCCCTCTGCCTCGCTTCGCTCGACAGCGCCGCCCGGAAGGAGCGCGATGCCCCTTCAGAAGCGCCTTATTGCATCAGAGCTTTGCCACCACGGCGGCGCAGCGGGGGCAGAGACCGGTCTCGGGGTCGGCCTCGACGGAGTGCATCCAGCAGCGGGGGCACTTGACGCCGGGAGCCTCGCTGACGGAGATCTCCAGCCCGGGGTTCTTGCTGCCCTTGCCGGTGACGTGCTGCTCGTCGGCCGCGTCCGCGTCCTCGGCGATCAGGCACTGGGAGACGATGAAGAGCTCCGAGAGGTTCATGGTCTTCACGGTGTCCAGGGCGGCCCTGGCGTCGGCATCCTTGGCCCGGAGGACCACGGCGGCCTCGAGGGGCTTGCCGATGCGCTTGGCGCCGCGGGCGGCTTCCAGCACGCCGTTGACATCGTCGCGGACGGCGATGAGGGTATCCCAGCCTGCTAGCTCCTCTTCGGAGAGGGCGTAGTCGGCGAAGGGCCGGTTCATCTGGTTGAGCACCACATTGCGCTTGTCGTCGCCTTCGCGGTGGGGCATGGCCTGCCAGATCTCATCGCAGGTGAAGGCCAGGATGGGGGCGAACATCTTGGTCATGGAGTCCAGGATCAGGTACAGGGCGGTCTGGGCGCTGCGGCGCTTGAGACCGTTGGCCTCCTCGCAGTAGAGGCGATCCTTGATGATATCCAGATAGAAGCTGGACAGCTCCACCACGCAGAAGTCGTTGATGGCGTGGGAGACCACGTGGAACTCGTAGTTCCTGTAGGCCTCCTCCACCTTCTCGATGAGCCCGTTGAGCTTGGTGACGGCCCAGCGGTCCAGGGGCAGCATGTCCGCGGGGGCCACCAGGTTGTCGGCGTCGAAGCCCGCGAGGTTGCCCAGGCAGTAGCGGGCGGTGTTGCGGAACTTGAGGTAGTTCTGGCTCAGCTGCTTGAAGATCTCCTTGGAGCAGCGCACGTCCACGTGGTAGTCGGCAGAGCCGGCCCACAGGCGGATCATGTCCGCGCCGAATTCCTTGATCAGGTCGGCCGGGTCGATGCCGTTGCCCAGGGACTTGTGCATGGCCTTGCCCTCGCCGTCCACGGTCCAGCCGTGGGTCAGGCACTCCTTATACGGGGCGCCCTGCTCCAGCGCGCCCACGGCCACCAGCAGGGAGGACTGGAACCAGCCTCTGTACTGGTCGCCGCCCTCGATGTACATGGTGGAGGGCCAGAAGCCCTGGTCGCGCTTCATGGCGGCGAAGTGGGTGGAACCGGAGTCGAACCAGCCGTCCAGGGTGTTGGTCTCCTGGGTGAAGTGCTTGCCGCCGCAGTTGGGGCAGACAAAGCCCTCGGGCAGGATCTCGCTTGCCGGGCGGTCAAACCAGGCGTTGGAGCCCTCCTTCTCGAAGAGCTGGGCCACGGCCTCGATGCTCTCGTCGTTGCAGACGGGCTTTTTGCAGTCGTCGCAGTAGAACACGGGGATGGGAAGACCCCAGCGGCGCTGACGGGAGATGCACCAGTCGGCGCGCTCGCGGATCATGGCGCCCATGCGCTCCTTGCCCCAGGCGGGCAGC
>JBGUNL010000056.1:0-4356 GCA_045117295.1 Candidatus Limivicinus sp.
GGGTGCAAATTTCGGCTCAGGGGGGTTCAAATTGAACGATTCCCTATTTCGGTAAATAATTATGTAAACCATGTCGGATTTACGTCAAAAAAGCCGTAATTCCGGCATGGTTTTTCATAAAAAGTTGACCGTTACCTCCCCGGGGATGTTTCGCTCCGGGGAGTGCTTATGTATAATTACATTGGTTGGTTCATCACCGAAAATAGTTCACGCCTTCTGCTATTTATTCACAGACAGTTTCCTGAAATCGCATGAGGATGGTGGCAGTCTCGGCTCTGGTGGCGCTGCCCTTCGGCACCAGGGTCGTTTCGCTGCGGCCGGTGATCAGGCCCTCGGCGTTGGCCCACTGCATGGCCGCCTTTGCCCAGGGGCTGATCTGCTTGACATCGGCGTAACCGGACAGGTCTGCAGTCTTCCCGACGTTGTAATCTTTGTACCTGGCATAGCGCTGGAGCATGGCGGCGAACTGCTCTCGGGTGAGGGTGTCCATGGGGCCGAACTTCCCGCCGCCGTAGCCCTCCACGATGCCCTTGGCGTTGGCCCAGATCACCGCGTCGGTGTACCACTGACCTGCCTTCACGTCTGTGAAGGGGTTCTCTCCCGTGACCTTGGGGGACTTCTCCATCCGGTAGAGGATGGTGGCCAGCATGGCGCGGGTGGTGCTGCCGTTGGGGTCGAATTTGGTTTCCGAAACGCCGTTCATGAGCTGATTTTCCACGGCGTAGTCCACCGCGCTGTGGTACCAGGCGTGCAGATCCACGTCCGTGAACTGCTTCGAGGGGCAGTCGTTGTCATTGCCTCCTAAGCTGGGGGCCTGCTCCAGGGGGTTCGGCACATAGACCGTGCGGTTGGAGGCCGGCTCGCCTGCGGCACCCACCAGAGAGAAGGAGACGCCCCGTAAGCCCTGCTGTGCCCCCTGCCTCCAGATGGGCTCCATGTCGATGTCGTAGTGGTAGATCTGCCCGGTGTAATCGTCGTCATCGGCGTCGAAGCGCATCAACTGCTCCTTTGTGGGCAGGCTGAAGGTCATGGTGCGCTCCCTGCCGCTGTCGCCGTAGTCGAAGACCGCCTGGATGATGGGGGTCTCCTGCCCGATGAGGGTGTTGTTCTCAATGGCGGTACTGACATAGTGTCTGCCGCCGATGACCACGCCCTCGGCGCGGAAGGAGGTGTTGTCCGCCTTGAGGGCGGCGGTGTTCACGAAGTCGTCAATGTCGCCGTCATATTTGTTCACATCCAGATCCACGATGATCTGGTGCTCTTTGTTGGTGTCCCAGTTGGGGTTGGGCTTCACCTGGAGATGATCCACACGGCTGTCGCCGGGATAGAGCTCGTCGCCGTGGATATGGATGAGGTCCCCGGACATCTGGTTGGCCGCCGGAATCAGCTTGGTGCCGTTCTCGTCGGTGACGACGTACTGGGCAGAGGCGATGCCGGCGAAGCCGTAGTTTTTCAGGGTGGCATAGATGTCGATGACGGGCTGTCCCTGCCGCACCAGATAGTCCGGGATCTTCACATTCGTCACCAGCATGCCGCTGTCGGCGTTCTGCTGCCAGGTGCGGATCTTGGTGTTTGCTTTCGGGTTGGTGCTGGGGGTGGTGTAGACCACGAAGAGCCCCGGAGACTTGCACTCGTTGGGATTGTAGGCCGCGGCGAAGACATTGACCTGCTCCCCCTTGGCAAATTTCAGCTCCAGAGGGCCATGGAGCTGGGTGACCACCTCGCCGGTCCATGTTTCCTCGGTGGTCAGGGTGTAGACCTGGAGCTTGTTGTCGGTCAGGGTGCTGGTGCCGGCGTCCACGTCCACGTCATAGCGCCCCACCACATCGATGATGTAGATGGCCGACTGGGCCTGGTTGGTAATCATGGCGTAGGAGTTGTCCACGGAGACGATGCCGCTGCCGCCCTTGACCTTCTCCACTACCCATTCGTAGCTGGAGCCGCTGGTTTTCTTGTTCATCCAGTAGACGCTGTCACCGGCGATGAAGTAGTTGCAGCCGTTGAGATACTTCCAGTTGGTAACGATGCTGTTGAAGTCCACCCGGTCGGTGCCGATGTCCTCAGGGTCAATGAGCCCGTCGATGTCCACCCGGATGTTGCAGCGCAGGTCTCCGGCATAGAAGCCGTTGGCGCCGTAGCCCTTCATCACCAGCCACTTGTCCGAAGAGGCATAGGGATCCGCCTGCCAGTAGGTGGGCTCGTTGGGGGCGATAACGCCGTTGGAGCAGATCTTGTTGCTCCCCAGATTCGTGTAGCTGCGCACCTCCGGCGTATTGGGCTCACAGCTGGAGATCCAGTAGTTCGTGTAGGAGGGGACGGCGCTGATGAAGCTCTTGAGGGTGTTGAACTGATTGCCGTTGTTGTCCTGCAGCTGGGTGGCGGCATAGGCCACGGAGCAGTAGCCCTCTCTACCCGCGGGCATGGGAGCGCTGTAGAGCACCTGGCCCTGCTTGGCAGGATCACTGACCACCACAGAGCTCACGGTCTCGCTCTCGTCCACGTCCACCACCATGGCCACCACGTCGGTGCTGCGCATGCGCTCGCTCTCCGGCAGGGTGCAGTCGGCCACGACGGCGCCGATGTAGACCTTGTCCCAATAGTTCGGGTCCCCTCGGTTGGTCTGGTTGGGAACCACCACGAACTCCGTGACGGAACGGGTCTCCCCCTCCGGCAGGGTGACCTTGTTATAGCCCTGATAGAAGGCGCCGGTGTCGGGGTCCTGCCGCTGATAGTAAATGTCCGTCCGCTTGCCGTTGGAGCAGATCCGGAACAGGGCGTTGTAGCTCTTGGTGGTGACCATCTGGATCTGGGTGTCGGGGTAGACGTCATAATCCAGAGTCCTGGTGTTGGAGCTGCCCTCCAGCTGCTGGTTTTGCAGAATGAAGTATTCGTCGTGCTCCTTTCCGTCATCCATCAGAGCAGGCGTCATCTTCTCGGCGCAGGCCGCAAGATCCACTTCCTCAAACTCCATGTTCTCCACCGCCTCGGCCATCAGCCTGGCGGAGTCCCAGTCGCTGTCGTAGATCCGCTTGGCGTCCTGGAGGCATTCCAGATTGATCTGTCCGGTGTAGACCAGCAGATAGTATTCGATCCGCATGCCGTAAAGGATGTCAATGAAGGTGTGCGGGTTCTCCACCAGGGAAGCGCTGCCCTTGCCCAAAACGGTGGCAATGTCCATATTGGCATAGCCGATGGCGCAGGCGCCCAAAACGCCCTTTACGCCCACACCGCCGAAGACCGAGAAGCTGAGGATCACCTCGATTCTGCCGCTCCAGTCGTCGCTGCCGTTGTTGGCGTATTTCCATTTGACGTCGCTGGCCTCGCCCACCGGGGGCTTGTCCATGCCGAAGCTCACGTTCAGGGTGGTCTTGACGGCGATGCCCGCCTCAAAGCCCACGTAGGCCGGGATCACCACCGGTCCCGCGGTAAAGAGGAAATACTCCGTGATGCCGCCGGAAAAGCTTCCGCAAAACAGGATGCCGCCGGTGCCGTAGCTGTCCTTGGTCTCGGCGTTGTAGTTGGAGCGGAGAAACACCGAGAAGCTCATGGAGAAGTTGTAGCTCTTGTTGCTGACGCACTTGATCTTATCGGTGGAGTTCAAAACCGCCTTGCCGCTTCGCATATTCTCGGCGTTTTCCCAGAAGCTCCGCTCGAAGACCTCGAAGGCGGATCGGGTGGTTTCCAGATTCTTGGGGTTCCAGGATTTCGCAAACAGGGAGCTGTACTTGGTCTCCATCTCCGGCGCCAGTCTGGTGATGTCGTAGGAGGCCATGAGAATCATGCTGCCGTCGGGGAAAAAGCCCACGGTCACCGGCACCTGGAGGATCTGGAAGGTGCTGTTGAGCATGCCGGCGCCGCCCATCTTGTCCGCCAGGTTGCCGGGGGCGGACTTGGTGGTGACTGGCATTTCGGTTTTGTTGGTGCCGAGGTTGTTGAATACCGCGTTTTTCACGGTGAGGTTATTCAGTCTGAAGGTATCGCTTCCCACCTTGACGGCCACTTCATCGCCGGCCTGCAGCAGGCCCGCCTGCTGCTCCACCCAGCGCTTTTCGGCGGTGTAGACTCTGGTGTTCGCGTCATAGGCGTAGCCGGAGGTGCTGCTGATGGTGAGGATGGTCTTGCCCCGGTTGGCAGACTGGATCTCCACGGAGCTGGGGAAGCTGGCGTTGCCGGACTTTGTCACCAGCACCTTCAAAGAGAGATTGTCGGTGTCGTGATCCATGAGGGAGAGGGTGGTCTCCTCGTTCATCAGGTCCTTGCCGGATAGATCCACGCCGCGGAGGTAGAGATCGTTCGCCTTGCTGTCCTCCAGGACGTAGGTGTACGTTTCCCCCGCCTCCATTTGCTTGTCCAGCA
>JBGUNL010000057.1:0-16051 GCA_045117295.1 Candidatus Limivicinus sp.
AGCAGGGTGTGGGGGTGACCCAGGTAGCGCGCGGCCTGCTCCATCTCCCCTGCCGCGATCAGCGAGCGGATCCAGGTGGAGGAGACGATCCGGCCGTCCAGCATGACAGGCGGGATGACGTCACAGCCGATGCCGCGCTCCGCGCAGGTTTCCCGGAGCTTCTCTGCCGTGCCCTCGCCCCGGTAGCCGAAGGAGAAATCGTGGCCCACCACGATCCAGCCCACGTTCAGCTCGTCGATCAGATTGTCGGCAAAGTCCCGCCAGGGCATGCGCATCATGTGCCGGTTGAAGTGCAGGAAGACCACGTTGTCAATGCCGTACAGGCGGCGGATCAGGTCCTCCCGGCCCAGGGCGCTGTTGATGAGCGGCACCTCTTTGCCGAAGACCAGGGTGTCGGGGTGCACATCAAAGCTCAGCACCGAGGGGATCGCACCGGTCTCCGCCGCCCGCTCCTTCGTTTTCCGCAGAAGGGCGCCGTGGCCGATGTGTACGCCGTCAAAGAAGCCCAGGGCAATTGCTCTCTTGATCTCTGCCATGAACGCTTATACCTCAAAAAAGTTTTTGATGGTCCACATGCAGCCGTTTTCCGCGCGGCCCAGCATGAGAAACTCCCCGCTCTCCCCGTACACGCGGTATTCCCCCGCGGGCAGATCAGTGGGGTACTCGCCCCCGCAGCGGATGCGCTTCTCTTCTTCTGACGACGCCGTGCAGGCTGGTGTTCCCGAAAAGAGGCTGTCCACCGGCAAAAGGTGAGCTTCCAGCTCGCCCCGCTCGGCCAGCGCCTGCGTTTGGGAGATGGTGACGGCGTTCTCCACGGAGAAGGCGCCGATGCCGGTCCTGCGCAGGGCGCTCATACAGGCGCCGCAGCCCAGGGCCGCGCCGATATCGTGGCACAGCGTGCGCACATAGGTGCCCTTGGAGCAGCGGATATCCAGCAGCCAGTCCTCCCCCTCCCGTCCCAGGAGCTTCAGCTCATGGACCGTGATGGGGCGGGCCCTGCGCTCCACCTCGCCGCCCTTGCGGGCGATGTCATAGAGACGCTTTCCGTCTACACGGAGGGCGGAATACATGGGCGGGATCTGCAGCTGCTCCCCGGTAAAGCGGGAGAGCGCTTCCTCCAGCTCCTCCCGGGTGACATGGGCCTCTCTCTGCTCCAGGACCGTGCCCCAGATATCCTGGGTATCGGTCACGGTGCCGAGGCGCAGGGCGGCGCGGTAGCGCTTCTCCGCCGCCTCCGCGAAGGAGACGGCCCGGGTGGCCCGGCCCGCGAAGATCACCAGCAGTCCCGTGGCCATGGGGTCCAGCGTGCCCGCGTGGCCCACGCGGCGCTGGCGCAGGATACCCTTGAGCTTGACCACAGCGTCGTTGCTGGTCCAGCTCTGCTCCTTGTCCAGAAGGAGGATGCCGTTCATTTCCAGACCTCGTCGATGACGTTGAGCAGCAGCTCCCGCGCCTTTTCGGTGTCGCCGTAGATGGTGCAGCCCGCGGCCATCTCGTGGCCGCCGCCGCCGAAGACCGCGCAGATGGCGCTGCTGCTGACCTCCTCGTTGGAGCGGACGGAGATCTTGCTGCTGCCGTCCGGCTGCTCGCGGATGGTGATGTTCAGCACCGCGCCCTCGGCCCGGCCGGAGAGCCCGGCCAGATCGTCCAGATCGTCCTCCCCCGCGCCGCTCTCGGCCAGCATCCGGCGGGTGACGGTGGCTACGACGATCTTGCCGTCCCGGTAAAAGCGCAGGCCGGAATAGATCATGCTCTCCAGCTTCAGCCGGGCCACGGAGACCTTGCGGAAAAAGACCCAGTTGATCTTCGCGTTGTCCGCGCCCATGCGCAGCAGCTCCGCCGCGGCGCGGAAGGCGGCGGCGTTGGTGTTGGCGTACTGGAAGCAGCCCGTATCCGTGGAGAGGCCGATGTACAGGAGGGTGGCCTCCTCCCTTGTGAGTTCGCCGTTCATGCACTGGATCAGCTCCAGCACCAGCTCGGCGCAGGCGGCCTTTTCGGGCCGGACCAGGGTCTGGGCGGCGTAGCCGGTGTTCGTGGGGTGGTGGTCAATGCACAGATCCACCTTCCCCGCAAAGCCTTTGGCAAAGAGCTTTTCGTCGGCCACATCCACGGCCACCACGTATTTGGGCTGAAAGCCCTCCGGCGCAAAAAACCGCTCGCAGTAGCGCAGCAGCTTCTCGCTGATCTGCTCGTTGCGGTACAGGTAGGCCGTCCGCCCGCCCCGGTTCAGGGCGCTGCAGAGCGCGGCGGCGCTGGCCACGGTATCCCCGTCGGGATTGCAGTGGGTCAGAAGGAGGATATTCTCATGGGTGAGCAGCTCTTTGGCAGCCTGTTTATAGTTCATCTTCTCCATCCCCGTCGTGTTTGATGTCCAGGGAATTGATCACTTCGTTGATGTGCGCGCCGTATTCGATGCTGTGGTCCAGCTCAAAGACGAGCTCGGGGGTGTAGCGCAGGTTCAGCGAACCGCCCAGCTCCCGGCGCAGCCAGCCGGAGGCAGATTTGAGTCCCCTGCGGAACTCCTTCTCATTCTCCAGGCCCATGACCGACAGCCAGATCTTGCTGTAGCGCAGATCGCCCGTGGTCTCCACCCGCGTCACGCTGATCATGCCCTGCTGAATGCGCGGGTCCTTGATCTCGCGGAGCTTGGCCGCGATGACCCGCTGAATATCGTCGTTGGTTCTTGCAAGTTTGTTTGATGACATGTCTTCTCTCCAAAGGAACGGGCGCTTTGACCCAAGGGAAAGCGCCCGGTTTGTCCGCGTCAGGGATTGATCTGCTCCATGACGAAGCACTCGATGACATCCCCGACCTTGATATCGTTGAATTTCTCCACCTGCATGCCGCACTCGTAGCCGCTGGCGACCTCCTTGACGTCGTCCTTGAAGCGGCGGAGGGAGGCCAGTTCACCCTCATGGATGACAATGTTGTCGCGCAGGACACGGACCTCGCAGCCGCGCTGGATCTTGCCGTCGGTGCAGTAGCAGCCGCAGACGGTGCCCACCTTGGAAACCTTGTAGGTCTCGCGCACTTCGGCGTGGCCGATGACAGACTCCTTGAACTTGGGCGCCAGCATGCCCTTCATGGCCGCCTCAATCTCGTTGATGCAGTCGTAGATGACGCGGTACATGCGCATATCCACCTTGCTTCTGGCGGCGCTGTCCTTGGCGGCGTTGTCCGGGCGGACGTTAAAGCCCACGATGATGGCGCCGGAGGTGGCGGCCAGCATCACGTCGGACTCGTTGATGGCGCCGACGGCGCTGTGGATAACCTTGACGCGGACCTCCTCGTTGGAGATCTTCTCCAGGGAGGCCTTGACCGCCTCGGCGGAGCCCTGCACGTCGGCCTTGACGATGATGTTGAGGGTCTTCATCTCGCCCGCCTGGATCTGGCTGAACAGATCGTCCAGGCTGACCTTCTTGGTGCCGGCCAGGGCGTTGTTGGCGGAAGAAATGCGGCGCTCCTCGGCCAGCTCTCTGGCCATGCGCTCGTCGGCCACAGCGTTGAAGGTGTCGCCCGCGCTGGGTACGGAGTCCATGCCGGAGATCTCCACGGGGGTGGAGGGGCCGGCCTCGGTGACGCGCTGGCCCTTGTCGTTGATCATGGTGCGCACGCGGCCCACGCTGGAGCCGGCGATGATGATATCGCCCAGCTTCAGGGTGCCGTTCTGCACCAGGACGGTCATGATGGGGCCGCGGCCCTTGTCCAGGCGCGCCTCGATGACGGCGCCGCGGGCGGCGCGGTTGGGGTTGGCCTTGAGCTCCTGCACCTCGGCCAGGATGACCAGATTCTCCAGCAGATTGTCGATGCCCATGCCGGTCTTGGCGGAGATCGGGCAGATGATGGTGTCGCCGCCCCACTCCTCGCTGACCAGGTCGTACTCGGTCAGCTGCTGCTTGATGCGCTCGGGGTTGGCACCCACGGTGTCCATCTTGTTGATGGCCACCACGACAGGGATGTTCGCCGCCTTGGCGTGGTTGATGGACTCCACGGTCTGGGGCATGATGCCGTCGTCCGCGGCCACCACCAGGATGGCGATATCGGTGACCATGGCGCCGCGGGCGCGCATGGAAGTAAAGGCCTCGTGGCCCGGGGTATCCAGGAAGGTGATGGGGCTGCCGCCTACCTCCACGGTGTAGGCGCCGATGTGCTGGGTGATGCCGCCGGCCTCGCCGGAGACGACGTTGGCATGGCGGATATAGTCCAGCAGCGAGGTCTTGCCGTGGTCGACGTGGCCCATGACCACCACGACGGGGGCCCGGGGCTTGAGATCCTCTTCCTTGTCGGCGGAGTCGTCGATCAGCCGCTCCTCAACGGTGACGATGACCTCCTTCTCCACCTTGCAGCCCAGCTCCATGGCCACCAGGGCCGCGGTGTCGTAGTCGATGATCTCGCTGACGGAGGCGAAGACGCCCAGCTTCATCAGCTGCTTGACCACCTCGGAGGCGGTCTTCTTCATGCGGGAGGCAAGCTCGCCCACGCTGATCTCGTCGGGGATCTGCACCTTCAGCGGCTGCTTCTTGGCGATCTCCAGCTGCAGGCGGTTCATCTTGTCCCGCTCCTCCTGCTTTCTCTTGGCGGAGGAAACCTGATTACTGTTGGGCCGCTGCTTGGCCTTGCTGCCGATCTTCTGCTTGGTGTTGATGCGCATATTGCCGGAATTGGTCTTGGTTCCGGCCATATCCTCAAACTTCTCGTTGTATTTCTCGATGTTGACCGCGGCGCCGCCTCTGGTATCCACCACGCGCTTCTCCGCCACCTGGCGCGGCGTGTGGGGCTTGTTGGGCTTCTCCTGCTTCTGAGGCGCTGGCTGCTGCGCGGCAGGGGCCGCGGGCTTTGCGGGCGCGGCCTGCTGGGGCGCCTGCCCCTTGGCAGTGCCGGGCTTGGCCTGCGCGGCAGGGGCCTTGGTCTCCTTGGCCTGCTCCTTTGCAGGGGCAAGAGCCGCCTTGGCGGGCGTGCTGAAAATCGCCTCCAGGCTCTCGGCCTGGTTGTGCTGCGTCATATACTCAAAGATCACATCCAGCTCGTTGGTCTCCAGCACCTGCATGTGGTTCTTCGGGGGCGCTATATAATCGGTGAGAATCTGAGAGATCACCTTGGAGGTGACGTTGAAATCCTTGGCCACCTCGTGGATTCTGTACTTGATCATGCTCATACTTCTGTCCTCCTCTTTACACTCTTCTTCGTTCCCTTGCGCGCTGCGGTTTCCTTCCGGCGGCGATCCGCCTTCTCACAGCGCCTTTCGGTCTCCTGCGCCGTCTCGCCATAGCGCGCCGGATCCCTTGCCGCCAGCTCCTTCATCAGGGCGTTGGCAAAGCCCAGATCCGTCACCGCCGCGGCGGCGCAGCCGCTCACGCCAAGACTGTCCGCGAGCTCCTCCCTGCTGTAGGGCAGCTCTACAGTCAAAACGCTTCGACCGTTTGAAAGGTTCTCCGCCTTGCGCCGCGCGTGGTCGGCGGCGTCCCTGCTCAGCAGGAGCAGCCGCGCCTTTCCGGCGCGCACCGCGTCGGCGGTGTTGTCCATGCCGATGGCAATGGCCCCGGCCCGGCGCATCAGACCGAGAAGCCCCAAAGCCTTATCCTCCATCGCCACGCTCCATTTCCTCTTCCAGCCGCCGGTAGATCTCCGGCGGAATCTGCGCGGAAAAGGCGCGCTCCAGCGCCCGGGCCTTGATGGCCTTCTTCAGGCACTGGGGATCGGGGCAGACATAGGCCCCCCGGCCCGGCGCTTTGCCCCGGAAATCCAGACTGATTTCCCCCTCGGGCGAGCGCACCACACGGATCAGTTCCCGCTTGGGCTTCATCTCGCGGCAGCCCAGGCATTGCCGCATCGGTATTTTCTTTTCCATGGCCGCCGCCTCCTTTTTTTATGGTTTCAACACGAGATTTCCGGAAACCGGACGTGCGCATCCATATACTTTCCGACAGGCCGGGCAAGCGCGGTATACAGCACATTTGCCGCGACGCCGGCCGCGTAGATCGCCCCCACCGTCAGGGTCAAATAACCGACCGTCCCGAGCAGGGACCGCCCGGCACAGCTGGCCGGATCAAAGCGGGCCAGCAGATGCATGTGGATCATATAGACGCTCAGTGCGGCGCCGGCGATGCAATTCACAATCCGGCTTCTAAAGCAAACCCGCTCCGCCAGCAAAACGGCGCAGGCCGCCTGGCAGATGACGAAGGGGCTGAGATAGGAAATGCTGAAATACAGCCCCAGCCGGCTGAGCAGCAGCTCCGCCGCAAGACACCCCAGCAGCAGAAGGCCCGGACGTCTGACTGTCAGGCTCTTTCTGCCGATGGCGGCGCCCACACAGTAGCAGAGAATGAAGTTTACAATGGTATATCCGTCCTGCGCGCCCTCGATCCCGATACTGCTGCCGGACGCGAGGCTCAGCCCGGTCAGGGATTCCAGAAACAGCCCCGCGTAATTCCAGACGGAGAAGAGCAGGAGCAGCAGGAGCAGAAGCCGTCGGAGCCCCCTGTCGTCCTGCAGCGCAATCAACCGGTTGAGATAGGGCGAGAGCAGATAGAGCACCGCGTACAAAACCAGAAAATAATCCGTCGGCACCACAAGCAGCAGCAGGCCCTCCCAGGTAAACTCCGCGCTGCCCAGGATCAGTTCGATCCCATGCATGACAAGCCGGTACACAATCAGCTGCACCAGCAGCGACAGCGGCTTGCGCACGCTGACATGCTCCCTTGCCCAGAGAAAATAGCCGGAGAGCATCACAAAAACGTTGACCGAACAGGCGGCGGCAAGTTCCACCACCAGCAGAAAATATCTGCTAGGCGGCGGGGTAGACTGCAGGGCCCTTGCGTTAAAGTGCAAAGCGATCACGCCCGCTGCGGCAAAAATCCGCAGCAGCTCCATATTGGATTGGCGCGCCGTTTTGCTGTCTGCCTGCATCCGTTTTCCTTCCTCCCGTCTGCCTTGTTGGAAATCAGCTCTCGGACTCGGGCTTGATGTCAATCTTGTAGCCGGTGAGCTTGGCCGCCAGCCGGGCGTTCTGGCCCTCCTTGCCGATGGCCAGGGACAGCTGGGAATCGGGCACGATGACGCGGCAGCTCTTGCCGTCCTCCAGCATGGTGACGCTCACCACCTCGGAGGGGGACAGGGCCGCGGCGATATACTCCTCGGGGATCTCGCTGTACTTGACGATATCGATCTTCTCGCCGCCCAGCTCATTGACGATGCTGGCCACGCGGCCGCCCTTGGGGCCGACGCAGGAGCCGATGGGGTCCACGTCGGGGTCGGCGGACCAGACCGCCATCTTGGTGCGGCTGCCCGCCTCGCGGGCGATGGACTTGATCTCCACGGTGCCGTCGTAGATTTCGGGCACCTCCAGCTCGAACAGGCGCTTGACCAGGCCCGGGTGGGTCCGGGAGATGAGCACCTGGGGCCCTCTGGTGGAATTGCGGACCTCCACCACATAGACCTTGATGCGGTCGCCCTCGCGCAGGGCCTCGGTCTTGATGCGCTCATTGGGGGCCAGCATGGCCTCGGTATACTCGCTGTTGGAGGAGATGCGGATGGAGACGCTGCCGTTTCTGGGCTCGATGTGGGAGACCACGCCCGTCAGGATCTCGTGCTCCTTGGAGGTAAACTCCTCATAGATGATGCCGCGCTCGGCCTCGCGGATGCCCTGGATGATGACCTGCTTGGCAGCCTGGGCGGCGATGCGGCCGAACTTCTTGGTCTCCACGGGCACGCGGAGCTCCTCGCCCAGCTTGGCCCGTTTGTTGATCTTCTTGGCGGCCTCCAGAATGATCTGATGGCTGGGGTCCTCGACCTCCTCCACCACGGTCTTGATGACGTTCATCTCGATGCGCTTGGAGTCCTCCTCCAGGATGATCTCCACATTGTCCTCGCACTCGGGATTGTCGCGCCGGAAAGCGGCGAACATCGCCTGCTTGATCTTATCGTACATGTAGCCGCGGGGAATGCCTTTTTCCTTCTCGATATCCTCAATGGCTTCAAAGAAATCTGCGTTCATTTTCTGATTCTCCATTCTGATTCGTCTTTAAATCGAAACATGCAGCCTGACAAGGGCAATCTGGTTTTTCTCAAACGAAAGCGGGCCCGCGCCCGTACGGATGGTGACGGCGCCGTCGGCATACCCGGCCAGCTCGCCCACAAAGCTCTTGCTGCCGTTGAGGGGCTTGTAGGTCCGGACCTCCACCTCGTGGCCCAGGAAGGCCTCAAAGTCCGAAGGGCGCTTCAGCTCGCGCTCGGCCCCGGCGGAGCCCACCTCAAAGACGTAGCTGTCGGGGATGGGATCGGCCTCGTCCAGGACGGGGTCCAGCCGGCGGCTGATTCTTTCGCAGTCGTCAATGCCGACGCCGCCCTCCTTGTCGATATAGATCCGCAGATACCAGCTGCCGGCCTCGCGGACATACTCCACGTCCCAGAGGGAGCAGCCCTCTTCCTCCACGATCGGAAGGGCCAGTTCGGTCACCTTGTCTGTGATTTTACTCATACGGCACACACCTTAACAATTTTTTACATTCGTAAAAGGTCTCACAAAAAAGAGTGGGTCGAAACCCACTCTGACAATACCTAATCCTTTCTTATAGATAATAGCACGTTCTTCCGTGCAATGCAAGCATTTTTTCAGCCCTTTCCCATTTTCAGTTCAGCCGGCGTTTTCCCCGGCCTCTCCGCCGGAGCCCGGCACGCCGTAGGTGTGCGCATACCAGGCGTCCACGATGCTGGCGTTTCCGAAATAGCGCGCCATGTTGTAGTTCATCGGGTGCTCCGGGGAAGCGCCGAGGCTGACTCTCATTACGCCCACGCAGGGATCCGGCTGAACCTCGATCACCACATGTTCCCCGGGCCTCTGGCTCAGCATGTCAAAGATCTCATGCCACTCGGCCGCATAGGTCTGGATCTTTCCATTCCGCAGATTCTCCGCAACCTGGGCCGGAATACTCTCCCCCGCATGGGGCAGGCACAGCAGCAGGAGCGCCGCGGCCCCGACGGCGGACACCGTCTGCAGCGCGCGTGCGGTCCCCTTTCCGAACGCATGCCGGAACTGGCCGCCGACCAGAACGGCGAGGGTGAGACAGCAGAACACCAGGGCAATGTCGATCACAAACCAGGCCCGGGTTGCGATCTCCTCGGGGGCGGCAACGTTGTAGCCAAGCAGATAGGGAAAGGCCGTCACGGCGGGCGTCAGCAGCAGCCCGGCCGCGGCCAGCGCAAAACTCGCCGGCTTCAGCCGCTTTCCGTATCGCAGTCCCAGCAAAAGCGCCAGCAGGACAGCCGCCGGGAAAATCAGATGGGATATCTGAAAGCCCAGGTCCCAGGCGGCGATCCGCAGCGCATCGCCGACGGTTTTGAAAATTGCCAGCTCGCCGGGCGCCTTGACGTAGTTGCCCGGCGCGAGCACGTTGATCAAATCGCCCGCCAGCACCGCAAGAAAGCCCGCCGCCAGACGGCGGTCCGCCCTGCCGGTCTCCAGCCAGGCAGTAAGAAACAGCAGCAGCGTCAGGCAGGCGCCCAGCCCGCCGATCAGCAGAACACCGCCTCCGGAGAGCAGCAGGCACACGCAGGCAAGAACGACACCGGTTTTTGACCGGATACGTATTTCCCGCAGCAGAAGAGCCAGGCCGAGCATCTGAAAGAGAATCGGAACCTGATAGGCCGATGCGCCCACATACCAGAGATATACTTCGTAGAAATCCCGTGAAAAGGCAATTGGGATCAGCAGCATGGCAAGCAGGATTCCCGCAAGATGCTTTTTCTCAAGCCAGAAGCACAGCTCCCGGCAAAGGAAAAACGCAGTCGCCAGGGACAAAACCAGGCAGACCATCAACTGTATGCGCAGGAGAGAAAAACTGTACCAGTTGAGGGGATTGAACAGCGGGCCGATAAAATTGGAAAACCAGGTTCCCTGCCAGGTCGTATAGGCAAGCCAGGATTTTTCCGCGACCGCCCGGAGCAGATGCTCCGCCGGAGCTGCGAACGTCGCGCGTGTGCTGCTGAAATCATCCCCGTGGAACAGGGCGTAGCGCGCCGCGATGACAAAGGGCGCGCAGGCCGCCGCCGTCAGGGCCAGGGCCAGCAGATTCAGAAGCCTCGCCGCGCGGGCACTGCTCTTCTTGCCTTTTTGTTCATCCATGGAATCCTCTTCCTTCCCGTCTCGTTCAAAGGAGCGGGGCATGCCCGCTCCCGTTTTTTCTGTTCAAATCCTATCATTTTCGGCAGGTTCCTGCAAGTCCTTTTGTCCGGCCAGGGTTTCCACGCCGTTTTCCGTAAAGTGCAGGACCCGGTCGCAGATGGAGAGCGCCGCGGGGCGGTGGGTGACGATGACGACCGTTTTGTCCGTCATGCTCCGCAGATTCTCCAGCAGCCGCATTTCCGTCTCCTCGTCCAAAGCGCTGGTGGCCTCGTCCAGAAGCAGCACGGGACTTTCCGAAAAGATGGCGCGGGCGATGGCAAGGCGCTGCATCTGCCCCTCGGACAGGCCCGCTCCCCGTTCGCCGAGGGGGGTGTCAATCCCGTTTTCCAGTTCGCCGACAAATTCGTCCGCGCAGGCGATCTTCAGCGCCTGCCAAACCGCCTGCTCATCCGCACCGCGCTCGGGCTCGGCAAAGCTCACCACCTGGCGGATGCTGCCGCTCATGAGGGCGTTGCCCTGGGGCACATAGGCAAAGAGCCTGCGCCATCCGGCGTCCAGCTCCCGCTCCGTCCCGTCCGAAAAGCGCAGGCAGCGCAGGCCCCCGTCCAGCGGGTAGATGCACATGAGCAGCTTGAGCGCGGTGGATTTCCCGCAGCCGCTCTGCCCCGTAAAAGCCACGACCTCGCCCTTTTTCACAAAGAGCGTGAGGCTTTCAAACACGGGCGGCAGCTTTTCCGGGCGCCTCTCCGCCTTCTCTCCGGCAGGCGGATAATAGGCAAAGCGCGCCTGACGCAGGCCGAAGGCCGCCAGGGAATCCCGATACCGGGCGATGACCTCTCTCTTTTCCAGCAGCGCCCCGCTCCGGTCGACCTCAAAGCTCTCGATTTCCATCAGCCGCTCTGCGCTGGCCAGCATCATATAATAGTGGGGCAGATAGGAGGAGATATTGGCAAAGGGAGACTGGATCTGGGAGATCAGCATGGTGATGGCCGTCAGCGTGCCGAAGCTGATGCGGCCTTTCAGAATGCCGTAGCCGCAGTAGATGACGCCGAAGAAATACATGGCGTTCATGGCGGCGCCGAAGCCGATGTTGCAGACGTTGGAAAAACGGATCTTTTTCATCCGCGCCGCGCGGTGGGTCTCCATATTCTGCTCCGCCTCCCGCTCGGCCTGGCTCTCGGCGGCGAAGGAGTGGAGCACCAGGAGGCTGCCGATGCGCTCCTGGAAGAATACCCGCAGTCTGCCGTCCATCTCCTGCACGTTCTTGTGCAGTTGCTTGAGCCGTTTGCGAAACAGCGTCGCCAAAACCAGCACCGCAAGGCCCGCCGGGATCAGGATGGCCGCAAAGCGCAGGTCCAGCGCCACGATCATCACCAGCGCGCTCACCAGCTGGATGAGCATCCCCGTCAGCCCCGGCAGGATCTCCGTATAGCCGTTGGCCACCACCGCGGCGTCATTGGTCAGGCGGTTGATCCACTCCCCGGAGTGCACCGCGCTGACCCTGGCGTAATCCCGGTGCAGAATCTGGGCGAAGAGCCGCCGCTTGAAGATATTCTCGATGGTGGAGCGAAAGCGCTCATAGAGCCAGCGGTTGAGGGCGCTGGCCGCCAGCTGTGCCAGCACAACCAGCAGGATCAGCAGCACATACCGCCAGAACCGGGAACTGTCCGCGGCGGCGGCGCTGTCCACAATGCCGCGCATCAGCAGCGCGTAGAGCACGCCCGTGACGCCCAAAAACGCGTGCAGCGCCGCCAGGATCAGGACATAGCCCCGCTTCGGCCCCGGCACCCGGTACAGCCATTTCAGCGTTTGATTCTTCATCTTTCTATTCTTTCTCCGCCGTGCGGCGCAGACGGTGGACCGCTTTCTGCAGCGGAATGCGCAGGGGCGCCGCCGCCATCCAGAGGCGGGTGTACAGGCGATAGCCCGGCTCGTCTGTCCGGTGCTCCCGGCCGCGGCGCACAAAGCCCGTCATGACGCCGAGAATGTCGTCATCCATGACGCCGGTTTCGCGCCGGACACAGCCGTCGCCCAGGATCACATAGTCCTTTTCCCGCACCTCGACGACGCGGTGGAGGACCAGCTGCTTTCCCCGGCGATAGAGCACCACATCGCCCTTCCGGCAGCGCCCGCTCCCCTTTTTGGTCACCGTGAAGAGATCTCTCCCCTCTTTCAAGAGCGGGAGCATACTGGTGCCCGTGTTGCGGTAGGTCAGACTGCCGTGCTCCTCCAGATATCTCTCCGGGGAGACCGGCTTATTCATCCAGGGCCCCGATGCCGCGCAGGCTCTCAATGGCCCGGTGAACGTCCTTGGCGATCAGGTCCCGGTCGCCGTTGAACTTCGCGCACATGGCCCGCACCACGGACGCCTCGTCCGTCTCCGCCTGCAGCAGCTCCAGGATCGCGCCGAGGGTCTGGTTGCCCCGCACAATGCCGACAAATTCCGTGCCGCCGACGGGCACCAGCAGGCTCTCTCCCCCGCCGCTGTGGGCAATGAATTCTTTTTTCAGTTTCATCTCCGTCATCCTTTCATGGCTTCATAGGAAACATTGGCCGCCTCGGGTTCCATGTTGCAGCCCAGCCGGTACAGGGGCGCCGTCTCCAGCAGCGTGTCCAGCAGGGAAAGGGTCTTCGCCATGGCGGCCGGATCAAAGGGCCGGTAGACCTGCTGGAGAAACAGGGGGTAGCATTCTCTGGCTCCGACCCGTTCGATGCGGTTCTCCTTGTTCCGCTCCAGCAGGCAGAGGGCTTTCAGCGGCACGGAGGTGTTCCGGCTCAGGCGGTGCTTGCCGTCCCAGGGGCTGCCGAAGACCGTGACCGCGCCGTTTTGGATTCGCAGAAAGGGCTTGTCGTCATTGACCATAAAGGCCCGCTCCCCGAACTTCTCCCGCCAGAGGCGGGTGTGGGTGGACTTACCCGTGCCGCTGACCGCGGCGAAGAGATAGGCCTCCCCGTCCACAGCAATCGCGGAGCCATGGAACATCATGGTATCGAAGCGCGGCAATTCTTCACAGATCTTTCTGTGCACCGCCATAAGCTCCAGCTCCTCCGGTGAAAAGAGCGTCGGCTGCTCCCCTTCCAGCTTCTGCTGCAGATCGGCCTGCCGCTGCTCCCGGGCCAGATCCTCGGGGCTTATTTTGATGGAAACCTCTCCCGACTCTTCCGTCCGATAGTCCGCACAGAGCGCATGAACCAGGGGACAGGCTGAATCGACTTCAAACACATGCTCCGCCATTTGATAGTTTGCTTTCATGCAGACCCCCTGTAAAAAAAGGCAGGCAGCGGGGACAGCCTGCCGGAAATCATCACTTTTTCTTTATCATACCATCGGCCCGAAACCCTGTCAATCGCTTCCCGACCGCCCGTTCCCGCAAAAAGAGGGAGGAAAGCACACAAGTCTTTCCTCCCTCTTTTTGCAGGTGATCCCGTTCAGCATCAGGCACGACCATCGGGATACTGCTGCCCATTGCCGCCGGATGCGGGCGCAACGTCGGCTACCTTCAGCAGGACAATTTCAAACTGCAGAGGCTGGTAATCCATGACAATTCCCCTTTCCTGTGTTGTCAGAGCGCGTGTCATTGCGCGTAAGTTTTTGTTTCCGATTTGTAATATATCATTCTTTTGTATGGAAGTCAAGCCCTATTTCAGGAAATCAAAAACTATTTTCCGCAAAAAAGGCGGGCGCCAAAGCGCCCGCACATTTTCACTCAGTATTCAAATTCGGGGAAATAGTGCTTGTAAAATTCCTCGTAGCAGATGCCCTGTTCCATGATGAAGGTGGCGGCCTCCACGCCCACGTAGCGGTAATGCCAGGGTTCGTCCCAGCCGGTCAGCAGCAGCTTGCGGGTGGGATAGCGCTTGATGAAGCCGTACTCGGCACAGTGTTCGTCCAGCCAGGCATAGAGCTCCTGGTTCATATCCGCGTAGACCAGGCGCTGGCGGTTGCGGTCCAGGATATCCACCGCGAGCCCCAGCTGGTGCTCGCTGGCGCCGGGGAAGGCGGTAATGGTCTTGGCCTCGTCCGCGGCCTCCTGATACCGGGGGTCGAGATAATCGGTGATCCCCATGCCCACGGCGATCTGGCTGGCCTTGGAGTTGAACACGTGGGCCTGGTAGGAGTAGGACCGGTAGGCGCCGCCGATGAAGTAGTCAAAGCCCGCCGCCTCAATGCCGTCGAGGAAGGCGTCCAGATAGGGCATATACTCGGTGCTGAACATCATATAGCGGGTGCGCTCGATCCGGGAGACCTCCGGCTCATAGGCGGATGACAGCAGGTTGTTGGTGTTGACCATCTTGAGATATTCCAGATCGTCAAAGTCATTCCGGCTGAGCTTGGGCCAGATGTCAATCGTGGGCTCCGGCGTCTCGGTGGGACCCACGTCGAAATTGAGACTGTCGGCGCGGATGAAGGCGCCGTCCTCCCCGCCGAAGATGATGTTGGCGCCGCTCTCCATCCGGGAGACGACGATGGTATACAGCACGAGGCACAGGGCCATCATGGTGATAATCCAGAGCACTTTTTTCTTCACAGCCCGCACCTTCCTTTCTTTCAGATCGCAGGGAAAACCGCTGTTGTGGATGGATTATACCACCAAAATGTTACGAATTCAAGTACAGGCCCGGGCGCTGTTCCCCACCGGAGCCCCTGTTTTGCTCTTTTTCCCCCTTATCGGGCTCCATTTTTCCTTTCTTAAGCCCCCTCCAGGGCGGCGCGCAGTTTTTCCAGGGCGCGCTTTTCCAGGCGGGACACATAGCTGCGGCTGATGCGGCAGGCCTGCGCCGTCTCCCACTGGGTCCGCTCCCGCCCGTCCTCCAGTCCGTAGCGCAGGCGGATGATCCGCGCCTCCCGGCTGTCCAGGGTTTTGTCGATCAGCCCCTGCAGACTGCCGCAGAGCTCCCGGCTGCCGATGCGCTCGGCCATGTCGTCCTCCATGGCCACCACGTCCATCAGGTTCAGGCCGCCCCCCTCCCCGTCCGCGTCCAGCGCCTCCGAAAGGCTCACGTCCCCGGCGGATTTCTTCTGGCTGCGAAAATGCATCAAAATCTCATTTTCGATGCAGCGGCTGGCATAGGTGGCAAGGCGCACGCCCTTGTCAGCTTTATAGGTGTTGATGCCCTTGATCAGGCCGATGGTGCCGATGGAGATCAGATCATCCGCGTCCTCGGTCTGGTAGTACTTCTTGACAATGTGGGCCACCAGGCGCAGGTTGTGCTCCACCAGCAGATTGCGCGCCTCCAGATCCCCCTGGGCCCAGCGCGCCAGGGCCTCCTGTTCCTTTTCCCGGCTCAGGGGCCGCGGGAAGGAATCCCCCGGCACGATGCGCAGCATGGGAAACAGCGTGTGCATCAGCAGAAATATCGCGCTTTCCAGCAAGTTCATCACCTCCGTTCATCCTATTCCGCCACAGAATGTCCGAATGAATGAAAGTTTCTCCGCCCCTTTCGCCGGATTTCGCGTTGCTAAAAAGGACTCAACCGGGGATGGTTGAGTCCTTAATTGTATTCCGAAAACCACAGGCTAGGCCTGTGGTTCAAAAGAGCTTAAGCGATAAGGAAGACATAAAAAACTCCTTTTGCTATACTAAAGGTGCGGTCGGCCAACTGCACGAGGAATAGCAAAAGGAGGACATTCAAGTGAGTCTGAATGACATAAACAGTTTATCGCATACGAAGTGGAATTGCAAATATCATATTGTGTTTGCGCCAAAGTACAGGCGAAAAGTATTTTATGAAGAAAAGAGACTGGCAGTAGGAAAGATCCTGCGGCAACTGTGCGAATGGAAGGGAGTAAAGATCGTCGAAGCAGAAGTATGTCCAGACCATGTGCACATGCTGGTGGAAATACCGCCAAAGATGTCGGTATCGAGCTTCATGGGATACCTGAAGGGAAAGAGCAGCACAATGCTGTATGAGCAATTCGGCGAGCTGAAG
>JBGUNL010000058.1:0-7592 GCA_045117295.1 Candidatus Limivicinus sp.
CGTGTACTGAATCCAAAAAGCAAAACCGGAGGCGATAGCCTCCGGTTTGAGTCTGTAGACAAACCCAATCGTATGTCATTTCGAGCGAAGCGCAGCGGAGTCGAGAAATCTCAAACGGCGCCTGTTGTACAAGGCTTCGACGCTGAGATCCTTCCCTAAAGGACTAGGCGCTGCGCGCCGTCGCGACTCGCTGACGCTCGCTCAGGATGACACGTACGGACTTTGTCGACCTATAGAAAACCGGAGGCAAGAGCCTCCGGTTTTCTATAAATTCAGATCGGTCACGCCGAAGTATTTCTCCGCAAAGTCCACGCTCTGCACCCGAAATTCCTTTCCCCGCAGGTATTCCAGAATCCCCGCGTCGGTGGGGAAGGAGAAGACCAGCCGGTAGGAGTACAGGGCCTGGCCCTTCTCGGCGTAGTCCCTGTTAAAGCGCTCGCTGCCGTACTTGCCGTCCCCCAGCAGCGGCCAGCCCGCGTGGGCCATCTGGGCGCGGATCTGGTGGGTGCGCCCCGTGAGCAGATGACACTCCACCAGGGAGAGGGGGCCCTTGCTCTTCAGCAGGCGGTACTCCGTCACGGCAGTCTTGGCGCCAGGCTCCGGTTTGTTTTTCACAAAAACCTGGTTTTTCTGGGCGTCCTTGAAGAGATAGTTTTCCAGCCTGCCCTCCGGGGGCTTGGGCTTGCCGCGCACGGCGCAGAGATAGTACTTCTCGATCTCCCGGTCCCGGATCTTGTCGTTGAGGATCCGCAGAGCCTCGGCGTTTTTCGCGGCGATGACGATGCCGCCGGTGTTGCGGTCAATGCGGTTGCAGAGGGCGGGGGCGAAGCTGTTTTCCTCTTTGGGTTTCCACTCGCCCTTCTGGGCCATGTAGGCCTGGACGTTTGCAATCAGGGTGTTGTAGTCCCAGACCCCGGCGCTGTGGCAGAGGACCCCGGGCTTCTTGTCCAGCAGGAGGACGTTCTCGTCCTCGAAGACGATGGTGAGCCTGGGGGTGCCCACCTTGAGCCAGGAATTTTCCTCCCGGGGCTTTTCAAAGAACTCGTCGTTGATGTATAATTGCAGGGCGTCCCCGGCCTCCAGCCGGGTGTCGCGCTTGGCGCCCCTGCCGTTGAGCTTGATGCGCTTGAGGCGGATGTACTTCTGCAGCAGGGATTCCGGCAGCAGCGGCACCGCCTTGCCCACAAAGCGGTCCAGCCGCTGGCCGGCGTCGTTGGGGCCGATGGTGAATTCTTTCATGGAAGCGGAGCGATCCTTTCGCGGTTTTTGGCCATTATATAATAGAAAGTCCGTTCGCGCAAGAAGGAGCGTTTCGGGGCAAAAGATGCACAAGACGCACGGGGAAAACCGCGTTCGATTTTTTTAATTTTTCCCGATTTTTCACAGCAAAATTGTGTTGACAAGTCTTGACACATCAACTATAATACTAGGGCGACTGTGCGAGGTGCTTTTGTATGAGGCTGAATCTGAGAGAGATTATCGAGGTTCCCGGCGGCTCTGTCCCCTTTTCCTGCGAGCTGGAGACGGAGGAGCTGGATTTCCCCCAGATCAGGGCTTACAAGGCCAAACCCCATGCGGAAGGCCGCGTCTGGAACGAGGCCGGCATCCTCACGCTGGAGGGAACGCTCACGGCGGAGATGATCTGCATCTGCGACCGCTGCGGTGAGGAGTTCGAGAGCGTGAAGGAGACGGAGCTCGACGCCACCATCGTGGAGGAAAACCCCGAGGACAACCCGGAGCTTTTCACCCTGGCGGACGACGGGATCGATCTGGACGAGATCCTCTCCACACTGTTCGTGCTGGACATGGAGACCAAGTTCCTCTGCAGAGAGGACTGCAAAGGTCTCTGTCCCAGCTGCGGCAAAAACCTGAACCTCGGCCCCTGTGGGTGCCGGAAATCCATTGATCCAAGATTTGCTGTGCTTGAGCAGCTTTTGGATAAATAGGCGAATCTAAAAAAGAAGCTGCTCAAAACAGCTGTCAACAGGAGGTGTCAACATGGCAGTCCCAAAAGGAAAAGTATCGAGACAGAGACGTGACAAGAGACGTTCTTCCGTTTGGAAGCTCACCGCTCCCAATGTCGTCAAGTGCCCCAACTGCGGCGCTTTCTGCATGCCTCATCGTGCCTGCAAGGCCTGCGGTCAGTACAAGGGCCGTACCGTCATCGCCGTTGAGGAGAGCAAGTAAAGAAGCTTGAAGCTTAAGGAGGAAAGGTTTTAACCGTTCCTCCTTAAACTTTGTCAAGCGCCATTGCCTTTCGGGCAAAACAGGGGGGGAGCCGGATGGAAGACAATTATATAAAGACTGTCGACCCGACGAGCCCTCTGCACGGCAGGGTGCACCCGGGGGACACCATCACCGCCATCAACGGCAAAGAGATTCTGGACGTGCTGGACTACAAGTTCTACGCCTACGACCGGGATCTGCGCGTGACGCTCCGCCGGCCCGACGGCACGGTGTATACGGTGCACGTCCGCAAGGGCGAGGGCGGGGACCTGGGCCTGGACTTTGAGAGCTATCTCATGGACAAGCCGCGCTCCTGCGCCAACGCCTGCGTCTTCTGTTTCATCGACCAGCTGCCCCGGGGCATGCGCCGGACCATGTATTTCAAGGACGACGACGCGCGCCTGAGCTTCCTGCTGGGCAACTACATCACCCTCACCAATCTCTCCCCCCGGGAGATCGAGCGTATCATCGCCCTGCACATCAGCCCCATCAACGTCTCCGTGCACACCACCAATCCCGAGCTGCGCCAAAAGATGCTGCGCAACGCGCGGGCGGGGGAGAGCATCGATGTGATGCGCCGCTTTGCCGCGGCGGGCATCGTCATGAACTGCCAGATCGTCTGCTGCCCCGGCTTAAACGACGGGGAGGAGCTCACGCGCTCCATGCGGGAGCTGGAGGCGATGTATCCGGCGGTGCACAGCGTGTCCATCGTGCCGGTGGGCCTGACCAGATTCCGGGAGCATCTCTATCCGCTGACGCCCTTTACGAAAGAGCACGCGGCGGAGACCCTGGATCTGGTAGAGGCGTTCTCCGCAAAATGCCTGGAAAAGCACGGCAGCCGCATCTTCTTCTGCGGGGACGAGCTGTACATCAAGGCCGGGCGGGAGCTGCCTGAGGACGATTTTTACGAGGAGTACACGCAGCTTGAAAACGGCGTGGGCATGCTGCGCCTGCTGGAGACGGAGTTTCGCTCCGCGCTGAAGCTGGCGGACGAGCCGGACGGCGCGGACTTTGCCATCGCCACCGGGGTCTCCGCCGCGCCCTATTTGGAAAAGCTGCTGCAGCTTGCCCGGGAGGCTTTCCCCAAGCTGCGCGGCCACGTTTACGCCATCGAGAACGACTTCTTCGGCCGCAGCATCAACGTCACCGGCCTCATCACCGGGGGCGATCTGATCCGCCAGCTGAAAGATAAGGAACTGGGGGAGCGCCTGCTGATCTCCCAGAATATGCTCCGCCGCCAGGAGATGGATTTCCTGGACGACGTGACGCTGGAGGAGGCGAGCGCCGCGCTTTCGCTTCCCATCTACCCCGTGGAGGCCGACGGCTTCGCCCTGTGCGACGCCATGTTCGGCATCCTGCCCGAGCTGCGCCTTCCCGTGCGGGAGGAGAGCGGCGAAGATTTTTACCAGTATAACCAGAATGGATGATTCCAAGGAGGGAATGCAAATGTCAAGACCTCTTGTTGCCATAGTAGGTCGCCCCAATGTGGGCAAATCCATGCTCTTCAACCGCCTGGTGGGCCAGCGGCTGAGCATTGTGGAGGACACCCCGGGCGTCACCCGGGATCGGCTCTACGCCCCCTGCGAGTGGTGCGGCCGCACCTTTGACATGGTGGATACCGGCGGGATCGAGCCCTCCACCGACAGCGAGATCCTGCTCTTCATGCGGGAGCAGGCCCAGATCGCCATCGACACCGCCACGGTCATCGTGCTGGTCACGGATATCCGCACCGGCGTCACCGCCGCGGACAAGGACGTGGCCAACATGCTCAAACGCTCAAGAAAGCCCGTGGTGCTGGCCGTGAACAAGGCCGACTCCACCGGGGCGGAGGACCCGACTCTCTACGAGTTTTACGAGCTGGGCCTGGGCGACCCCATCGCGGTCTCCGCGATCCACGGCCACGGCACCGGTGATCTGCTGGACGAATGCCTCAAGCACTTTCCCGACGCCTCCGAGGACGAGGAGGAGCCGGACTGCGTCAAGGTGGCCGTCATCGGCAAGCCCAATGTGGGCAAGTCCTCGCTCATCAACCACATCCTGGGGGAAAAGCGCCTGATCGTCAGCGACATGGCGGGCACCACCCGGGACGCGGTGGACACGCTCTTTGAAAACGACAAGGGCCGCTTCATGTTCATCGACACCGCCGGCATCCGCCGCAAGTCCAAGGTGGAGGAGAAGGTGGAGAAGTTCTCCGTCATGCGCGCGCAGCTGGCCATCGAGCGGGCGGACGTGTGCATCATCATGCTCGACGCCCGGGACGGCGTCACCGAGCAGGACACCAAGATCGCGGGTCTGGCCCACGAGGCGGGCAAGGCCAGCATCGTCATCGTCAACAAGTGGGATCTGGTGGAGAAGGAGACCGGCACCATGGAGAAGATGCGCAAGGACATCATGCGCGATCTGAGCTTCATGAGCTACGCCCCCATCCTCTTCATCTCCGCCCTGACCGGCCAGCGCACCGACCGCATCTTTGAGCTGGTCAACTTCGTCAACGACCAGAGCAGCATGCGCATCACCACCGGCATGCTCAACAACGTCCTGGCCGACGCCCAGGCCCGGGTGCAGCCTCCCACGGACAAGGGCCGCCGTTTGAAGATCTACTACATGACCCAGACGGGCATCAAGCCCCCCTGCTTCGTCATCTTCTGCAACAGCCGTGAGCTGTTCCACTTCTCCTACCAGCGCTATCTGGAAAACCAGATCCGCTCCGTCTTCGGCCTGGAGGGTACCCCCATCCGCATCGTCATCCGCCAGAAAGGAGAGAAGGAATGATCGTCTACTGGCTCCTCCTTCTCGTCACGGCCTTCTTCGCCTACCTCTTCGGCTGCATGGACACGATGGTCCTGGCCTCCAATTTCGTCTTCCACCGCAATCTCCGGCGCCTGGGGGACAACAAGACCTGGCTCTCCAACTTCAAGCGCCTCTATGGCCCGGCGGGCTTTCTGAAGCTGCTGGCCGTGGAGCTGGTGAAGGATCTGATCCCCATTCTCATCGGCAGCCTCCTGTTGGGCATCCGGGGCCACGCCGACGCGGGCCGCGCCTTTGCGGGCTTTGTGCTGGTGCTGGGCAGACTCTGGCCGGTGCTCTACCGCTTCAAGGGCAGCCATGCAAGTCTCGCCCTGGTGGTCGCGGCTTTTTCGGTGCAGGTCTCTGCCGGGGCGGCGGTGCTGGTGATGCTCATCGCCGTCACGGCCCTCACGCGGTATATTTCCCTGGGGACCGTGGTCAGCGCGGTGGTGTGCCTGCTGGTGGCGGTGCTGGTGGTGGACGACGCGCTGCTGCTGCGCCTGCTGCTGATGACGGCGGCGCTGGTGCTGATCAAGCACATTCCCGCTGTCATCCGCATCTTCCAGCGCACGGAGCCCCGCCTCAGCCTGGAGGAGGACATCACCTACAAGCTGGATGAATAGAGAAAACCCGCGGGCATAGTGCTCTTTTTTCTGCTCTCTGTCATTCCGAGCCGGTGCGCACACTGGCGTGGGAATCCGCCCTCAAAAGACGGATTGCCACGTCGCTGGCGCTCCTCGCAATGACGTGAGGGAAGGAAAAACAAGCACAATGCCCGCGGGCTGTTTTTTCCCGGAAGCTCAGAACCTCCAGGTCTTCGGCGGCTCGGTGAAGGAATAGAGGATGGCGGTGCAGTTTCTCAAATACCAGACCTCGGTGTTGCCGTCGTCCGGGCTGTAAACGCTCTGGAGATTCGGATGGGCAGTGAGGATGAAAACCCGGGCCTCGCGGTCGTCGTCCACCACAGCGCTGCCCTCCACCCGCAGCCAGCCGCTCTCCGTCATGGCGCAGAGCTCCAGCCGGGGGTTGGCGTGCAGCTGCCGGGAGACGGCCTTGGATTTCCCTGTCAAAAAATACAGCCGGCCCCGGTAGAGATCGGCGGTGCCGAAAGGCCGGACGTGGGGCTGGCCGCCCTCGTCGGTGGCGAGGAAGTAGGTCCCCGCGCGCTTGAGCAGCTCGTAGACTTCTTGCATTATGATCGTCCTTTCTGTTGAAAACATGCCGAATCCTGCAGATCTCCATGGAGAAATTATACCCCGTTTCCAGCCGCTTTCCTTGACTTTTCTGTGAATTTATTGTACAGTCATCTGGACTTCTGCCAAGGAGCGTCATCCATGGGATTTGTTGAACTGTTCCTGATTGCGGTGGGCCTGAGCATGGACGCCTTCGCGGTTTCCATCTGCAAGGGCCTGAGCCTGGGAAAACTGAAAGCGCGGCATGCGGCCCTGGTGGGCCTCTACTTCGGCGGCTTCCAGGCGCTGATGCCGATTCTCGGCTGGCTGCTGGGCTTTCGCTTTGAGCATGTGATCGAGAGCATCGACCACTGGGTGGCCTTCGCGCTGCTGTCGATTATCGGCGTCAGCATGATCCGGGAATCCGGCAAGACGGAGGAGCTCTCCGGCGATCTCGGCGTCAAGAGCATGCTGGTGCTGGCTGTTGCCACCAGCATCGACGCCCTGGCCGTGGGCATCACCTTCGCTTTTTTGTCGGTGAAGATCCTGCCCGCCGCGGCGCTCATCGGTGTGACCACCTTTTTGCTGTCGGCCCTGGGGGTTTACATCGGCCATGCCTTCGGCCTCAAGTACAAGGCGAAGGCGGAGCTGGCGGGCGGCGTGATTCTGATTCTCATCGGCCTGAAGATCCTCTTGGAGCATCTGGGCCTGATCTCGTTCTGATCCGGGGGAGTGCTTCATGAAACTGAAAACCCGCAACCGCGCTGTGCTGATTGTCCTGCTGCTGTTGCTGCTGGCGGCACTCACCGGCATCCTGGCTCTGTCCCGGCTGGAGATCCCCGTGGGGGAGATTTTGAGCAGTCTTGCGCCGGAATTGCCCCCGGTGCCCACACCGGAACCCACGCCGGAGCCAACGCCCAGCCCCACCCCGCGGCCCACGCCCACGCCGGAGCCGACTCCCATTCTGCGCAAGCGCACGGATCTGCTGGTGCTGGTCAACCCCTGGCACCCCATGGAGGAGGGCTATGTGCCCGAGCTGCGGCAGGTCACCTGGGGCTATGACGAGGACCAGTGGATGGACGCCCGAGCGGCGGACGCCCTGATTCAGATGGTGGCCGACTGCGCCGAGGCGGGCAACGACCCCTTCGTCTGTTCGGCCTACCGCACCATGGAGAAGCAGCAGTACCTGTACAACAACAAGATCTACCGCCTGATCTATGAGGAGGGTGTGGATGAGGAATCCGCCCCGGCCATTGCGGCGCAGTCCGTGGCCCTGCCCGGCACCAGCGAGCACCAGTTGGGTCTGGCCGCGGATATCATCGACTACAATTTCCCCTACCTCAACAGCCAGCAGGAGGAGATGCCCACCCAGAAATGGCTGATGGAGCACTGCTGGGACTACGGCTT
>JBGUNL010000059.1:0-3462 GCA_045117295.1 Candidatus Limivicinus sp.
CTGGGCGACCGGGAACGCATCGACTCCGTGGCCCAGAGCTGGGCCGCCTTCTGCCCCCAGGCAGACCCCCTGCACGCCGCGGCGGCGGTGGACCATGCGCTCACGCGCCTGGTGGACCGGGAGCACGGGCTGGTGCGGCTGCTGGACCCGCCCTACGGGACGGAGGACAGCCCCGGCTATCTCAGCGGCTACGGGAAAGGGTTCCGGGAAAACGGGGGCCAGTACACCCACGCGGCCGTGTGGCTTGCCATGGCGGCCCTGCGTCTGGGCCGGCGGGAGGAAGGGCTTACCATCCTGCGCCAGCTGCTGCCGGAAAATCACGACCCCTCCCGGTACGAGGCGGAGCCCTTCGTCCTGCCCGCGGACGTCTGCGCCGCCCGGGGTCGGGAGGGCATTGCCGGGTGGACCTGGTATACGGGCTCCGCTGGCTGGTACTTCCGCGCCTGGACAAAAGAGGTGCTGGGTCTGGAGCTTCTGGACGGAAAGCTCACGCTGCGTCCGGCGGCTCTGGAGCGCTTCACCGTCCGCTGGCGGGATCCGGCCGGGGATGCCCACGAGATCCGGCGGGAGGGCGGCACGGTCACTGTGGACGGCGCGCCCTACACGGGCGGCCCCATCGGCTGATTTCACAATTCCTCTACCATTTTTCAACGCGTTATGATAGAATAAGAAGATAGAGAAAAACGAATCGGAGGTGCCCCATGGAACGAACCAGAACAGAGCTCTTGCCCGGCGTATTCCTCAGCCACCTGCAGACGGACAAATTCAAGACCGCCTGTCTGAGCATCAGTCTGCTGACCCAGCTGAACCGGGAGACGGCGGCCATGAACGCCCTGATTCCCGCGGTCCTGCGCCGGGGCACCACCCGTTACCGGGGCATGGAGCAGCTGGCTGTCCGGATGGACGAGCTTTACGGCACCGCCATTGAGCCCGTGATCCGCCGGGTGGGCGAGATCCACTGTCTCGGCTTCTTTGCCAGCTTTCCCGAGCCTGCCTATCTCCCCGGCGGCCAGAACCTGCTGGGGGAGGTCTGCGCCCTGACGGCGGAGCTGCTGCTTGCCCCCAACACCCGGGGCGGCCTGCTGCTGCCCCAGTACGTGGACAGCGAGAAGGAGAAGCTGGCGGATCTGATCCGCAGCCGGGTCAACGACAAGCGCAGCTATGCCGTACAGCGCTGCATTGAGGAGATGTGCTGCTACGAGGACTTCGCCGTCTCCCGTTTCGGCGATCTGGAGAGCTGCCAGTCCATCCACTACAAGAAGCTGACCAAGCATTACCGGGAGCTGATCCGCAGCTGCCCGGTGGAGATCTTCTACTGCGGGCAGGCCTCCAACAAGGCCGTCTGCGCCGCGCTGAAAGACGCCCTCAGCGGCATGCCCAGAGGTGAGATCGACTACGACATCGGCACCGATCTCAGAATGAACGCGGTGGAGGACCAGGCGCGCTTTGTGGAGGAGCGCATGGACGTGACCCAGGGAAAGCTGGTGATGGGCTTCCGCCTGGGCGAGTGCATGGAGAACCCCGACCGGGCGGCTCTGCACGTGTTCAACGCCGTGTTCGGCAGCGGGGCCACCTCCAAGCTGTTTTTGAACGTGCGGGAGAAGCTCTCCCTCTGCTATTACGCCAGCTCCGCCCTGGTGCTGCGCAAGGGGCTGATGCTGGTCTCCTCCGGTGTGGCCTTTGAAAATTTTGAGAAGGCCCGGGATGAGATCTTTGCCCAGCTGGAATGCGTGAAAAAGGGCGAGATCACAGACGAAGAGATGACCTGGGCCCGGCGCGCCGTGGCCTCGGACCTGCGGGCGGCGCTGGACAGCCAGGGCGATCTGGAGGGCTTCTGGCTCAGCCAGGCGCTGGACGGGCTGGACTACGGCCCGGAGGAGCTGGCGGAGCTTACGCAGGACGTGACGAAGGAGGACGTGATGGCGGTGGCCAAAAGCCTCGAGTGCGACCTGATCTATTTCCTGCGGGGCGAGGAGGATGCCCCGGGCGAGGAGGAAGACGATGCAGAAGACTGAGTATCCCGGCATCGGCGAGACCCTGTACTGCGAAAAGCTCGAAAACGGGCTGGAGCTGCGGGTGATCCCGAAGAAGGATTTTTCCACCTATTACGCGGCCTTCGCCACCGACTACGGCGGGGCCTGCCGCCGCTTCACCCTGGACGGGGAGACAAAGGACACCCCGGCGGGCGTGGCGCATTTTCTGGAGCACAAGATGTTCGACCTGCCAAACGGCGACAACGCGCTGAACATCCTCTCCGCCAACGGCGCCGACCCCAACGCCTTCACCTCCGCCGACATGACCTGCTACTATTTTCAGTGCACCGAGGGCTTTGAGGAAAACCTGCGGATGCTGCTGCACTTCGTCTCCACCCCCTACTTCACGGCGGAGACCGTGGAGAAGGAGCAGGGCATCATCGCCCAGGAGATCCGCATGGGGGAGGACAATCCCGGCATCGCCATCTATTACAATCTGCTGAACCAGCTCTACCCCCATCACCCCATCCATGACCGGGTGGCCGGCACGGTGGAGTCCATCCGCGAGATCACCGCGGACACGCTCTACGCCTGCCACAAGGTCTTTTACGCCCCCTCCAACATGGTGCTGTGCGTGGAGGGCGACGTGGAGCCGGAGGCCATCGCCCGCATTGCCCGGGAGGAGCTGGGCGCGGACTGCGCCCCGGTGCCCGCGGCGGACTTCGGCGAAGCGGAGAGCCTGCTCCCCGCAAAGTCCCTGCACCGGGCCCAGATGGAGGTCTCGGCCCCCCAGTTTCTGCTGGGCGTCAAGCTGCAGCCCGGCGTGCGGGGCGAGGACGCCCTGCGCCGCCGCCTGATCGCGACGCTCTCCATGCGCCTGCTCTGCGGCGCTTCCTCCCCCTTCTTCACCGGGCTCTACGCCCAGGGGCTTTTGAACATGGACTTTGACTACGAGGTGGACGCCAGCGCGGGCACCGTCACCGTCATCGTGGGCGGCGAGAGCCGCAGCCCCGAGGAGGTCCGGGAGGCCTTTATCGCCGAGTGCGCCCGCGTCGCAGAGGAGGGCTTCGACCCCGCCGCCTTCGAGCGAGCCCGCCGCGCCTCCCTGGGCGCCCGGCTCCGGGGTCTGGAGGACTTTGACAACGTGTGCGTCTCCCTGGCCTCCGGGGTGTTTGACGGCTTCTGCGCCCTGGACGCCTTCCGCCTGCTGGAGAGCGTGACGGCGGAGGACTGCCGCCGCTTCGCGGCAGAAAATCTCACAGCGGATCGTATGGCCATGTCGGTCATCGAGCCGAAGAAAGCGTGAACCCATGCTGGAAACCATACAGCGCGAATCCATCATCTCCTTCCCCATGCTGGGAAATCTGCGCATCAATCCCCCCGCATACTTTACCCTCTTCGGCCGCCCCATCTATTTCTACGGCGTGCTGATCGGCATCGGCTTTCTGCTGGGCATCCAGCTCTGCTCCAAGCGGGCCAAACGCTTCGG
>JBGUNL010000060.1:0-4148 GCA_045117295.1 Candidatus Limivicinus sp.
GGCCTCGTCGATGTCGGTGCCGAGCAGGGCGTTGACCTTCTCCGGCTCCAGCTTGACGGTGGTCTCCTTCAGGGGCTGGGGCAGCACATCGATGACGCCCTCCACCACCTCGCCGGCGCCCAGCAGCTCGATCAGCTCGCAGGCGCGCTGCACGGCGGCGTAGGTGTTCTGGGGGTCGAGGCCCTTCTCATAGCGGGCGGAGGCGTCGGTACGCATGCCCAGGGCGGTGGCGGTGCGGCGGATGGAGGTGCCGTTGAAGTTGGCGGACTCAAAGAGCACCATGCCGGTGTCGCCCACGATTTCACTGTTGGCGCCGCCCATGACGCCGGCCACGCCCACGGGCTTCTCGGTGTCGCAGATGCAGAGCATGGAGGGGGTGAGCTTGCGCTCGGTCCCGTCCAGGGTCTGGATGGTCTCGCCCTCTTTGGCGCAGCGGACGTGGATCTCCCCGCCCTTGACGCAGGAGAAGTCAAAGGCATGCATGGGCTGGCCGTACTCCATCATGACGTAGTTGGTGATGTCCACGATGTTGTTGATGGGGCGCATGCCGGCGTTGCGGATGCGCTCGCGCATCCAGGCGGGAGACGGGGCGATCTTCACGTTCTTGACCATGCGGGCGGTGTAGCGCACGCAGAGGGGATCCTCGATGATGATCTTCGTCAGATCGTTGATATCGCCTCCAGCCTCGGCCTTCACCACCGGCTCGTGGAGCTTGAGCTCCTTGTGGAAGGTGACGGCGGCCTCGCGGGCCAGACCGATCATGCACAGGCAGTCGGGCCGGTTGGGGGTGATCTCAAACTCCACC
This sequence comes from Candidatus Limivicinus sp., assembly GCA_045117295.1. GTDB lineage: Bacteria > Bacillota > Clostridia > Oscillospirales > Oscillospiraceae > Limivicinus. The sequence continues at coordinate 806 of JBGUNL010000060.1, forward strand.
ACGTGGTCGTCAAGCCCTAAGAGCACGCCCACGTCGTCGCCGGGCCTGCAGTCCTCGTGCAGGATCAGGATGCCGTCGGTGATGCAGTGGGGAAACTCCTCCTGCTTTGCCCGCAGATCCTCGGGGGTGAGGACCTTGTTCTTGGCCGTGTCGTAGGCCACCAGGTCGCCCTCGTGCAGGTTCTGGCAGTCAAAGACCGCCTCCACATCCGCGCTGCCCGCGTCCAGCACCGTGTCCCAGAGGTTGACGCCCGCGGGGGCCACGGCCTTGACGGAGGCGCAGATCACCTTGCCGAAGATCTTGTCGCCGGCCTTGATGTCGGCGGGGATGGAGGGCTTGGCGGGGTCGATGGGGTGGTAGTCGTTTAAAAGCGCTGCCGGCTTAATCTCGCCGTAGGGGAAGTCGTGGGTGGTGCAGCCCAGCTCCTTGAGGGAGCAGAGCATGCCGTCGGACTCCACGCCGCGGAGCTTGCCGCGGGTAATCTTCGCGCCGCTGGGCAGCAGGGAGTTGTGCAGGGCGGCGGGCACCAGATCGCCCACATGCACGTTCCAGGCGCCGGTGCAGATCTGGACGGGCTCGGCCGCGCCCACGTCGATCTGGGCCACCAGCATGTGGTCGGAGTTGGGGTGCTTTTCCAGCTTGACGATGCGGCCGACCTTGACATTCCTGATGCTCTCGCCCAAATCCCGGGTGACCTCCACCTTGGAGCCGGAGACGGTCATGGCCTCGGCGAAGGCCCGGTCGCCCACCTCGTCGAGAGGCAGATCCACAAACTCATTGAGCCATTTTCTCGATAAATCCATCTGCTTGCCCTCCTTAGAACTGCTCCAGGAATCTGACGTCGTTCTCAAAAATCAGACGCAGATCCGTGATCTTATACTCGCCCATGGCCAGGCGCTCCAGACCCATGCCGAAGGCCCAGCCGGAGTACACGTCCGGGTCGATGCCGCAGCCGGAGAGCACCTTGGGGTGCACCATGCCGGCGCCCAGCACCTCGATCCAGCCCTCGCCCTTGCAGGTGGGGCAGCCCTTGCCGCCGCACTTGTGGCACTGGATGTCCAGCTCGCAGCTGGGCTCGGTAAACGGGAAGTGGTGGGGGCGGAAGCGGGTGACGGTGCCCTTGCCGTAGATCTTCTCCACCACGAGATTCAGCGTGGCCTTCAGATCCGCCATGGTGACGCCCTTGTCGATGACCATGCCCTCGATCTGGTGGAACATGGGAGAGTGGGTGGCGTCCACCTCGTCCTTGCGGTAGACGCGGCCGGGGGCGATCATGCGGATGGGCAGGCTCTTGGTCTCCATGGCGTGCACCTGCATGGGAGAGGTCTGGGTGCGCAGGAGGATCTTCCCGTCCTCGGTGAAGTAGAAGGTGTCTGTCCAGTCGCGGGAGGGATGGCCCTCGTCGATGTTGAGCTTGGTGAAGTTGTAGTCGGCCAGCTCCACCTCGGGCCCGTCCACAATCTCAAAGCCCATGCCGATGAAGATGTCCTTGATCTGGTCCAGCACGTTGTACATGGGGTGCTTGTGGCCCGCGGGCTGCTCCACGCCGGGAAGGGTGACGTCCAGGGTCTCTTTTTCCAGCTTCTTCTCCAGCATGACCTTGCCCAGCTCCGCCTTGCGCTTTTCGATGGCGTCTTCGATTTCCGCGCGCAGCTGGTTTGCCAGCTGGCCCATGGCCGGGCGCTCCTCTGCAGTGAGCTTGCCCATCTGGCGGAGAATGGCGGTCAGCTCGCCCTTCTTGCCCAGGTACTTGACGCGCAGCGACTCCAGCACCTCGGGATTGTCCGAATCCTTGATTGCCTGAATGGAAGCCTCTCTGAGGCTTTGCATGAGTTCTTTCATACCATCTCTCCTATAGAAAAAATAAAAGCTTTCATCCCGACAGGGACGAAAGCAGAACTTCCGCGGTACCACCCACGTTCGGCCAAAGGCCGCACTCATGCGGCTTAACGCGCCGCGCACGCCGGGGATTGGCCGGTGCTCCCGGGCGAACCAAGCGTCTTTCCTTTCCGCGGGCTTTCAGCCGCCGACCCGCGGTCTCTGATAAGGAGGGGGACGCTATTTTCCCGTTCCTCGCAACAACACCAAGAAATGTAGCACATTTTCGTGCACTTTGCAAGACCTATTTGCGCATTTTGCGAAAGAGACAGGCATAGATTTTAGCAACATTGGTGCAACCGGAGGGATGCCATGAAACGAATCTGTCTGCCGCTGCTTGCGCTTCTCTGCCTGCTTCTCGCCGCCTGCGGGAAAAGCCGCGGAGAGGAGGCCGTGCGGAACTTTGCCGCGCGGCTCAACGAAGCCCCGGCCCTGTCCTTTACCGCCGGGGTGCGGGCCGAGTACGAGAAGAAGACCGCCCGCTTTACCCTGCGCTACGAGGAGGACGAGACCGGCGGCCGGGTCACGGTGCTGGCCCCGGAACTGATCCAGGGGGTCACCGCCCATGTCAGCCCCGGCTCCACCACCCTGGAATACGACACGGTGGTGCTGGACACGGGGTCCCTGGACGCTCTTGGGCTCTCCCCTCTCTCCTCCCTGCCGGTGATGGTGCGGGCCATGCGGGTGGGCCACATCGACTCCGTCTGGGAGGAGGACGGAAAGACCGTCTGCCAGTTTGAGCCGGATGATCAGCTGCGGTGCACGGTCTGGTTTGACAAGGGGGACATGCGCCCTTTGCGCGCCGAGCTCATGACCGACGGGCGCGTCACCGTCTATCTGGAGCTGCGGGACTGGGACGAGGGGGCAAACGCCCCGGAGGCAACGCCGGAATAAGCGAACAGCCCGAACCAATCCGGTTCGGGCTGTTCCTTCTTTTCTGTCTTTTCAGCGCAGGGCGAGCATCTCATTCCGCGCGGCCAGGATCTTGTCCAGATAGCTCTGGTAATCCGCGTCGGCGGAGGCGCGCAGCAGCTCCGTCATCTCACTGACGGGGGCATAGATCGGGGTCAGGGCCAGATTGCCCATCACGCCCTTGAGGGCATGGGCCGCCTCAAAACCGGCCTTCTTGTCGCCGCTGGCCACCGCTTCGGCCAGCTTTCCGAAGCCGGCGTCGTCCAGAGCCATGTTCACCAGCCGGAGGTAAAACGCCTCGTTGTTCATGCAGCGGCCGAGACCCTCCGCCGTATTGGCGCCGCAGGCACGCAGCGCTTCCACTGTCAGCATCCAAACACCTTCTTTTCTGTATCAAATGGAGATCCTTTGTTGTCCTCATTGTAGCCGCTCGCGCCCGCCCTGTCAAGAAGCGCTTCCGGCGCGGAGATCATATTGATTTTTTTCAATATGCTTGTTATAATGATCATCGGATGGCGAAATCAATCGAGGATTCGATTGATTTCGCTGCCAA
>JBGUNL010000061.1:0-4939 GCA_045117295.1 Candidatus Limivicinus sp.
ATTTGGTGACGGTGTCCTCGGCCTCGGCTTTGTTGTATCCGCCGTACTTCATGCGGTACTCCACAGCCTCCTGTTCGCTGATTGCCCCGTCCACGTAGGCCTGCATGAGATCCTTGTAGGCATAGCCCGTGTCCCGCTCGCAGGACAGGTTGACCACGGCGTCCTCCAGATCCTGGCCCTTCAGCCCCATGTAGGTCGCCGCATAGATCCGCAGCTCGTCCTCGCTCAGATCGCCGGAGATGAAGGCGTCCTTGGCGTCGCCGTAGTCGTAGCCGTTCTCGATGACGCCCAGCCACTCGCGCAGCTGCTCGTTGGCCTCGTCTTCCGTCATGCCGCCGTAGGTCGTCAGGATCTCCCTTGCCTGGTCCTCGGTCAGGTCTGCGTCGTCCACGTACCAGGTCTTCACCTGGTTTTTGATGAAGGATTCCGCCTGCTGCCGGCGCTTCCAGTCCGTACCGCCCTTCTGGCTTTCCTGCAGCGCCTGGAACAGTTGGGCGGCCTTCTCCTCGTCTCCGTCACGGAAGGCGTTCAGGAGTCGGTGTGCTTCCTGTGCGGGCTTGCGCTCCACGTTGCCTTCGAACTGTCCGAAGGTGCCGTTCTGCAGATCGTTGTAGTACATCTTGGCCGCGCTGACAAACTTCTCCGCATTGCCCAGAGGGATGCCTGCCAGCGTGCACAGGTTCTTCAGCTCGTTGTGGACGGCCTCCCATGCGTTGCCTTCCTCGTCGTCCATGATCGCCTGGATGGTCTTGTAGGCGCCGGTCAGCACATCGGAGAGTGCGCCCATCGCGTTGTCGCTGATGCCGTAGTACTTCTCGCCGGAGAAGCTGGAGTACAGCAGGTCGTAGACGATGCCGGTGAAGGCGTCCATGCCGGCCAGGGAGGAGTAGAATTCCTTCATCGTTCCCTTCCGGATGCTTTCCGCCGTCAGCTCATCGTCGTCGTCCCGGTAGCCGCTCAGCGCCCCCATCAGGAAGCTCGCCACGGTCCGCAGTGCCGCGTAGGTCAGGGATCCGCCGATGATCACGGCTGAATAGCTCCTCGCCAGCTTGGCCGTCGCCGCGTTCATGTCCTCCTGGGAGATCGCGCCGGCCTTGAGATCCTTCCGCGCCCGGATGAATTCACCGTTGGCCTCCATCAGGATGTTCAGGTTCTGGTTCGACTGGGTCTTGTACATCGTGAGGAACTTGATGCCGGCCCTCTGCTCGCGCAGCAGATCGGAGCGCTCCGTCGCCGTGTAGTTGGGCTGCGTTTTGCGGATGACGTCTCGGTAGGCGTCGCTGACTGCCTGCTGCCCTTCCTCGGTGGAGATGTCCACGCCCCTGGCTTTGACGTATTCCTCTGCCATGGCCCACATGGACGCCGTGGCCAGCGTATCCATGTCCTGGCACCAGTTGAGAAGGAGGCTGCCGGCTTTGGTAGAAGCGATCTTGTTCCAGGTCCGCCCCACCGCCGTGCCGCGGTTGTTCTTGATCTCGGCAAACTCTCGCATGCCGCCTTCGCCGCGGTATCTCTGCCAGAACCACACGCTCTTCTGCGCCAGCTCCTGTTTGGCTTTGGTGCTCATGCCAGTCTGCAGGCCCCTGGCAAGGCCCTTCATCACAGGTACCCAGCCCAGCTCTGCCGCCGCCGTCGGGATGGACGCCAGCTGTGACAGCGCCACCTTCGGGTTCAGACCCAGTGTTGCCGCTGCAGCGTTCCCGTACAGTCCGCTCAGCAGGTTCACCTGGTTCGCCCCGCCGGCCACGCTGCGCACGTAGTTCTCCACGTAGGCCGCGCCTGTAGGGAGCCATTTCTGGCCCTTGCCGAATTTCTTCTCCACTTTTCCCTGTATGGTCATCTCGCTGTCCGGCACCTTGCACTTCCAGATGGCGTTGAAGTCGTGCTGTACCTTGACGAAGCCGTAGAAGTTGCTCATCCTCGCCTGGTTCCCGTCCAGCTCCATCAGGATATCCGTCAGTATGATCGGGTTCGTGGATTTGACGCGGCTCTTTGTGAAGCCCGCATTCTCCAGGTTGACTGTATTCTGCATGTCCCGGATGTCCACGCTCATGACGCTGGTGAGATCGCGGTGGATGGGGACGTAGCCCTTCGGCCTCTGCTTCTTGAAGCCGTACAGATCCATGTTGGTTTCGTCCAGCTTCTTGCCGGAGTAGTCGTACCATTCATGCGCCGTCTGGATGATCTTCTTGTCGAACGCGGTCAGCTGGTCCTCGATATTCTGCTTCAGCTGTTCCACGTGCCACGCGGCCTCCGCCAGGATCTCATTTGCCCGGCCCAGTGTCGCCTGGATCTGCTGCTCGATCTCCAGCTGTTCCTTCTCGGTCTTGCCCTCCATGCTCTCCTTGAGCTCGCGTGCCTCCCGCAGCAGATCGCCGTACTCGGCCATGCGGTTCTCGGTGCGGACGGTCCCCTTGCCGAGTGACTCCTGGTAGTTGCCGTGGTAGTACTCCTTCAGATTCGGCAGCAGGAAGCCGCCGATGGCAAGGCTCCGTTCGCTGTCCTCCTGCTCCAGCAGCATGTAGGCCTGCAGCATCATGCCCCGCGTGGTGAAGACCTCTTCGCCGTTTACGTCCCGCAGGCCCCAGCTCACCAACTGCTTCAGCGGATCCTGCGACATCTCGTTGTAGATCTTCCGCTCCTCCGCGTTCCTGCTCTCGGTGATGTCCTGGAACATGTTGTAGAAGTCTCGCTGCATCGTGAGCTTGCGCTGCGTGCCCTCCACGAACATTTGCTGGATCTTCTCGCCGATGCTGTCCTTGGCATAGCCGCAGATATACCGGAAGAAGGTGTCCGGCCTCATCTGCCACATCCTGGACTTCTCATAGGTCCCCAGCAGCCCGCGCTTGGCGTCCGCCTGGTTCATCTCCAGGTTCAGCTCCTTGGCGAGATCCCGGATCCCCGCCTGGTACTCCATCGCCGTCAGCTTGTTGGCGTTCTTCACGGTGTACATCAGGGCGTTCATGATGTTGTAGATCTGCTTGAGGGTATCCGCGCTCATGTCGCCGTTGGTGAGATGCGTGCCGTACAGATAGGTCTTCAGCTGGTCCAGCATACCCTTGACGGCCTCGTTGTACGTATAGGCGTACATCTCGTCCTTGGAGATTGCCTCATACTTGGCCTGCAGATCGCCCAGCCGGTCGATGGCACGCTGGATATACGCGGCCTTCTTCCCGTGCTGTTCCTCGGTCATGCTCATCTCTTCCAGCTGCCGGTCGATCCGGTCCATGCGGGATTCCTGCTGCCGCAGCTCGGCGGAGGATACCACGCTCAGCATCTCGGCCATGGCTCGCATCAGGTTCGCCGGCACGTATGCCTTCTCCGTCGGTCTGGACACCAGCTGCTGCGCTTCCTTCTGCAGCTTCCAGATCTTCTGCCTGGTCTCCCGGCGCTCCCGGTTCTCCCGGTTGCGGTTGATGAGATCCCTGCGCTTGCGCCGCTCCTCCTGGATGATCTCATTCATCCGGCGGTTCTTCTGTTTCCGCAGCGCCCGCAGTTTGGCAGCGTCCGTCGCTCTCGTGGCAGCCAGCCGTTTCCTGACGTCTGCTGTCCGCTGCCGTTCGCGCTTCAGAGCTTGCCGGTTGTTTTCCCTCTCGGCCTCCAGCCGTTCACGCGCCCGCAGCTTCTGCTCTGCGGCGTTCGCCTTGGCCTCGTCCAGCTGACGTGCTGCTTTCTCGGCACGGGTGAAGTACTGCCGCACATCCTCGGAGATGGATCCCTCAAAGATCATCTCTGCCAGCTCTGCGACATGGTCGATGTCCATGTGGGAAAGCTCGCTCTTGACGTCGTAGTACGGATTCACCACGTCCTCGGTGATCGCCGCGTCGATGATCTCCATCATCTCGGATATGGTCATCATGCCTGCTTTCCAGCCGTAGGACGGTGCCAGCTCCTCATACAGAGAATCGATGGTCCGCAGGCGTTTCCCCATGGTGGCTTTGTTCAGATCGCTCGTCAGGTAGATCCCGTACTTGAAGAATCTCCGGCGTACCTGTTCAAAGCTGTCCATTCCAAGCTGGGAAGCAATGTCCGCCCGGTCCTGTTCCGCCACGTAGATGTAGCCTTTGAGCTGCTGCTTGATGAGGTCTGCATCCGTGGTGCCGTTCAGCCCCACCAGGTTCATCTCATTGTCGATTCTGACGTAGCTGTTCTCGATGATCTCCTCGGCGATATCCAGCGCGATGCGATACAGGTCCCCGGTGTCCTCCTGGTTCATGAAGCCGTCGGCGATCTGCTGGATGCGCTCCGTGATCTCGCTGGCCTTCACCGTCGTGTAGGGGTATTCCTCCAGCAGCCCCTTGGCGAAGCGCTGCACGTCCCTTGGATTGGCCTTGTAGATGCCCTTCTTCCCAGGCTGGTCCGCTTCGTTGCGCCAGAATTCCAGCTGCTTCTGGGCCGTCTGGATGGCCTTCTCCAGCTTGCCCCGCGCCGCCTCGGACTCCGCCAGCTTCCGCTCCAGATCCTCCTCCGCCACATCCTCACGGGAGAACATAATCCCTTCTGCTTTTTCACCTGTTAGCCCGTAATGCTCACGGACAGAATTCGGAAGGAACTCAGGGTATTCGCCCTTGACAAAATCAAGCAAATCCTCTATCATAAGAGTGGTAGATGTTTCAGTGTCAGGGTGACTGGCCGCCGTTTTTTCGGTGAGGCTGCCCAGAGCGCTGGCATCTATCTTTTTTGCTTTTATCCCCTTGAGAACGTCATAAATTTCTACGCTTTCAAGTATAGACCTGTTGTCAGCAAAATGATTTACTGTGCTACGGACAAGATATGCCTTTCCGTCAGATCTTCTCGCAACTCCGAACAAAACATAGCTGAACATTCCGTCGGCTTCTGTTCTAGAGCCAAGCTCGTTTACTGCGATCGAGTTACGCAGAATATCTGGAAGTGCGAAGGAGACCTCTGCCGTGCTCATGGTACTACTGTTCGTTATTCT
>JBGUNL010000062.1:0-10361 GCA_045117295.1 Candidatus Limivicinus sp.
GCCACTTCTTCAGCAGCGGGCGGCCCACGAAGAACAGCACCGCCAGGATCGCCAGCGTCGGCAGGGCGGAGACCAGGAAGACCAGCAGATCCTGGAAGAACTCGCCCGCGTTTTTCAGGGAGTTTACAAAGGCCCGGACCAGGCGCTGGCCGTAGGTGATCTTGACCACGGTCTCGGGGGTGTAGACCTGGACCTCCTTGACGGTGAGGTTCAGGGTGGAGTAGCTGACGCGGCGGTCCCAGTTGTTCAGACTGGACTGCAGGGAGTCGATGCGGTAGCGCACGTCGGTGAGCTTGTCCTCGATGGTGATGATGTCCTCCACCGTCTCGGCGATCTCCAGCATCTCCACGAGCCTCGTCTCCTGGGCCTCCAGGGCCTTGAGCCGGGCCTGCACGTCGTAGTACTGGGCGGTGACATTCTCGGTGTACATGTAGGTGTAGGGGACGTTCCCCAGACGGGAGAGGCTCTCCATCACGCCGCTGAACCTGGCGCTGGGGATGCGCAGGGTGTAGGTCGCGGTGCGGCGGGAGACGTTGCCCCGGGCGGAGTCGTAGTAGTTGCTGCCGTTGACGGAGCTGGACTCCACGAAGCCGCCCGCCTCGGAGAGCATGGCGTTGAGCTCCTCGATGCTCTTGTCAAACTCCGTGGTCTCCACGGTGGCATCGGCGGAGTAGATGATCTTCTCGGGGTTTTCCTCGGGGGTCTCGCTGCCGGACTCCTTCCGGGCGGCGGTGCTGCCGGTGACGAAGCCGCTGTCTCCGTCGTAGGCCATGTCATAGGCGGCCTCCTCGGCATAGAGGCCGTTGGCGGCGGCGGGGGCGGGCATGGGGGCCTCGGCGGGAGAGGCGTAATAGGCGCTTTCGGATTTGGCGCTCTGGCTGCTGCCGCAGGCGCAGAGGGAGAGGGCCATGAGCAGGCAGAGCACAAGCGCGGTGAGCTTTCTCATTTTCATGGTGGATACCTCCGTGTAATTCATTTTGTCCTCGTCTGTATGACGCGCCGGGTTTTTCTTTGTTCCGGGGAAAACTGTGAACTTTTCTAAAGATTCCTTTCCTTTTCAGTATACCGCAAAAGGGCAAAAAAAGCACGGCATTTTTGCCGTGCTTTTTTCATAAGGCGCCCCGGAAAGGGAGGCTGCCTGCATTTCGTCGAAGGCGTCAGCCTCCGAGATACGCCTTCTGCACCTCTTCGCTTGCGGCCAGCTCCTTGCCGGTGCCGGAGAGGGTGATGCGCCCGGTCTCCATGACGTAGGCCCGGTCGGCCACGGAGAGGGCCATCTCGGCGTTCTGCTCCACCAGCAGGATGGTGGTGCCCGCCTTGTGCAGGGCGGAGATGATGTCGAAGACCTGCTCCACCAGGATGGGGGCCAGGCCCATGGAGGGCTCGTCCAGCATCAGCAGCTTGGGGCTGGACATCAGCGCCCGGCCCATGGCCAGCATCTGCTGCTCGCCGCCGGAGAGGGTGCCCGCGATCTGCTTCCGCCGCTCCTTGAGGCGGGGGAACTGCTCAAACACGCGCTCCTTGTCCTGCTCCACGTTGGCGTTTTTCTTGATGAAGGCGCCCATGTCCAGGTTTTCCTCCACGGTCATGCGGGTGAAGATGCGCCGCCCCTCGGGCACATGGGCCAGACCCAGCTCCACGATCTTGTGGGCGGGGGTAGAGGCGATGCTTTTGTCCATGAACTCGATATGGCCGCCGCGGCTGCGCATCAGACCGGAGACGGTTTTCAGCGTGGTGGATTTGCCGGCGCCGTTGGCGCCGATGAGGGTGACGATCTCGCCCTCCCGGACCTCGAAGCTCACGCCCTTGACGGCGTGGATGGGGCCGTAGTAGACGTTGAGATCCTCTGCCTTGAGCATCATGCCTTGTTGGCCCCCTTTCTGCCGAGATACGCTTCGATCACGTCGGGATTGGAGCGGATGTCGTCGGGGCTGCCCTTGGCGATGATGCGCCCGAAGTTCAAAACCGCGATGCCCTCGCAGATGTTCATGACCAGGTTCATGTCATGCTCGATGAGGAGGATAGCGATCTGGAAGGTGTCCCGGATCTTGACGATGTTCTCCATGAGCTCCGCGGTCTCGGAGGGGTTCATGCCCGCGGCGGGCTCGTCGAGAAGCAGCAGGGCGGGGTTGGTGGCGAGAGCTCTCGCAATCTCCAGGCGGCGCTGGGCGCCGTAGGGCAGGGAGCCCGCCAGCTCGTCCGCGTGCTCCTCCAGATGGAACAGGGACAGGTACTCCAGGGCGCGGCCTTTGGCGATCTTCTCGGCCCGCCAGTAGCCCGGCAGACGCAGGATGCCGCCCATCATGCCGTAGTCCATCTCGTTGTGCAGACCGATCAGCACGTTTTCCAGCACCGTCTGGTTGTGGAACAGGCGGATGTTCTGGAAGGTGCGGGCGATGCCGCGGCGGTTGATCTGCGCGGTGGAGAGGGAGGCGATATCCTTGCCGTCCAGCAGAATGGTGCCGTGGGTGGGCTCGTAGACCTTGGTCAGCAGGTTAAAGATGGTGGTCTTGCCCGCGCCGTTGGGGCCGATGAGGCCCGCGATCTCGGTGCGGCCCAGGGCGATGTTGAAGTTGTCCACGGCCTTCAGGCCGCCGAAGGTGATGCCGAGATCGATGCACTCCAGAACGGGAGTCTTGTCGGCGTCGCGCTCAGGCAGGTAGTTGACGCGGGTGACGGGCTTGAGGGGCGTTTTCAGGGAGGGATAAAACCCGTCCCGGTTCAGCTCGGTGTCGGCGCCCCAGACGCCGTTGGGATTTTGAACTTTCAGACTTCCGGCTGTCATGCGTTCGGCGCCTCCTTGTTCTTGGTCTTGCCCAGATTCTCACGGAACCGGGAGAAATAGCCCTGCAGAATGGGATTGTTGGTGGTGAGCATCACCACGATCAGCACCACCGCGTAGATGAGCATGCGGTAGTTGGCAAAGCCGCGCAGCACCTCGGGCAAAATGTAGAGCACCACGGTCGCGATGATGGAGCCGCGGATGTTGCCCAGGCCCCCCAGCACCACGAACACCAGCACCAGGATGGAGGTGTTGAAGTCAAACTTTGTGGCGGCAAGGTTGGAGTAGTTCAATCCGAACAGCGCGCCCGCCGCGCCCGCGAGAGCTGCGGAGGTGACGAAGGCCATCATCTTGTAGCGGGTGATGTTGATGCCCACGGACTCGGCGGCGATGCGGTTGTCGCGCACGGCCATGATGGCGCGGCCGTGGCGGCTGCGGATCAGGTTCTGCACGATCAGCAGCGTCAGCATGATGAGGATAAAGCCCGCGGTGAAGGTGGCGATGGTCTGGGTGCCGGTGGCGCCCTGGGCGCCCTTGATGATGACGCGGCCGCCGTCAGAAAGGACCATGTCATTGGCGGACTTGGCGCCGTTGAAGTTGAAGATGACGTGCAGGCCGCGGCTGTCCACGCCCACGATGAGGCAGGTGATGAGCTCCTTGAGGATCTCGCCGAAGGCCAGGGTCACGATGGCCAGGTAGTCGCCGTTGAGGCGCAGCACCGGGATGCCCACCAGAAAGCCCACCACGGCGGCGAAGAAGGCGCCGACAATCATGGCGAGGGCCAGGCGCAGGGGGGCGGAGGGGATGGCGGAGGCAAGACTCATGGCGGTGATGATGCCGGTGAAGGCGCCCACGCTCATGAAGCCCGCGTGGCCCAGGGACAGATCGCCCAGGATGCCCACCACCAGGTTCAGGGAGACGGCCATGACGATATAGCAGCAGATGGGCACCAGCAGACCCTGCTGGGAGCGGGAGAGGGCCCCGCTGTTTTTCAGGACGGTGATCAGAAGGAAGGCGGCGCAGATCATGGCGTAGTTGATCATGTCGCTGCGGGCGCCCTTGGAGATGGATTTCACTTTCATGCCGCGCACCTCCTCAGACCTTTTCCTGCGTGTGCTTGCCAAGCAATCCCGCCGGGCGCACCAGCAGAATGACGATCAGCACCGCGAACACGATGGAGTTGGACAGCTGGGTGGAGATATAGGCCTTGGCCAGAGACTCGATCACGCCCAGCAGGATGCCGCCCAGGAAGGCCCCGGGGATGGAGCCGATGCCGCCGAACACCGCGGCGGTGAAGGCCTTGATGCCGGGCATGGAGCCGGTGGTGGGCATGAGCGTGGGGGAGAAGGAGCAGAGCAGCGCCCCCGCCACGGCCGCCAGGGCCGAGCCGATGGCAAAGGTCAGGGAGATGGTGCGGTTGACGTTGATGCCCATGAGCTGGGCCGCGCCCTTGTCCTCGGAGCAGGCGCGCATGGCCTTGCCCATCCGCGTCCGGCCGGTGAAGAGGGTCAGGGCCACCATGATGACCACGCAGCAGACGATGGTCAGGATGGAGACGTAGGAGACGGCCAGCTGCCCGTGGAAGAGCTGCAGCGTGCCGGAGACCACGGGGGTATAGGCCTTGGGGTTTGCGCCGAAGATCAGCAGGGCGGAGTTCTGCAGAAAATAGCTGACGCCGATGGCGGTGATCAGCACGGCCAGGGACGGGGCGCTGCGCAGGGGCCGGTAGGCCAGGGCCTCGATGACGATGCCCAGCACCGTGCAGACCGCCATGGCGGCCAGAACCGATACCAGCGGCGGCAGGCCCAGGTTGACGGCGGCCAGGAACGAGACGTAGCCGCCCACCATGATGATGTCGCCGTGGGCAAAGTTCAGCATTTTGGCGATGCCGTAGACCATGGTATAGCCCAGGGCGATGATGGCGTAAATGCTGCCCAGGCTGATACCGCTGACCAAATAGGCCAGAAACTTCATAACATGTTCCTCTCTCTTTCGTGGATTTCTGCACCAGAAAGCGGCGCGGGAATGCGCCTTTGCCGCGCTCCTTTCCGGGGCAGAAAGACGGCTGTAGCTGCCGGGGGCAGTTTGCCCCCGGCAGCCGGGATATTCGCTTGAATGTGCGTCAGAAGCCGAGACTTAGAACTCGGGGGTGACGTAGGCGCCGTCCTGGATGACGACGGCCATGGGGGCCTTGGAGACCTCGCCGTTGGAGCTCCAGGTCATGCCCTCGCCGGTCACGCCGTCCACGGTGATGCTGGGCATCACCTGGATGAGGGCCTCGCAGATGTCGGCGGCGCTCATGTCGGGGGTGCAGCCGGCGGCCTCGAGAGCGGCCTTCAGGATGTACACGGCGTCGTAGCCGTCAGCGGCGAACTGGTTGGGGATCTCGCCGTAGCGCTTCTGGTACTCGGCGACGAAGGCCTGGGTGCGGGCGTCGTCGGCGTCAGCGGCAAACGGGGTCAGCAGGAACACGCCCTCGGCTAGGGAGGCGTCGAAATTCTCCTGGCCCAGGATGCCGTCCATGCCGTCCACACCGAAGACGGTGGGCTTGTAGCCCATCTGATCGGCCTGGGTGAGGATGACGGAGGCGGGCTGGTAGTAGATGGGGAGGAAGAGCATGTCGGCGCCGGCGTCCTTGGCGGCGGTCAGGTAGACGGAGAAGTCGGCGGTGCCGTCGACGAAGCCGCCCTCATAGACGACCGCGATGCCCTTGGCAGCGGCCTCGGCGACGAAGGTGTCGTGGATGCCCTGGGAGTAGGCGTCGTCGTTGCGGTAGATGACGGCGACCTTGGCGTCGGCGAAGTGCTCGACCATGTAGTCAGCGGAGGCAATGCCCTGGTTGGGGTCGGTGAAGCAGACCTGGAAGGCGTTGTCCTTGTCAGCGGTGATGTCGGGGGAGGAGCCGGAGGGGGTCAGCATGAACAGACGGTCCTGGGCGGCCTGGGCGGAGACGGTGATGCCGGAGCCGGAGGTGACGGTGCCGGCCATGACCTGCATGCCCCAGTCCATCAGGGCGTTGTAGGCGTTGATGGCCTTGTCGCCGGCATCGGCCTCATCGTCCTGGGACATGAACTCGAAGTGGACGCCGTCCATGGCGTTGACCTCGTCAACGGCGATGGCGATGGCGTTCATGACGGCCTGGCCGTAGATGGCGGCGCCGCCGGTCAGGGGGCCCTGAGAGCCCAGCTTGAAGGCAGCGTCAGCCGCGGCGGGGGCGGCGGCGGCAGCGGGGGCGGCGTCAGCGGCGGGAGCCTGGGTGGCGGCGGGGGCGCTGGCAGTGGAGCCGCCGCAGGCTGCCAGGGCAAATACCATGACGACAGCCATTACGAGTGCGAGTGCTTTCTTCATTGTGTTTTCTCCTTTTTCATTTTTTTGTTTGGACAATTTTATATGGAAACGGCATTCCCATGCCGATCCAGACAGAGGGTGAAAAAATCGGCCCCGACCGATTTGGTCGGGGCCGATCCGAAATTCGGAATCAGGCCGCTGACTGCTTCGGTCGCGCTTGCGGGGACTCAAGAATCAGGCTGCGGATAATAAGAATCGCCAGTACAACAAGGCCCAGCAGAACGGATACAACAAGGCCAAGGGACAGAATATCCGCACAAACAAAAATCGACACTGCAAAAACAGCGTCGATCACAAGCAGGATGAGGGCGAAAGAAGCGCAGCGAAACGCAGACTCAGAGGCGCTGCCCTTCGAGCCCGTGGTGTTGAAACGATTGAAACGTCCGAACATCGTCTGCCGCTCCTTTCTAAAAGTGGTATCACTTTAGCACCGCAATGTGTCGATGTCAAGAAGGCGGAAAAACTTTTTGGCAAAGCAACAAAAATCACAAAGCGACGGGGACGATGTTGTGAAAAAATCACAAAAGAAAGAGCCTGTTTCCGCGCATTTCCGCGGCTTTGCGGTTGACTTTTCCGCCCGCGTTGCGTATCATAGAGGCATCAAAATCCGGCCTCCGCCGCGGGCGGAGAGCTTTTTTACGGAGGAAATGTCCCATGATTATGGACTGCGCCAAATACGCGGGCCGCTGCGTCTGCGGCCGCGAGCATACCCTGGAGACCAGGAAGGTCGTGGTGGAGGATAACGCCCTGGCCCATTTTGAGGAGTATATGGAGGAGCTGGGTCTCACCGGCCGCCGCACCGTGGTCTACGACGAGATCACCTGGAAGCTGACCGAGGGCCGGCACGTCAAGGCCGACCAGAACATCGTCCTGGACCCCAACGGCCTGCGGGCCGAGGACGTGCAGATCGAGAAGATGATGGAACAGCTGGACAAGCCCGAGGTGATCGTGGCCGTGGGCGCCGGCACCATCATGGACTTCGGCCGCTACCCCGCCTACAAGCTGGGCATCCCCTTCGTGGCGGTGCCGACGCTGGCCTCCTCCGACGGCTTTACCGCCAATATCTGCTCGGCCATCATCAAGGGCCAGAAGAAGTCCACTCCCATGTGCGCCCCCGTGCTGGTGGCGGCGGACCTGGGCATCATCGGCGGCGCGCCCAAGCGCCTCATTGCCAGCGGCATCAACGACATCCTGGCCAAGTACATCTCCCTGGCCGACTGGCGCATCTCCCATCTGGTGGACGGGGAGTACTTCTGCCCCGTGGTGGCGGAGCTGGCCGAGCACGCCCTGAAGCTCATGCGGGACGCGGCGGATCAGTATGCGGCCACGGGCGTTGCCGACCACGAGGCCATGACCATGGCCCAGATGGAGAGCGGCCTGACCATGCAGCTGCTGGATCACTCCCGCGCGGCCTCCGGCGCCGAGCATCTGATGGCCCACCTGGTGGAGATGCACCCCCCGCGCTTTGAAAAGGCCGAGGGCATCCACGGCGAGTGCGTGGGCGTGGGCACCTTCCAGTGCATCAAGGAGTACCACAAGCTGGCGGGCATGACCCCCAAGGCCAAGCCCTTTACCCCCCTGACCGAAGAATGGGTCCTGGAGAAGTTCGGCGCGCGCCTGGCTCCCGGCATCCTGAAAGAGAACGAGCACGACGTCCTCGGCACCTTCGACCCCCAGAACATCGTGGACCACTGGGGCGAGATCAAGGCCATGCTGGACGCTCTGCCCTCCGTGGAGGAGATGGAGAAGCTCTACTCCGACTGTGGCTGCAAGTACCTGCCGGAGCACATCGGCATCGACCCCAGCCTCGCCGACGAGATGCTGGACATCTCCGCCGCCATCCGCAACCGCCTGACCCTGGTGCGCATGAAGCGCGTGCTGGACTTTGAATAAAAACCGAGCCGTTCTCTTCCCGGGGCCGCCAAAGGCGGCCCCGGTGTTTTTTGTGAACAATCGGTAAATGTTTTTCCAGAGGCGGCTTTTTCCCGGATTTCGGCACGGATGGGCGGTTGACAAGCATGATATAATACAACATTGGTAAATAAACCATGGAAGGAAGACAAAAACCATGACCAGAATAGACATTTTCTCCGGCTTCCTCGGCGCCGGAAAGACCACGCTCATCCGCAAGCTCATCGCGGAGGGCTACCAGAACGAAAAGCTGGTGCTCATCGAGAACGAATTCGGCGAGATCGCCATCGACGGCGGCTTCCTGCAGGACGCCGGCGTGCAGATCACCGAGATGAACTCCGGCTGCATCTGCTGCACCCTGGTGGGCGACTTCACCAAGGCCCTCAAGAAGGTCATCAACGACTATGCCCCCGACCGCATCCTCATCGAGCCCTCCGGCGTCGGCAAGCTGTCCGACGTGGCGGCCGCCGTGGAGCGCGTGGAGGGCGCCCACATCGGCGCCATGGTCACCGTGGTGGACGCGGGCAAGGCCAAGATGTACGCCCGCAACTTCGGCGAGTTCTTCAACGACCAGGTCGCCAACGCCGACCTCATCGTCATGAGCCGCACCGACACCGCCAAGCCCGAGAAGACCCTGGAGGCCACCGAGATCCTCAAGGCCCTCAACGACAAGGCCGGTCTCATCACCACCCCCTGGGAGCAGCTGAGCGGCGCCCAGATCCTGGCCGCCATGGACGAAAACGGCCTCAAGGCCGAGCTGGAGGCCATGGAGCACGAGCACCGTCACCACCATCACCACGACGAGGAGGAGTGCGACGACCCCGCGTGCGAGTGCCACCATCACCACGATGACGATGACGACGATGACGACGAGCACGAGCACCACCATCATCACCACCACGAAGACGGCGAGGAGTGCGACGATCCGGAGTGCGAGTGCCACCATCACCATGACGACGATGATGATGACGACGGGCACGAGCACCATCACCACCATCACCACCATCACCACCACGAGGACGGCGAGGAGTGCGATGATCCGGAGTGCGAGTGCCACCATCACCATGACGACGACGATGACGACGAGCACGAGCACCACCATCATCACCATCACCACCACGCCGACGAGATTTTCCAGAGCTGGGGCATGGAGACCCCGAAGAAGTTCAGCGAGGAGGAGCTGCGCGGCATCCTCGCCCAGCTGGAGGACGTCGACCGCTTCGGCGCCGTGCTGAGAGCCAAGGGCATCGTGGACGCCACCGACGGCGAGTGGATCTACTTCGACTACGTCCCCGGCGAGATCGACCTGCGCCGCGGCGCCGCCGCCGTCACCGGCCGCTTCTGCGTCATCGGGTCCCACATCCACGAATCTGCCCTGAAGGAGCTGTTCCACATTGGCTAATCGCGATATGCCGGTCTACCTCTTCACCGGCTTTCTGGAGGGCGGCAAGACCAGGTTCATCCAGGAGACCCTGGAGGACAAGCGCTTCTGCAACGGGGAGAAGACTCTGCTGCTGGTGTGCGAGGAGGGCGAGGAGGAATACGCCCCCGAGCAGTTTGCCTCCGACACCGTCAAGATCCGCGTGCTGGAGGATCAGAGCGAGCTGACGAAGGAGAACCTGGAGCGCTTTGCCAAGGAGACCCGAGCCGAGCGCGTAGTCATCGAGTACAACGGCATGTGGCTGCTGGATGCCCTGTATTCCGCCATGCCCGACGGCTGGATGGTCTACCAGGAGTTCATGTTCGCCGACGCGGGCACCATCCTGACCTACAACGCCAACATGCGCAACCTCGTCTACGACAAGCTCAAGAGCTGTGAGCTGGTGGTCTTCAACCGCTTCCTGCCCACCATGGACAAGATGGAATACCACAAGCTGGTGCGGGCCTGTTCGAGACGGGCGGACATCGCCTACGAGGCCCCCGACGGCAACGTGGTCTACGACGACATCGCCGACCCCCTGCCCTTCGACCTGAATGCCCCCATCGTGGAGATCGGGGACGACGACTATGCCGAGTGGTACCGGGACATGAGCGAGGAGCCCAAGAAGTACGAGGGCAAGACCGTCCGCTTCAAGGCCAAGAGCCTGGTGCGCAGGCGCCTGCCGGCCAACACCTTTGTCATCGGCCGCCACGTGATGACCTGCTGCGTGGAGGATATCCAGTTTGCCGCGCTGGTCTGCAAGTGGGACAAGGCAGACACGGTCAAGGACGAGGGCTGGATGATCCTCACCGCGAAGATCAACTTCCGCTTCTCCCCCGCCTACGGCCGCAAGGGCCCGGTGCTGACCTACATCAGCCACGAGGACTGCGATCCCCCCGA
>JBGUNL010000063.1:0-1377 GCA_045117295.1 Candidatus Limivicinus sp.
TGCTGGAAGAGGTAGCGCCAGGCCTGGAAGGCCTGCGCCCAGTAGTGGCCGTCCACGGTGCGCTCGTCCAAGGTGAACTTCATATCCACATACTTGCGGTCCACCATGTTGCCGTGGCGATCCAGCTCGTAGACATGGTGCTTGGCGCCGAAGGCGATGAAGGCCGGCAGCGTGCCGAAGTTGTAGATGTGGTGGAAGACGGGCCCGATGCGCAGGGAGCCCAGGTCCGTGATGATCATGGAGCCGTGGAAGGGACTGGCGTCGGTGAGACTCTCGGGGATCCAGCCGAAGTAGTCCATGATGCGCAGGATCTGGATGGCCAGGCGCAGCAGGATGCGCGGCAGGCGGCAAATGGCCTCGGCCACGTTCTCGGTGTTGTTGTTCTCGTCGGAGGCCTTGATCTCCTCGATCTTCTCGTTCATCTTGCGGTAGACGTCAAAGATGGTGTCGGTGGGCTCGAACCGGACCTTGATGGTGGTCTCGGTGGCGTCCAGGGCGAGGGCGCGCTTGACGGTCATGACCACGGTGATGTCGTTGCGGGCGTAGATGCGGCGGCCCACCACAAAGCGGTTGAGTCCGGGCAGCATGGAGATCAGGCGGATATAGGCTGCGATCAAAAAATGCAGCATGCCGATGCCCTTGTAGCCCTCCACCCGCAGCTGGCGGAGGCGGCGGTCCACGGTGGAGACCTCCATGCTCTCCTCGTAGAGGTTGCTGGCATCGTTGCGGGTGGGCATGATGTAGGGGATAAACTTGGAGAAAGCGGGAAGGGAGCGGAGCAGCCGCCCGTCCTTCCGGTCGCCGAAACGGCGCCTGTAGCTTGAATTCATGACAGTCCCTGTACTTTCTGAAATCTTTTCATTTTTTTAAGCTTTGGGTTTTCCATTATACCGTCTGCGCGGGCAGATGACAAGCCCCAAGTTTTCCGCGGGAAAATGTTAGACCGATTTAACTTGAAAAAGGGGCCGCGGGGTGGTATGCTGGACACAGCACGGAAAGGAGTTGACCCATATGCAACTGCAGGAATCCGGCGAAATGTATCTGGAAACCATCCTGATCCTCTCGCTGCGGGGAAAGGGCGTCCGCGCGGTGGACGTGGGCGAGTATATGGGCTTCTCCAAGCCCAGCGTCAGCCGTGCCATGAGCCTGCTGAGAGCCGGCGGCTATGTGAAGCTGGACGAGAACGGCTTTTTGGTGCTGACGGAAAAAGGCCGGGAGGTGGCCGGCAAGACCTATGAGCGGCACCAGTTTCTCTCCGCCTTCTTCACCGACATCGGCGTCGACCCGGAGACCGCGGCCAAAGACGCCTGCAAGATCGAGCACGACATCAGCGACGAGACCTTCGCGGCGCTGAAGAAATACCTGGGGAAGGAATAA
>JBGUNL010000064.1:0-3444 GCA_045117295.1 Candidatus Limivicinus sp.
AGGGGGAGAACGACTTTGCCTTCTCCTACCCCCTGGACATGAGCCTGGAGGAGAAGCTCCGCACCGTGACGCGCCGCATCTACGGCGGCAGGGATATCTCCGTCCTGCCCGCGGCGGCAAAGCAGCTGCAGCGCCTGGAGGAGCTGGGCTACGGCGCTTACCCCGTCTGCATCGCCAAGACCCAGTACAGCTTTTCCGACGATCCCACCAAGCTGGGCGCGCCGGAGGACTTTGTGGTCACCATCAAATCCGCGAAGGTCTCCGCCGGCGCGGGCTTCGTGGTGGCCCTCACCGGGGACATCATGACCATGCCCGGCCTGCCGAAGGTCCCCGCCGCCGAGAAGATCGACGTGGACGAAAATGGCGTCATTTCCGGCTTGTTTTAATTCAATTGGAAGCAACGCTTCCAATCTCATCCCAACGCCTTACGCACCGTGTGCAAGGCGGGACTACCCCTCAGTCCGGCTGGCGCCGGACAGCTCCCCTTAAAAGGGGCGCCTATAAAGAAAGGGATTTGTATGAAACTCATCATCGCATCCAACAACGCCCATAAGCTCAAAGAGATGAAGGAGATCCTCTCCCCCTTCTTTGACGACGTGCAGTCCATGCGGGAGGCCGGCGTCGAGCATGAGACCGTGGAGGACGGCGCTACCTTCATGGAAAACGCCGTGAAGAAGGCCAGAGAGCTGGCGGAGATCTCCGGCCAGGCCGCCATTGCCGACGACAGCGGCATCTGCGTCGACGCCCTGGATGGGGCGCCGGGCATCTACTCGGCCCGCTTTTCCGGTGTGCACGGGGACGACAAGGCCAACAACCGCCTGCTGCTGGAGAAGCTGGAGGGGGTCGAGAACCGCGCCGCCCACTACACCTGCGCCATCGCCCTCTGCTGGCCCGACGGGAGGATGCTGACCGCGGAGGACTACCTCTTCGGCGAGATCGCCCACGACGAAAAGGGCACCGGCGGCTTCGGCTACGACCCGCTGTTTCTTTTGCCGGAGCGCGGGGTACGCACCGCGGAGCTGGGCCCCGGTGAGAAAAACGCCATCAGCCACCGGGGCAAGGCCCTGCGCAGGCTGGTCAAGCTCCTGGAGGAGCAGGGCGTCTGACCACCCCTGCGCATCGTCTCCACCATACGCAGCACACGGAAAGATTTGCGGGTGCCCCTGTTCCTGTCATCCTGAGCGCCAGCGAAGGATCTCCCTCCGGCACAGTACAGACTTCAGCGTTTGAGATCCCTCGGCTCCCTTCGGTCGCTCGGGATGACACACGGGATGTGGGGCTGCGTTCCCGCAAGCTGAACAAAGCGCCGCTTTGCGGCGGCGCTTTGTTCGGGCGTTTCGTCAATTGACAGAAAAGCCCGCTTTTTGCTATACTGCATACGATCTTTAAGTCGATCCGAGAGGTCGGCAAGACGCAAGTGCATAGGGGGCGTATTGCGCCCGTTCTGTCCGCTGTCTTGCCGCAAGCAGGGCAGTTTTTTCTTTTGGAGGAACCCGATGGATTTCACCTTTGTCAGAGAATACGGAGCGGATTTTGTCGGTGGCATTCGTGCCGCTCTCGCCGCCGCCGCCTTTTCCGATGACGATAAGCTCACTGTTTTTCCCGGCTTCTGTGATGTACATGTGCATTTCAGGGAGCCGGGTTTTTCTTATAAGGAGACCATCCGCACCGGCTCCATGGCCGCGGCGGCGGGGGGCTACACCGCCGTCTGCCCCATGCCGAACCTGGACCCGGTGCCGGACTCGAGAGAGCACCTGGACGAAGAGCTCGCCATCATCCGGCGGGACGCCGTGGTGGGGGTGTACCCCTATGCCGCGGTGACCGTGGGCGAAAAGGGTGAGGAGCTTGCCGATCTGGAAGCGCTCACCGACGCGGTGGCCTTCTCCGACGACGGGCACGGCGTGCAGTCCGACGAGATGATGCGCGAGGCCATGCGCCGCGCGAAGGCCCTGGGGAAAATGATCGTGGCCCACTGCGAGGTAAACGAGCTGCTGCGCGGCGGATACATCCATGACGGGCAGTACGCCAGGGCCCACGGCCACCGGGGCATCTGCTCCGAGAGCGAGTGGCGCCAGGTGGAGCGGGACTTAAATCTCGCCGCCGAGACCGGCTGCGCCTACCACGTCTGCCATGTCTCCACCAAAGAGAGCGTGGAGCTGGTGCGGCAGGCGAAGAAATCCGGCGTGGACGCCACGTGCGAGACCGCGCCCCACTACCTGCTGCTGGATGACAGCGATCTCATGGAGGACGGGCGCTTCAAGATGAACCCGCCCCTGCGTTCGAAAAGCGACCGGGAGGCGCTTCTGGAAGGCGTGCTGGACGGCACCGTGGACTGTATCGCCACCGACCACGCCCCCCACTCTCTCGAGGAAAAAAGCCGGGGCCTGGAAAAGAGCGCCATGGGCATCGTGGGGCTGGAGACCGCCTTCCCCGTGCTCTACACCGGCCTGGTGCTGTCGGGCATTCTCCCCCTGGAGCGGCTGCTCCGATGCCTGGTCACGAGACCGCGGGAGCGCTTCTCTCTCCCCCTGGGCTGCGACTTCTCCGTCTGGGACCTAAACGAGAGCTACGAAATCGACCCGGCTTCCTTCCAGTCCAAGGGCCGGGCCACCCCCTTCGCGGGGCGCACGGTGCGGGGCCGCTGCCTCGGCACCTTCTATCAGGGCAAACAAGTTTATGCATACAAGAGGTAATCGACATGCCAAAAAGAACGGATCTCAGGAAAATTCTCATCATCGGCTCCGGCCCCATCGTCATCGGCCAGGCGGCGGAGTTTGACTACGCCGGCACCCAGGCGTGCCTGGCCCTCAAGGAGGAGGGCTACGATGTGGTGCTCTGCAACTCCAACCCCGCCACCATCATGACCGACACCTCCATCGCGGACAAGGTGTACATGGAGCCGCTGACCCTGGAGTACATCGCCAAGATTCTCCGCTACGAGCGGCCCGACGCCATCGTCCCCGGCATCGGCGGGCAGACGGGGCTGAACCTGGCCATGCAGCTGGAGAAGAAGGGCGTTTTAAAAGAGTGCCGCGTCCGGCTGCTGGGCACCCCGGCCGAGAGCATCGAGCGGGCCGAGGACCGGGAGAAGTTCAAGGAGCTCTGCCAGGAGATCGGCGAGCCCGTCATCCCCTCCGAGATCACCTACAGCATAGAGGAGGCAAAAAAGGCCGCCCTGGACATCGGCTATCCCGTGGTGCTGCGCCCGGCCTTCACCCTGGGCGGCACCGGCGGCGGCTTTGCCTATAACGAGGAGGAACTGGTCGACATCGCCCGCAACGCCTTCCAGCTCTCCCCGGTGCACCAGGTGCTGGTGGAGAAGAGCGTCAAGGGCTACAAGGAGATCGAGTTCGAGGTCATGCGCGACGGCACCGACCACGCCATCACCATCTGCGGCATGGAGAACGTGGACCCCGTGGGCGTGCACACCGGCGACTCCATCGT
>JBGUNL010000065.1:0-4820 GCA_045117295.1 Candidatus Limivicinus sp.
AGCTCTTCGATCTCGACCTTCACGGCGTCGGCGGCGGCGCGGGCGTGAGCCTCGGTGTCGGCGGCCACGATGGCGATGGCGTCACCGAACTGGAAGATCTTGTCGGAGCAGAGGACGGGGCGCTCGAAGCCGTCGGTCTTGTTGTGCTTGGGCAGCATGACCAGGCCGTTGATCTGGTTGGTGCCGCCGGCGGCCAGGATATCCTTGTAGGTGATGACCTTGACAACGCCGGGCATCTTCTCAGCCTCAGAGGTGTCAATGCACTTGATGTTGGCGTGGGAGACCTTGGCCTGGGTCAGGGCCAGGCGCAGGCAGCCGGGCATCTTCAGGGCGTCGTCAGCGCCGAAGTCCCAGGTGCCGGTGACCTTCTGCGCGGCAGAAGGACGGATGTACTTGGTGCCCTTGATGGAGTCGCCGGTGGGCTTGAAGATCAGGTCTTCCTTCTTCATCTCGCCCCGCAGAACGGCGGCAGCGGCCATGGTGGCGTCGATGAGGGGCTTGTAGCCGGTGCAGCGGCAGAGGTTTCTCTGCTTGTTGAACCAGTCGCGAACCTCAGCTCTGGTGGGATTGGGGTTCTTCTCCAGCAGGACCTTGGCGCTGATGATGAAGCCGGGCGTGCAGAAGCCGCACTGCGCGCAGCCGTAGGCCATCCAGGCGACCTGCAGGGGGTGCATGTCGCTCAGGGTGCCGACACCCTCGATGGTGGTGATCTTGGCGCCGTCGGGAATCTTGCTCATCTTCCAGATACAGGCCTTTTTGATCTCTCCGTCGACGATGACGTTACATGCGCCGCAGTGGCCTTCGCCGCAGCCGATCTTGCAGCCGGTGAGCAGCAGATGCTCACGCAGAACGGTGGCGAGGGTCTCGCTGCCGTCGAGCACCAGGTTGCGGGTCACGCCGTTGATAACCAGTGTCTTTTTGATCATACTTTTTCCTCCTGTAAAGTTTGTATTTGCAGTTACGGTGGACAGATTAATGGTCGCCGCAGGCGTCATGATCGGCGCCCCGGCCGGTAATGTCCTGCATTCTCTCGATCCCCCGGGCCGTGTAGAAGATCAGCTGGGAAAGGCTCCCGTCCAGATTCTCACCGCTCAGGCGCAGGAAATTCGCGTTTTCGTAGTAGTCGATGGGAAGCTCCCGCCGGTAGACCTTGCCGGTTTTCGGATCCGTGACCTCCACGATCACGCTGTCGGCTGCCAGTTCAAAGAGTTCTTCTTCCATTGGATTCCTCCTTTGCGCGTTTCTTCCCAAGAAATATAGTACCTCTTTCCCCTCCCGGCTTTCAACTTACACAAAAAAACAACTCGCAGAAATTGCGAGCTGTTTTTTGTGCATCTTGTAAAATTCATCCCGTTGTTTTTTGTCTGCTTTATTGGATTTTGTCATTTCTTTACAGTTTCGGCAGCACCAGCGTGCCGTTGATATCACAGACGGGGACGGCGGGGACCGGCGTTGTCCACTCCGCCCGGAAGCGCTCCAGCGCGCGGCGCACGCCGGGGAGCTTCGGGGAATTGCCGTCATGCAGCAGCAGATAGCCGCCGGGGCTCATGCGCGGATAAAACCAGCGCAGGCCCTCCAGGGTGCTCTCCTCCAGGTCCACGTCCAGGCTCACCAGCGCAAAGCTCTCCTCCAGCCCCTCCGCGGTGGCGGGGAAGAGTCCCTGCCGCACGCGCACCTTTTCCGGGTGCGGCATCAGGCACAGCACCTTCTCCGTCCCGGTGTTTTTGTGCGCGTCCCGGAAGCCCACGCCATATCCGGCGGCCTCCCGGTCGTCAAAGCCCTCAAAGGTATCGAACAGGTACAGCGTCCGCTCCGGCAGCAGGGCGTTGATGCAGCGGGCAAAGCCGCCCCGGTAGACCCCCAGCTCCGCCGCCGCGCCCGGGACCGACGTCAGCTCCCGGCAGATCAGCTCCAGTGTGCGCATGCGGACATAGTCGTTTCCCAGATCCCGCTCTGTCAGCACACTCTCCCCCAAACACAGGGGCTCCCGCACGGCGTGCTGGGGTCTGCGCAGGGCGTCTGTCATCTCCCGGGGAAGAAACTCTTCCGCCAATTCGTAGGCCACATTCCGGTCCGTGACGGACCAGTTGTTTTTCAGAAACAGCAGTTGCTCCGCCCGGAGGCCAAGCGTGGCGGCCTGGCTTGCGATCACATCGGTATGGCGGCTTGCCACCAGGATGAGAGCGTCCTCCCGCCCCCGCAGCGCTTCCGGCTTCACCACGGGCCGGCCGAGAAACACCGGCGCCATGGGCGCGCTGTCCACAAAAGCCGTGATCTGCTCCGCGGCCATGCCCGCGTCCACCAGATCGCCCGCAGCACAGCCGGTACCCCAGACATACAGCTCCATGTACGTCCCCCCTGTTTCCTCTTTTTGCAAAATTATAGAACAAATGAAACGATTTGTACAGAGATTTCCCTCTTTACTTTCCTACCGAAGAGGGGTATACTTCAAACTATCAAAATGTTTTTATTTGCAATTCGCTCATGAAAAAATGTGAGGGCCTATGCCGAGAACCGTCTATCTGATCCGCCACGCCATGCCGGATCTCCCGCTGGGAGAGCGCTGGTGCGTGGGCGGGAGAACCGATCTGCCCCTGGGCACACTGGGCCGTCTGCAGGCGGCGCTGCTGCCCTTTCAGCCGGAACTGCAACATCTCTCCGCCGTCTTCTGCAGCGCGCTGAGGCGCGCCCGGGAGACCGCCCTCGCCCTCGCCCCGGCGCCCATTGAAATGGCAGGGCTGGAGGAACAGGACATGGGCGTATGGGACGGGCTCCCCTTTACGGAGATCATGGCCCGCTTCCCCGCGCTGTACGCCGCCCGGGAGCGAAACCCCGATCTGCTGCCCGAGGGGGCGGAATCCCATGAAGCTCTGCATGAGCGTGTGGAGACGGCGGTGCGCCGCTGTCTGTTGGAACGCGAGGGCGATATCGCCATCGTCAGCCACAAATCCGCCATCGCCTCCCTGACGGGACAGCGCAGCAAGCTGGGCTATGCCTCCGTGACGACGCTGTGCTGCGACGGGGACAGCTTCCACGCGGAATCGGTCGGCCAGACGCCGCATCCTGTTCTGGACGATGCCGTCTGCCTCTCCCTTCTGCACGCCGCCGGGGCGGACGACAAGCTCATATCCCACTGCCGCGCGGCGGCGGAGCAGGCGGTGCGGCTCTGCGCCGCCGCAAACGAAAAAGGCGCGGGACTTGATGTTGACCTTGTCAGGCGCGCTGCCCTGCTGCACGACCTGGCCAAGGGAAATCCCCGGCATGCGGAGCTGGGCGCCGTTTGGCTCCGGGAGCTGGGATACCCGGAGGTGGCGTCTCTGGTCCGGCAGCACAACGAGCCGGACGAGCCGGGAGTTTCCGAGGCAGCCCTCGTCTTCCTGGCGGACAAGACCGTGCGGGGGACGGAGCGCGTCGCCATCGAGGAGCGTTTTGCCGCCACCCGCGGCCGCTGCCGCACGCCGGAGGCGCAGGAGGCGCACAGCCGCCGTCTGGCCAAAGCCCTGGCGCTGAAAGAAGAGCTCTATTTGCTCTGCGGGGCAGAGCTGATTTGAAAGAAATCGCAGGAGGACAAGCATGAAACTGATGAAAACCGAGGAGGCCGTCGGCCACATCCTCTGTCATGACATCACCCAGATTATCAAGGATGAAAAGAAGGGGCCCGTGTTCCGCAAGGGACACATGATCCGGCCCGAGGACGTGCCCGTGCTGCTGAGCGTGGGCAAGGACCACATCTACATCTGGGAAAACAACGAGAACATGCTGCACGAGGACGACGCGGCGGAGATTCTGCGGGATCTGTGCATGAGTGAGAACATGCACGCCACGCAGCCCAGGGAGGGCAAGATCGAGCTGGTGGCCGATATCGACGGCCTGCTGCTGATCGACCTGGATCGTCTGCGCGCCGTCAACTCCCTGGGCGACATGATGATCGCCACCCGCGCCTCGGGCTTTGTGGTGAAGAAGGGCGAGAAGCTCTGCGGCACCCGGGTCATCCCGCTCATCATCGAGAAGGAGCGCATGGAAAAGGCCAAAGCCGTGGTCGGCCCGGAGCCGCTGATGCGTCTGCTGCCGTTGAAGAGCAAGAAGGTTGGCGTGGTCACCACCGGCAACGAGGTCTTTTATGGCCGCATTCAGGACACCTTCACCCCTGTCATTGTGGAGAAGCTCCATGAGTTCGGCGGCAGCGTCATGGCCGAGCACATCACCCTCAACGACGACCACGAGAAGATCACCGCTGCCATCCTCGACATGCTGGACAAGGGCTGCGAGATGGTGGTCTGCAGCGGCGGCATGAGTGTGGATCCGGACGACCGCACGCCCCTCGCCATCAAAAACACCGGGGCCAACATCGTCTCCTACGGCTCGCCCGTGCTGCCCGGGGCCATGTTCCTGGTCTCCTACATGCCGGACGGCCGCCCGGTCTGCGGGCTGCCCGGCTGCGTTATGTACGCCAAGCGCACCATCTTCGACCTGCTCCTGCCCTATCTGGTGACGGATACCCCCATTACCAGAGAGCACCTGGCCGGTCTCGGCCACGGCGGCCTGTGCCTCAACTGCAAGGTCTGCCACTTCCCCAACTGCGGCTTCGGCAAAGGCGTCTAAGCCGCCCCTTCTCCCCTTTTTCTTCCGGTATAAGCACGTAAAGCCGTGTTTATATAAATACTTTCCCTGAAACATGGGAATAGGAGGAAGACACACATGAAGAAAACCCTGGCACTGCTGCTTGCGCTCTGCATGATCTTCGCGCTGGCAGCCTGCGGCTCCTCTGCCGCACCCGCAGCTACCCAAGCCCCCGCGCCGGCCGCCGAGCCCGCCCCCGC
>JBGUNL010000066.1:0-8669 GCA_045117295.1 Candidatus Limivicinus sp.
ATAAACCGCCGTCCGGAAAGCCTTGATTTCTCAAGGCTTTCCGGATAATAGCATTTTGCCCGAAGCAAAATGCTCGGCGGCTGAAGCGCAGTCAAAAAAGTCCGTCAAGGACTTTTTTGACAAGCTGACGCCCCCGAAGGCCTGGCCTTCGGGGGCGGTTTTGCGTGTGCGGGGCTTTACAGCTGCTTCATCACGCGCATGAAGAACTCCACCGCCCGGGGGATGCACTCCAGACGGATGCGCTCGTCGTTGCCGTGGATGCTGTGGCGCTCCTCGGCGGTCATGTCCATGGCGGAGAAGCGGTAGACCTTGTCGGAGATCGCGCCGTAGTGGCGGCTGTCAGAGCACTGCACCATCAGATACGGGGACACCAGGCAGCCCTTCCAGGTGCCGGCGACCGCGTTGGAGACGATCTCCCAGCCCTCGCAGTCGGTGCGGGAGATGCGGCTGGGCTCCATGCTGTGCAGATTTTTCAGCTGAATGTCCTCCGCACCGATGACGCTCTTGACATAGTCGACGGCGCCCTGGACGGAGTCGGCCGGGTTCAGGCGGAAATTGGCCACCATGGAGGCCGATGGCGGGATCACGTTGGGGGCCTTGCTGCCCTTCATCTGGGTGAAGGCCACGGTGGTGCGCACCAGCGCGTTGAGCTCGCCGCCGGTCTTTTTGGTCAGCAGGTTCAGCACCCAGCCGAAGGCCCAGAGGTTGGCAAAGATCATCCGGTACAGAAAGCTCGAGTGGCGGCCCAGGGTGTCAAACATCTCCAGCACGGGCTTGGTAAAGTGCATTTTGAAGGGATGGGCCTCCACCCTGGCGCAGGCCATGGAGAGCCTGCCCACCGGGGTGTGGGGCGCGGGGGCCGAGGCGTGGCCGCCGGCGCCGGAGATGGAAAACTCCAGATTCATCAGGCCCTTTTCCGCAATGCCGATCATGGCGCACGGACCCTTGACGCCGGGGAACACATCCTCCACCACGGCGCCGCCCTCGTCCAGCACCAGCCGGAGCTCCACGCCGTTGTCCCGGAAGTATTTGACGATGTTCTCCGCGCCGGGGCCGTTCACTTCCTCGCCGCCGGAGAAGGCGAAGTAGACGTCGTGCTCCGGCCGGAAGCCCTGGCGGATCAGGTTCTCCGCGCCGGAGAGGATGCCATTGAAGGTGACCTTGGTGTCCAGCGTCCCGCGGCCCCACATCACGCCGTCCTCCACGATGGCCTCGAAGGCGGGCTTGCGCCAGTTTTCCTCCTCCACGGGCACCACGTCGTAGTGGGCCATGAGCACGGCGGCCTCGCCGGGAGTCCTGCCCTGCCAGTGAAACAGCAGGCCGCGGCCGTCAAAGCGCCGGAGCGGACAGGTTTTCCACACGTTGGGGTAGAGCTCCGGCAGCAGGCCGATGAGCTTTTCAAATTCCGCGTCGTCCTCCAGGGAGGAATCTTCATAGGAGACGGTTTTGCACTGGATGAGCGCCGCGAGATTGCGGACGCCGGCCTCTTTGTCCTGCTCGACGTCCTCGAAGCTCTTTTCTTCCGCCTTGGGCGGGGTGAACATCAAGGTGCGGGCCAGAATCACGGCGATCAGCACCAGCAGAAAATAGACAAGTACCATGGCTGTACCTCCTTACAGCAGATTCTTCTTATATAAAATACGGGATACCGCCAGGGCGACCAGCACGCCCACCGGCACCATGATGCTCACCTTGGGGCCCAGGGACGGGACGGCGATGAAGAGGATCAGCATCAGCGCCACCGGCGCAATGGCGATCTTCCAGTTGCGGGAGATGTACACCACGCCCAAGCCCCCGAAGAGAGCGGGCAGGATCTGGTCAAAGGCCGGGGCCAGGGCGGGGGAGTTGAGCACCGGGGTCAGCGGCGTGATGAGCAGCACGCCCAGCACAATGATCAGCGTGGTCACGATACTGGAGACCGCGATGGCGATGGTGGAGACCACCTCCCCCTCCTCGGTCTTCACGTCGGCGCCCACCAGCTCCAGGGCGTTCAGGGCCGCCGGAGCCTTGAGGTTCGTGATGTTGCCGGTGACGAAGGCCAGGTAGGACCCGCCGGCGCCCAGCATGGGGACGTAGGTGAAGGTCTCGATCACGCCCACCGCCCAGAACATGGGGGCCGTGGCCATCATCCCCACGGCAAAGCCCTGCCAGTCAATGGGCGCGCGGAAGATCAGGCCCACCGCCAGGGGGAAGAGCATCAAAACCACCATCACCGACAGGTTCCAGATCCGGCCGGCCCGGTGGATGGAGTCGATATAGGAGAGATTGTTTTTCATTCCGGCACCTCCTCAGCTCAGCCAGGCCGTGATGGGGATGGCGGAGGCCATACCCACCAGCAGACTGATGGGCAGGGCGTAGTCGTTCATCCACCGCCAGCCCAGCTTTTTCAGCGCCAGGGCGCAGAGGCCCATCATCAGTGCGGACACCAGCATCACCAGCGGCGCGATGAGACCCGTCAGATCCCCTCGGAACACCCCGGCGAAATTGCAGAACACATAGCCCAGAAAGGCGGAGATCATACCGAGGAACAGGGAGGCGGAGAAAATCTCGCCCCATTTCCTGTCCCGCTTCTCCAGGCTGATCATGCCGCCGATGAGCTTTTTGCCCACCACCGGCACCAGCCAGATGCCGGTCATGATGCCCATGGTCATCACCGCCGCCACCGTCACATACTGTGTGGCGGTGAGGTTTGTGACTTTGGCCCACTCCAGCCCCATGGCGCTGAGAGCGTTGGTTGCGGCGGGGGTCTCGTATGTGATGGCGCCCACCACGCTCAGCCGCATCCAGGGCAGGGGAATGCCCAGCTTCTTGGACAGGCTGATGACGCTGATGACAATGGCCGAGGCCGGCGCAATGGTGAAGACGGCGGTGCCGATGACGATGCGTTTGAGCTTGTCCATGGGCATGCCGATCTCCCGGCCGCGCCGCCAGGCCCTGCGCAGGAAGTACACCGACTGCGCCAGCACGATCAGCACAATGATCCCGGCCAGCAGAAACAGCACCGGGTGGTTGACGTTGAATTCCATGTGCATCCTCTCCTTAATAGAGTA
This sequence comes from Candidatus Limivicinus sp., assembly GCA_045117295.1. Classification (GTDB taxonomy): domain Bacteria; phylum Bacillota; class Clostridia; order Oscillospirales; family Oscillospiraceae; genus Limivicinus. The sequence continues at coordinate 3,051 of JBGUNL010000066.1, forward strand.
TTCTCCACCTCATCAGTCTCGCTGCGCTCGACAGCTTCCCCTCGAGGGGAAGCCAAACGCGCGCATCTTGCCTTCCCCTTGAGGGGAAGGTGGCCCGCAGGGCCGGATGAGGTGTACAATCTGAAACCTTCCTACACCACTTGGAACAGGTAAAACTTCAGATAGTCCGTCTCCGGAACGTTCCACAAAATGGGATGATCCGGGGCCTGCTGCCTGGCTTCGATCTGCCGCAGTTCCACCCCCGCGTCCAGGGCCGCCGCGCGCAGCATCCGCACAAATTTCTCCGACGGCATGAAGTGGCTGCAGGAGGCGGTGGCAAAATACCCGCCCCGGGGCAGGGCCCGCAGCGCCCGGAGATTGATCTCCTTGTACCCCTTCTCCGCCCGGTCCACGGTTTTGCGGGACTTGGTGAAGGCGGGCGGGTCCAGAATGATAAAGTCGTATTCGCCCTTTTTCAGATTCGGCAGCAGGTCGAACACGTCCGCCGCCAGAAAGTCCATGCGCCCCTCCAGCCCGTTGCGCCGGGCGTTTTCCTCCGCCATGCGGATGGCGCTCTCGGAGATATCCACCGCCGTCACGTGCTCCGCCCCGCCTTTGGCGGCGTTGAGGGCGAAGGAGCCGGTGTGGGTAAAGCAGTCCAGCACCCGGCGGCCCTTGGCCAGCCTGGCCACCGCCAGGCGGTTGTATTTCTGGTCCAGGAAGAAGCCGGTCTTCTGGCCGTTCTCCACGTCCACCTGATAAAAGATCCCGTTCTCGCAGATCTCGGTGACAGGGCTCGCGGGCACGTCCTCGCCGGGCAGCGGATACCAGCCCTTGAACGGCTTCAGCCCCTCCAGGGCCCGGATGGCCGCGTCGTTGCGCTCAAAGATGCCGTCGATGCGCTGCCCGTCGGCGCGCAGGACCTCCACAATCAGGGGGAAAAGCGTGCCCTTGATGCGCTCCATCCCCACCGAGAGGGTCTGGATGGACAGCAGATTGGAGAAACGGTCCACTGTGAGCCCGGGGAAGCCGTCGGCCTCACCGAAAAGCACCCGGCAGCAGGTCAGATCCTCCTCCCCCAGCACGGTCTTGCGGTAGTCCCACGCGTACTGGACGCGGCGGCGCCAGAAGGCCGCGTCAAAGCGGTCGTTAAAATTGCGGGAGACCAGGCGCAGGCCGATCTTGCTCTCCCGGCTGTAAAAGCCGGTGCCCAGCCAGCTGCCGCTCTCGCTCACCGCGTCGCAGAGGGCGCCGTTTTCCGGCTCCCCGCTTTTGGCGAGGATCTCGTCGGCGTAGATCCAGGGGTGGCCCTCGCCGACCCAGCGGGCGCCTTTTTTCGTGATGGTAAAGAGGGGATACTCCCGTGCCTGCTTCATGTCGGACTCCTCATCAAGATAAGATGGAAAAATTATACCACACTGCCGCGTGAAAGAACAGAGCGTTTTCCGCGCCGGAGCGGAAAAAACACGCCGCTGTGATTGACGGAAGGAAAACGGCGTGTTATATTATATCTTAATTTTTCAAATCGAAGGAGATGTGAGTCCTATCATGGATGACGGCAGTCGATTGCCATTTTTCTGTGCGGTACTGCTTTTGTTCTGCGCCATGTATTTTGCCGTGGCGGAGACCTCGTTTGCCTCGGCCTCCCGCGTGCGCCTGCGCATGGCGGAGGAGCGGGGAGACGTTCGGGCCCGCAAGGCCCTGTATGTCCTGGCCCACTTTGACCAGGCCATCAGCGCCATTCTGATCGGCACCAATATTGTGCATATTTCCACCGCCGCTCTTGTCACCCTGGGCGTCACCCGCCGCTGGGGGCTGAGCGCGGTTTCCGTCAGCACGCTCATCACCACGGGCGTGGTGTTTTTCGCGGGCGAAATGCTGCCCAAGAGCGTTGCCAAAAAATACAGCGACAAGCTGGCCCTCTCCGCGGCGGGCTCGCTGGTCTTTCTGATGAAGCTCTTCGGCCCCCTCAGCCGGCTGCTGACCCGGATCGGGGAGGCGGTGTCGAAGCTGACCCCCGGGGACGTGGAGAAATCCGTCACCGAGGAGGAGCTCTACGATATCATCGAGGACATGACCGAGGAGGGCAGCCTCAATGAGGAGCAGGGGGAGCTGATCTCCTCCGCCCTCCAGTTCGGGGATGTGTCGGTGGAAAACGTCCTGACCCCGCGGGTCGACCTGACCGCGCTGGATATCCGCAGCAGCCACGAGGAGATCCTGGACTGCATCCGGACCACCACCCACAGCCGCCTTCCCGTCTACGAGGGAAGCATCGACAACATCATCGGCATCCTCCAGATCCGCAAGTACATCAAGGCCTATCTCCGCCAGGGGAAGGACCTGGACATCCGTCCGCTGCTGGACGAGGTGTTTTTCATCCACCAGAGCATGAACATCGGCGAGCTGCTGCCCGTCATGTCCAAGCACAAGCACAACCTGGCCGTGGTCACTGACAACTACGGCGGAACCCTGGGCCTGGTGACGGTGGAGGATATCCTGGAGGAGCTGGTGGGCGAGATCTGGGATGAGGACGACGTGGTGGAGGAACCCATCGTGGAGATCGCCGAGGGCGTGCTCGAAGTGGACGCGGAGGAATCCGTCAGCGACGTGCTGGAGCACCTGGGCTACGAGGATCCCGAAGAGGACGAGGAGTTGGTCAACACCCTCATGGGCGAGTGGGCCTATGAGCGCTTTGCCGCCATCCCCAAGCCCGGCGATGCCTTCACCTACCACCGGGTCTCCGTCACGGTCGCCAGCATGGACCACAACCGCATCCTGAAGCTGCGCGTGACCCTCCTGCCCGAAGAGGAAGGGGGTGAGCAGGCGTGAGCATCACACTGGTTGCGATCGGCATTCTGCTGCTGATCTGCTTCTCCGCCTTCTCCTCCGCTTCGGAGATGGCCTATTCCTCCTGCAATCTGCTGCGGCTGGAAAACCTGCGGGACGAGGGCTCGAAGCGGGCGGCCGTGGCGGTGAAGATCGCCGAACGCTTTGACGACGCGCTCTCCACCATCCTCATCGGCAACAACCTGGCCAACATCGGGGCTTCTTCGCTGATGTCGGTGCTGGTGATCCTGGTCACCGGGGGCGACGCCCTCACCTGGCTCGGCACCCTGATCCTCACCATTGTCATCATCGTCTTCGGGGAGAGCATCCCGAAGATCTGCGCCAAGAAGAGCGCCAACCGCATGGCGCTGCGCTTTGCCTATGTGCTGCGCTTTCTGATGCTCCTGCTCTATCCGGTGGTGTGGCTGGTGGTGAAGCTCATCTGGCTTCTGACCTTCTGGCTCAAGGCCGAGAGGGACGAGAACGCCGACGAGGCCGTGGAGGAGCTCCACTCCATCATTGAGACCGCCGAGGACGAACAGGTCCTGGACGAGGACCAGTCCGAGCTGCTGCGCTCCGCCATCGACTTTTCCGAGGTCTCCGCCATGGAGGTCATGACCGCCCGCGTGGACGTGGAAGCCGTGGATATTGAGGACGACTGGGACGAGATCATCGCCCTGATCGAGCGCTCCTCCTTCTCCCGCCTGCCCGTGTACGAGGGGAGCGTGGACAACATCATCGGCGTGCTGTACCTCAACCGCTTCCTCAAGGCCCTGACCGACGGGGAAGAGGTGGACATCCGCTCCCTGCTGATGCCGCCCTGCTACGTCTACAAGACCATGAAGCTGCCGGCTGTGCTCAGCCAGCTGCGCCGGGCCAAGCAGCACCTGGCGGTGGTGACGGACGAATACGGCGGCACCCTGGGCGTGCTCTCCATGGAGGATGTGCTGGAGCAGATCGTGGGCGACATCTGGGACGACAACGACGTGGTGGAGCCGGAGGTGGTCTGCCGCACCGAGGGCGAGTACGAGCTGGACGGCGCCATGATGCTCTCCGAGCTGGAGGAGTTGCTGGGCCTGCCGGAGGACGCCATTGAGGCCGAGAGCAGCACCGTGGGTGGCTGGACGCTGGAGAGCTTCGGCCGCTACCCCGCGGAGGGGGACAGCTTCACCTGGCAGGACTTCACCGTGACCGTGCAGGAGATGTCCGACGGCCGCCGGGTGGAAAAAGTGCTGGTCAAGCGGACGGATCCGCTGCATGAAAACGAATAAAACTGCATAAAAACAACGACAGCCGGGGATCCCCAAGCGGGAGTCCCCGGCTGCTTTCATGTCCGCGAAGAGTCAACGGCAAAAGGCCTGGGGACAATCGCACAAAAAGCCGGGAGCCCCGGGCGGCGGCTCTGGTGAAATTGAATGAAAATGCAAAAATGACCGCATGAAACCTTGACGGCTGCGGAACAAAAGAGTATAAATATACACAACAAGCGAATATATTACACGTGGAGGCAGCCATTATGAATAAAAATGAAATCAAGAAGATCGTCCTGGCCTATTCAGGCGGTCTGGATACCTCGGTCATCATCCCCTGGCTGAAGGAGAACTACAACGATCCCGAGATCATCGCCGTGGCCGGCAACGTGGGCCAGGTGGGCGAGCTGGACGGTCTGGAGGAAAAGGCCCTCAAGACCGGCGCCGCCAAGTTCTACTCCCTGGATCTGGCCGACGAGATGGTAAACGACGTGATCATCCCCTCCATGCAGGCCGGCGCCGTGTATGAGGAGTACCTGCTGGGCACCGCCTTCGCCCGCCCCATCATCGCCAAGGGCCTGGTGGAGATCGCCCTCAAGGAGGGGGCCGACGCCATCGCCCACGGCTGCACCGGCAAGGGCAACGACCAGGTCCGCTTTGAGCTGGCCATCAAGCACTTCGCCCCCACCATGAAGGTCATCGCCCCCTGGCGCGAGTGGTCCATCAAATCCCGCGAGGAGGAGATCGACTTCGCCGAGGCCCACAACGTGCCCCTGAAGATCAGCCGCGAGACCAACTACTCCAAGGACAAGAATCTCTGGCATCTCAGCCACGAGGGCCTGGATCTGGAAAACCCCTGGAACGAGCCCCAGTACGAGAAGGAGGGCTTTCTGGAGATGTCCGTCAGCCCCCTGCAGGCCCCGGACGCGCCGGAGTATGTGACCCTGGACTTTGTCAAGGGCGTGCCCGTCATGCTCAACGGCGAGGCCATGAGCGCCACGGATATCATCTGGAAGCTCAACGAGCTGGGCGGCAAGCACGGCATCGGGCTGCTGGACATCGTGGAGAACCGCCTGGTGGGCATGAAGTGCCGCGGCGTTTACGAGACCCCGGGCGGCACCATCCTCTACAAGGCGCACCAGGCGCTGGAGACCCTGTGCCTGGACAAGATGACCGCCCATAAGAAGCAGGAACTGAGCGTCTGCTTTGCCGAGCTTCTCTATAACGGCCTGTGGTTCTCGCCCCTGCGCAAGGCGCTGTCCGCTTTCGTGACCGAGACCCAGAAGAACGTCACCGGCACCGTGAAGCTCAAGCTCTACAAGGGCAACGTCATCAAGGCCGGCATCTGGTCGCCCAATTCCCTCTACTCCGAGGAAATCGCCACCTTCGGCGAAAGCGACTACAACCAGGCCGACGCCACGGGCTTCATCAACCTGTGGGGCCTGCCCACCAAGGTCCAGGCCATGCTGGATCAGGGCCTGCTGAGCAAGTAAGAACGAACAACACAATCCGAAGAAATCCGGCGGATCCGTCGGATTTCTTCGCCGTATTTTAATCAAGAAGG
>JBGUNL010000067.1:0-15095 GCA_045117295.1 Candidatus Limivicinus sp.
GTCCGCCCGGTCGGCATAGACCAGGAAGAGCGTGAAGGCCATGTAGCCGTGCTCAAACAGCGCCGCCAGCGTCAGCCCGTCGTCCAGGGTTTTTTCAAAGTCCAGGAACGCCTGACGCTCCCCCTCGGGCACCAGGATGTAGACCAGCTCAAAGGTGGCCGAACCGCCGGAGGAGCCCTGCTCCATCATGCGGATGACGCCGCCGTTTGCGTTTTTGTACTCCTCCGGGTAGACATACCGGAAGCCGCAGGAAGGCGCGTCAAAGGCCTCCGCCGCCGAGAGGGCCGCGGGGGCAGCGGGAGCGGCGGGCGTCTCAGCCTGCGCGGGCTCCGCCGCGGAGGCCTGGGGTGCGGGATTCTCGGCTGTGGGCGCGGCAGCGGGCGTCTCCGCCGAGGCGGTCTTCTTGCCGCAGGCGCAAAGGCCCAGCAGCATGGCAAAGATCAGAAGAATGCAAATGCTTTTTTTCATGGTGTTGGTGTTCCCTTTCGATTGGCTCCGCCGATCAGCGGATGAAGTTGGTGACCGCGGTATGCTCGGTCTCGGGCAGGCTGACGCCCGCTTTCTTTCCGGCCTCGATGGACTTGAGCATCCAGGCCAGGTTCCGCGCCAGGTTGCGCATGGTCTGCAGACCCTCGGCATCCTGGGCGATCTCCCCGGGGCGGGTGCCGTGGGCCAGATTCCAGTAGGTAGAGGCCGCCACCGGCATCTGGGAGATGCCGAAGTATTTGTTCAGCACGTCAAAGGAGGCGGTGGTGCCGCCGCGCCTGGCGATGGCCACCGCGGCGCCGGGCTTGAAGGCAAAGCTCTCGCTACTGCTGTAAAAGACCCGGTCCAGGAAGGAGAGGATTCGCCCGCTGGGGTGGGCGTAGTAGACCGGCGTGCCAAAGACAAAGCCGTCGGCCTCCCTGGCCTTGGCGAGAAACTCGTTCACGCCGTCGTCGGTGAAGACACAGCCGTCGTCGGTGCAGCGGTTGCAGCCGATGCAATCCCGCACCGGGCCGCCGCCCAGCTGGAAGATCTCATAGTCGATGCCTTCCTTTTCCAGCTGTTTTCCGATTTCCTCCAACGCGAGGCCCGTGTTCCCCTTCGCCTTGGGGCTGCCGTTGAGCATCAGGACTTTCATGGGTGATTCTCCTTTTCTGTCGGTTTCTCGTTTTGCGAGGTCATTTTAACATTTCCGTCCAAAATTGCAAGAGCGCATTGCCTGATTTGGCCAAAAGCGGTATAATATGCGAAACACTATTCTCATTTTTCGGAGGCTTTCATGGTCAGGCTCATTGAGATCACCGACTTTTCCGCCCCGGAGCTGGACATCTATGCCCGGCTCACCGAGAACCAGCTTGTAAACCGCGCCGACCCCGCCAACGCCCTCTTCATCTGTGAAAGCCCCGTGGTCATCGAGCGGGCCCTGGACGCTGGCTGCGTACCGGTTTCCATGCTGATGGAGCGAAAGCACGCGGAGGGCAAGGGGAAGGAGCTGCTGGCCCGCTGCGGGGACATCCCGGTATTCGCGGCGGAGCTGCCGGTGCTCGTCCAGCTGACAGGCTTTCATCTGACCCGGGGTATGCTCTGCGCCATGCGGCGGCCCGCCCTTCCCTCCGCGGCGGAGCTGTGCCGGAGCGCCCGGCGCGTGGCCGTGCTGGAAAACATTATGAACCCCACCAACATCGGCGCCATCTTCCGCTCCGCCGCCGCCCTGGGTGTGGACGCGGTGCTGCTGACCGCCGCGGGCAGCGACCCCCTCTACCGCCGGGCAGTGCGGGTGAGCATGGGCACGGTGTTCCAGGTGCCCTGGACCTATCTGCCGGAGGACGACTGGCAGGCGCTGCTGCACGAGCAGGGCTTCTCAACCGTTGCCATGGCGCTGCGGGACGATTCCCTCTCCATCGCCGATCCCCGCCTGCCTGGGATCGAGAAGCTGGCCGTGGTCCTGGGCACCGAGGGGGACGGGCTGGCCGCCTCCACCATTGCCGCCTGCGACTACACCGTGAAGATCCCCATGACCCACGGGGTGGACTCCCTGAATGTGGCGGCCGCAAGCGCCGTGGCGTTTTATCAGCTTTGTCTGCTCTCCCGAATTGCGATTTGACCGCTTTACATCGGCGGGAAAATAGGATACAATAGCTGCATTCCCAGAGAATGGAGAGAGGATTATGAATTCGGAATTCCTGGTCGTCGTGCTGGCCCTGGTGCTGGCCCTGGCCATGGCCATCAAGCCGGAGATGTTTATCATCAATCCCAAGCACAAGAGCTGGCGCCTTGAGCGGGGCATCCGCTATATCGGCATGTCGGTCAGCATTGTGTTTCTGGTTTGGATCATCGCCACCCTGCTGCGGCGCTGATCCGCATGAAACCCCGCAGGCCCGCCAAACGGCGGGCCTGCGGGGTTTCTTTCCGCTATGTTATTCCTCTTCCACGTCCAGGTCCAGGCCCAGCTCCCGGGGTCTGAAGCGTGGGCACACGTTTTCCGAGACCTTGATGACAGAGGCGGCAAGCCTTGTGCCGATCTCCACCGCCTCCCGCATGCTCTTGCGGAAGGTCAGGCCGATGGCCACGCCCGCACAGAAGGCGTCCCCGGCGCCGGTGGTGTCCCGCACCTTGACATGCTCGGCGGGGAAATAGCCCTTCTCCCCGCTGCGGCTGGCATAGACGGCGCCCTTGCTGCCCATGGTGACCACGATGGAGGGGATGTTGGCGCTCTCCAGCCGGCGGGATACGTCCTCGCACAGCTCTCCGGGCTCCAGCTTGGAGTAATCGGCCACAAAGAGGATGCCCGCCTCCTGCTGGTTGCAGACGAAACAGTCCATCCGCTGCAGCAGATCCCGCCGCTCGGAGGCGATGAGCATATTGCCCACCACGCCGTAGACCGGCTTTTGATATTTCTCCGCCAGATCCAGCACCCGTTTGACGATCTCCTTGCCGATATCCACCTCAATGACGATGCTGTCCGCGTTCCGGAAGATCTCGTCCCCCCGCTCGTCCAGGATGGACGCGATCGGGGCGAGGTTCGGCCGCTTGGAGATGGAGCCCGCCAGGTCCCCGGAGTTGTCGAAGACCGCCAGCCACATGCCCATGCCGTTGGGCACCGGGCGGATATAGTCGGTGTTGACCTTGTGCTTTCTCAGCTTGCGCAGGACCTCCTCGCCTTGGGCGCTCTCATCCACCACGCTGACGAAGGTGGGCCGAAGCTCCACATTGGCAATGTCCTCCGCCACGTTGCGCCCCACGCCGCCGTGGACGATCTCCACGTCGCCCGCGTTGCGCCCCGTCGGCAGGTACAGATCCATCGGGAAGCCCTTCACGTCCACAAACACCGCGCCCACAACCACAATCGCCATGCCGATCCTCCCGTCTTTCAGCTCCCTCACAGGAAACTGGTGTATTCTGTAAAATACAATATAAAAAGAATGTGAACTTTTGTCAAGGAGCAGCGAAAAGGCATTTTCTTTTTTTTCGATCTATGCTAAAATTTATAAGATAAAACAAAACCAGGGGGTGTTTCCGATGTCCGTCAGCGTACGGCCTTTCGGCCTCACCGGCAACGGAGAGCAGGTTCACGCCTATACGATCACAAACGAAAGCGGCGCCGCGGTTACTCTTCTCGATTACGGCGCCACGGTTCAGTCTCTATACGTCCCGAATGCACAGGGCGGTCTGACCGACGTGGTGCTGGGCTACGACAGCGTCTCCGATTACGAAAGTCACGACGCCTATCTGGGCGCCACCGTGGGCCGTTTTGCCAACCGCATCGGCGGGGCCCGCTTCTCCCTCAACGGGAAGGAATACCGGCTTGCCGCCAACAACGGCGCCAACTGTCTCCACGGCGGGAAGCGCGGCTTTGACCGCTTTGTCTGGCAGGCGGAAGCCATGGACGATTTCTCCGTCCGCTTCTCCCGCCTCTCTCCGGATGGGGAGGAAAACTTCCCGGGCAATCTGTCCGTCGCCGTCACCTTCCGCCTCTCCCCGGCAGGCTGCCGTTTCGGCATCACCTACGAGGCCGTGTCCGACGCGGACACGCTGGTCAACCTGACCAACCACAGCTACTTTGACCTCTCCGGCTGCGGCCGGGCCATGGAGCAGACACTCTGTATCCATGCCGAGCGCTATCTGGAGCTGGGCGAGGGTACGCTCCCCAACGGTCAGATCGCCAGCGTCAGCGGCACGCCCTTCGATTTCCTCACCCCCAAGCCCGTGGGGCGGGATCTGGGCGCAGACGATGAGCAGCTGCGTCTGGGCGGCGGCTACGACCACAACTTCTGCCTCTCCGGCCATCTGGCTGCGGAGCTGGAGAGCAGCGTCACCGGCATCCGCATGGAGGTCTTCACCACCATGCCCGGCATGCAGGTCTATACCGCCAACTTTCTGGGCGATCAGCCGGGCAAGGGCGGGCGGATGATGCATGACCGCTGCGCCGTGGCGCTGGAGACCCAGCTCTGGCCCGACGCCATGAACCACTGGGGTTTCCCCTCCCCGGTGCTGCGGAAGGGCGAGCGGCTTTTCAGCACCACCTGCTACAACTTCGACACGATCAAGTAACATAGAAAGAGGGCAAAAGCATGGACAACAAACCTCACGGCAGAGACAAGAAGGTCGGCACCGGCTCCGTCGGCGTCGGCAAAGGCCGCAAGGTCAACACCGGCGGTCCCGTGGGCGGCAGCAGCCAGCAGGGTCGGCCCGGCAGCGGCGGCAATCGCGGCTTCCATGAACCCCAGCGCGGCTCCGGCGGCGGGAAAACCGTCGGTCTGCTGGGACTTCTGGCAATCTTCGCCTTTATCCCCAAGAAATACCGCGGCATCGCGGTCATCGCCATCATCGCCATTTTGCTCTTCTCCTTTATGAGCGGCGGCGGTGAGAGCGCGCAGCCTGCCGCGCCCACCTATACCATCGCCCCCCAGTCGGACACGGTGCAGAGCATTGACGACACCAACATGCTCTTCTCCTCCTCCGGCTACCCCAGCCTCTCCGATCTCTTCGGGGCCTACGGCCTCTACGGCGCGGCGGGCAGCGAGTACTCCGGCTCCGCCCCCACGGGCTCCAGCTCCGCCGTGGGCAGCGGCGGCCTCCTGCAGGGGCTGCCCGGCACCCAGGCCACGGCGACACCCAAGCCTACCGCCACTCCCAAGCCCACCGCCACTCCCAAGCCCACGGCAACGCCCAAACCCACCAAGACCCCCGCGCCCGTACAGGCCGCGGTCCGGGAGAAGCGCGTCACGCCCATCGGCGGCGGCAAGGACACCGTCACCGTCATGATCTACATGTGCGGCACGGATCTGGAGTCCAAGTACGGCATGGCCACCTCCGATCTCAGCGAGATGGTCAAGGCCAATCTCTCCGACCAGGTGCAGGTCATCGTCCTCACCGGCGGCTGCCGCTCCTGGAAGAACAGCATCATGTCCAACTCCGTCAACCAGATCTACCGGGTGCACTCCGGCGGCCTGGAGCGGCTGGAGGACAATTTCGGCTCCTCCACCATGGTGGACCCGGCCAACCTCACCAAGTTCATCCAGTACTGTGCCAAGAACTACCCCGCCAACCGCAACTTCCTCATCCTGTGGGACCACGGCGGCGGCTCCATCAGCGGCTACGGCTATGATGAAAAAGACCGCGCCGCTGGCTCCATGCCCCTGACCAAGGTCAACAAGGCCCTGGACGACGCAAACGTCGTCTTCGACTGGATCGGCTACGACGCCTGTCTGATGTCCACGCTGGAGACCGCCCTGGTCTCCGCCAACTACGCCGACTACCTCATCGCCTCCGAGGAGGTGGAGCCCGGCACCGGCTGGTATTACACCGAGTGGCTCAACGCCCTGTCGAAGAACACATCCATCCCCACTGAGGATTTGAGCAAGATCCTCATCGACAGCTATGTCACCGCCTGCCGCCAGAAATCCTACAACGCCCAGGTCACCCTGGCCCTCACGGACCTGGCCCAGCTGGAGAGTACCGTGCCCCAGGTCTTCCGGGACTTTTCCGTCTCCACCAATGAGCTCATCTCCTCCGACAGCTACTCCCAGGTCTCCAACGCCCGGGCGGGAGCGCGGCAGTTTGCCCAGAGCACCCGCATCAACCAGGTGGATCTGACGGATCTGGCCCTGCGCATCGGCACGGCCGAGTCCAAGGCCCTGGCCCAGACCCTGCAGGACTGCGTCAAGTACAACGGTACCACCATTTCCCGCTGCTATGGCCTGAGCATCTACTTCCCCTATGAGACCCTCAACTCCGTCTCCAGCGCCATCAGCACCTATGACAGCCTGGGCCTGGATGAGGAATACGCCAAGGTCATCAAGAGCTTCGCCTCCCTGGAGTACGGCGGCCAGACCGGCTCCGCCTACGGCACGCCGGGCAGCTGGGGCGGCCTCTTCGGCAGCCCCTACGGCGGCTCCTCCGGCTCCGGCAGCGGCTCCGGTTCCTCCTCCGGCGGTTCCTACGGCTCTTACGGCGACTACGGCGATTTCCTGGAGGCCCTGCTGGGGCTCTCCATGGGCAGCACTTCCTCCCCCTCCGGTTCTTTCACCGGCGGATACACCAACTCCTATGGCCAGAGCTCCGCGGGCTACAGCGTCAGCGCCTCGGATATTGCGGGTCTGCTTTCCGCGCTCTCCGGCCGCAGCATGCCCGCCGACCGCAGCTGGGTGGACACGGACCTGATCGCCGCCCAGGCGGAGAACATCGCCGCCGATTTCCTGGATCCCGGCCGCATCACCGTGAGCTATCGCGGCGGCCAGCCCGTTCTGGATCTGACGGACAAGGAGTGGGCCCAGGTGCAGGCGGTGGAGCTCAACGTCTTCGCCGACGACGGCGGCGGCTATATCGATCTGGGTCTGGACAATACCCTGTATCTGGACGGAAATGTCCTGCCGCTGGAGTACGACGGCACCTGGCTGACCCTGAACGGCCACCTGGCGGCCTACTATCTGGTCTCCGACACGCAGAACCCGGACGGCAGCTGGACCACCGTGGGCCGCATTCCCGCGCTTTTAAACGGCGAGCTGATGAATCTGCAGGTGATCTTTGACGGCGAGAATCCCTACGGCGCCGTCACCGGCGCCTACCCGCTCTACGAAAACGGCGAGACAGAGACCGCGCCCAAGGGCCTGGTCCCCATTCTCCCGGGCGACACGCTGGAGTTCCTCTGCGACTACTATAGCTATGACAACAGCTATGAAAGCAGCTACACCCTGGGCACCGGCTTTGTCGTGGACGGCGCGCTGGAGCTCGAAAATCTGACGCTCGAAGCCGACAATCTGGTGGTCAGCTGCCGCCTCACCGATATCTACGGCAACCACTACTGGCTCAGCTTCTAAATCAAAAAACATCCATTCAATCAGGAGGTATACAACTATGGGACTCATTTCCGGTCTGATCAAACTCGGCCTGGTGGCCGGCGCCAGCATCACAGCCTATCAGGCGTCTGAAAAGGCAAAGCAGGAGGAAGGCACGGTCAGGACCGACGCCTTTGTCAAGAACTTCAAGGAGCAGGCCGTCGCCAACTCCAAGCTGGTGGTAGACACCGTCAAGGCCAAGGTGGGCGGCAAGGCAGTCGACGCCGACTACCGCGTATCCGACGAGGGCGAGAACGGCTACGCCTACCCCAATGCCGAGGGCGACAAGGTCACGGAGATCTTCGAGGACATGAAGGAGAAGGCCCCCGAGGTCATCGGCAAGGTACAGGACATCGTGGAGGATCTCCGCGAGAAGGCCCCCGAGTACAAGGAGAAGGCCCAGAACATTGTCGAGACCGTCAAGGACGCCGCCAGGAAGGTCATCGACGAGAACAAAAAAGACGACGAGTAATCCCGCCGCCGACAGAAAGAACGCCGCCCGAACGGGCGGCGTTCTTCAGCTTGTCAAAAAAGTCCTTGACGGACTTTTTTGACTGCGCTTCAGCCGCCGAGCATTTTGCTCAGAGCAAAATGCTATTATCCGGAAAACCTTGAGAAATCAAGGCTTTCCGGACGGCGGTTTATCCAACTCGAGGCGGGCCTTGCCCCCTCGAGCTCCCCTGCGGCTCTATGGTCCTTCATGACCGCAGGTTTTTTGACTGTCTCTCCTGTCGGACCGCCTCCGCGGTCCGGCCGGTCTGCGGTGTCGGGGCAGAAAGCTGTTGTAAAACGGAGGCGAATATGGTATTCTAAGATGAATAGTTATGTGTATTCAGGAGGAAATCCGTTCTATGGAAATCAAGCCCTTTGCCAAAAAGATCTATCTGTCCTCCCCCACCATGCACGGGGAGGAGCTGCAATATATGAAGGAGGCCTTCGACACCAACTGGATGAGCACTGTGGGCGCCAACATCAACGAGGTGGAGCGCCTGACCTGCGCCAAGCTCGGCTGCGGATATTCGGTCGCCCTCTCCTGCGGCACGGCGGCCCTGCACCTGGCGGTGAAGCTGGCGGGCGAGCGGCTCTACGGCCAGCCCCGGCCCGGCCACGGCACTCTGGAGGGAAAGAAGGTCTTTGCCTGCGACATGACCTTTGACGCCTCCGTCAACCCCATCGCCTACGAGGGGGGCGAGGCCGTCTTCATCGACACCGAGGCCGACACCTGGAACATGGACCCTGTGGCCCTGGAGAAGGCATTTGAGCTGTATCCCGAGGTCAAACTGGTGGTGGCCGCCCATCTCTACGGCACGCCGGGCAAGATCGACGAGCTGAAGGCCGTCTGCGACAGGCACGGCGCTCTCCTGGTGGAGGACGCGGCGGAATCTCTCGGCGCCACCTACAAGGGCCGCCAGACCGGCACCTTCGGCGATTTCAACGCCATCTCCTTCAACGGCAACAAGATCATCACCGGCTCCGCCGGCGGCATGCTCCTCACCGACTGTGAGGCCGACGCCCACAAGGCCCGCAAGTGGTCCACCCAGAGCCGGGAGGACGCGGCCTGGTACCAGCACGAGGAGCTGGGCTACAACTACCGCATGTCCAACGTCATCGCCGGGGTCATCCGCGGCCAGTACCCCTATCTGGAGGAGCACATCGCCCAGAAGAAGGCCATCTACGAGCGCTACAAAGAGGGCCTCAAAGGCCTGCCCGTCACCATGAACCCCTATGACGCAGATAACAGCGAGCCCAACTTCTGGCTCTCCTGCCTGCTCATCGACGAGGCGGCCATGTGCCCCCAGGTCCGGGGCGAAAAGGACGCGCTCTTTATCAGCGAGCCGGGCAAGAGCTGCCCCACCGAGATTCTTGCGGCCATCGCCGCGATCAACGCCGAGGGGCGGCCCATCTGGAAGCCCATGCACATGCAGCCCATCTACCGCATGAACCCCTTCATCACCAGGTCCGGCAGCGGCCGGGCCCGCAGCAACGCCTACATCGACGAGGGGCAGATCCCCGACGTGGGCGCGGACATCTTCCGCCGCGGTCTCTGTCTGCCCAGTGACAACAAGATGACCCCCGAGCAGCAGGACGTGATCATCGAGGTGATCCGCCGCTGCTTCGACTGAGAGGAGCCGCCATGCAGCACAAGGCTTACGGGCCCTATGAACGCTTCTTCAAGCGCCCGCTGGACCTGATTCTCTCCAGTCTCGCGCTGGTGGCGCTCTCCCCGGTGATGGGGGTCACGGCGCTGCTGGTGCGCAGGAAGCTGGGCTCCCCGGTGATCTTCCGGCAGGAGCGGCCCGGACGGCACGAGAAGATCTTCGCCCTGTACAAATTCCGCAGCATGACGGACGAGCGGGACGCAGACGGCAACTTTCTGCCGGACGATGTGCGGCTGACCCGCTTCGGGCGGCTGCTGCGCTCCACCTCTCTCGACGAGCTGCCGGAGCTGTTCAACATCCTCCGGGGAGACATGGCGCTGGTGGGCCCGCGGCCGCTGCTGAAGGAATACCTTCCCTATTACAGCGACGAGGAGCGGCACCGCCATGATGTGCGCCCGGGTCTGACCGGCTGGGCGCAGGTCAACGGCCGAAACGCCATCGACAGCTGGGAGCAGCGCTTTCGCTTTGACCTGGAGTATGTCAGCCACATATCCCTGGCCATGGATCTGAAAGTGCTCTTCCTCACGGTTTACAAGGTCATTAAGCGTTCCGACATTCGGGTCGGCAGCGAAATCAAAGTCGGCAGATTGGATGTGGCAAGACGTGATCATCAGCATACGACAGTTTGAAAAGCGCGATATCCCCAAAAAGGTGGAGTGGATCAACAATCCTGAAAACAACCGCTACCTTCACTATGACCTCCCCCTGCGGATTGACAGGACCGAGGCGTGGTTTGACCGCAATCAGGACCGCGCCGACCGCTATGACGCGGTGATCGAGGCCGACGGCGTGCCCGTGGGGACCATCGGCCTGCTGTCCATCGACCAAAAGAACAGCAAGGCCGAATACTATATTGCCATGGGCGAGACGGATTACAAGGGCAGGGGCGTCGCCAGGGAGGCCAGCCTTCTGCTGCTCGCCTACGGCTTTGAGCAGCTGGGGCTCAACCGCATTTATCTTTATACCGAGACAGAGAACGCAAGCGCCCAGCGCCTGTTTGAGCGCCTCGGCTTTCAGCGGGAGGGTTGTCTGAAGGGGGACGTGTTCTCTCGCGGACATTACGCCGACCGCTATGTCTACGGCATCATGAGAGAGGATTGGAGAAAGACGCATGGAGCCTAGCATCATCCAGGACCTGGGGGCGTTTCAGGGAAACCACCTCTTGATCAAGCGGGACGATCTGCTCCCCTATTCCTTCGGCGGCAACAAGGCCCGCAAGGCGCTCCTGTTCTTTGAGGAGATCGACCGGGGCGGCCATGACTGCGTGGTGACCTACGGCAGCGGCAGCTCCAATCACTGCCGCGTCGTGGCAAACCTCTGCCGCGGGCGGAACCTTCCCTGCTGGATCATCCGGCCTCAGGAGGCCGCTGCCCCCAGCTACAACAGCCGCATGACGGATCTCTTCGGGGCAGAGCACACCATCGTTCCCGTAAATGAGGTCCATGATACCATTGAGGAGACCCTCTCCGATCTGCGCGCCGGGGGCAAAAAGCCCTATTTCATTCCGGGCGGCGGTCACGGGGACATCGGCACCGAGGCCTATGTCCGCTGCTACCGGGAGATCCGGGATTGGGAAGCCGCCAGCGGCGTGCATTTTGACCATATCTTTTTTGCCTCCGGCACCGGCACTACCCAGGCGGGACTTGTCTGCGGACAGCTCCTGTCGGGAGACGCCCGCGAGATCGTGGGCATCAGCATCGCCCGCAAGAATCCCCGGGGGCGGGACGTGGTGCTGGACAGCGTCCGCTCCTACATGGCCGGGCGCGCCGACGAGGAGGCCATCCAGGCTGCCACGGTCTTTCTGGACGATTACACCGCGGGCTACGGGACGGACGACAGCCGGGTGGACGAGACCATCCGCTTTGTGCTGGATACCTGGGGCATCCCCCTGGATCCGACCTACACCGGCAAAGCCTTTATGGGAATGAAGGAAGTTTTGACATCCCGGCAGATCACCGGCAAAAACGTCCTGTTCCTGCACACCGGCGGCACGCCACTGTTTTTTGACTGGATGAATGAGGGAAAATAGCATGGTTTTTCACTATACTGTTCAAGAGAATCTCCCGCCGCTGGCCTGGCTGGCCCGAATCTGCGGAGACGATATCGACGTTTTCTGCGGTGATCGGCTCGAACGGACCGATACCTTCTTTGTAGAAGGGGCCTGGGCCGGCGAGTATACCGCAGGACGATTTGATACGGCGGAGTGGTTCTGTGGCTCAGGTGGCCGGCTTCTGGGGTCTGACGTGATTTTTGCCGCGCCCACCGGGATGCATGCCGGCCTGTTCTATCTGCAGGGAAACGGCGCGGTCACCGTCAGCAACTCTCTGCCCTTCCTCATGGCCGCAGAGGGGTATGAATTTGATCCTTCCTACATCGGCTATGATGTGTTCTTTCATTACAACATTCTGCAAGGCATCCACGGATACACGCCGGATGTCCCCGTACGGGAGTCCGGCGCCGACGCTCTCCCCGCTGAAGGGGCCGGCGTTCGGATGCTTCTGTTTCGAAACCTCACGGTGAGCCGGGACGGGTCGATCCGGGAAGAAATCAAGCCGGATACCGAGGGCTTTTCCTGCTTTGAGGACTACTACCGCCGCCTTGTGCAGACCATGAAGGCCCTGACTGCAAATGCCCAGGATCCCGCGCGGCGGTTCCGCTACGAAGTCACTTCTTTCATCTCCAGCGGCTATGACGCAGCCTGCTGCTCTGCCATAGCGAAAGAGGCGGGAGCGAAAAAGGTCATGACCTTTGCTGCCAAAGGACGCTATGCCCAGGACAGCGGGGTCGGCGCCGCGCGGCAGTTGGGCTATGAAACTGTTATTGAGCGCGACGCCTACGCGTATCAACGCCGAGAAGATTATCCCGAGCTCATCTATCTGGCAGGCGGAGACATCGGGACCGGTATCTCTTTCAGTTCCTTTGCCGACGACTGCAAAGGCTGTCTGGTATACTCCGGCGAAAACGGCGACTTTGTCTGGTCCAAACCCCAGGGCTTTCAGCAGATCAACGATGACGTCCACATCGTTTGGAAAAACTCCGAGGTCAGCCTCTGGGAGTCTCATCTGCACCAGGCGTATATTCCCGTCCCCATGACCAATTACGGCATTCGCCACTGGACAGATCTGTACCGAATCTCCAACTCCGATGCCATGGCCCCCTGGAGTGTCGGCGGCGATTATGACCGTCCGATCCCCCGGCGGATTCTGGAAGAGAGAGGTCTTGCCCGGGATTCTTTCGGACGGGACAAGCACGGCGCGGGCTTCTTCTACGCCTACGACTGGAAGGGCCGTATTCTGCGGCGGATGTCCCCGCGCTCCGCGGAAAGCTTTGCGCAATATGTTGACGCTCACCGCAGTGCGCCGCCGCTTTCTGCCGTGCTGCGTTACTCCTGGGCAAACCGGGCTGTTTACACATCCGCCCTGACACGGAAGCTTGGGCTGTCCCCCGCCGCCCAGACGGACCGCGCCGCAATCGAAAAACGAAACAGCATCCCGAACCCCTTTGCCGCCCGCTTTCTGATCCCCTGGGCGGGGGAACGTATGATTGCAGCTTATCGGGAGGCCCTGGGAGAACAGAAATTATGACCAACATTCTCATTCTTGCCGCGGGAACGCGGAACAAAGTGGTACAGGCCTTCCGGGAGGCTTTCCGGGGCGAAGGAACCGTGGTCGCGGCGGACGCCAGCCCCCTGGGCCCCGCCATCTACGACGCAGATAAATACTATCTCGTCCCGCCCATCACCGCCCCCGGCTACATCGACCGGATTCTGGAGATCTGCCGGGCGGAACGGATTTCCGGCGTGTTGAGTCTCATCGACCCGGAGCTGAGCCTGCTGGCCGCAAACGAAGCCCGCTTCCGCGAAGCCGGCGTCACGGTCATCGGCAGTTCGTATGCGCTGTGCGAGCGCTCCCTGGACAAGTATCAGATGTACCTGTGGCTTAAAGAGCACGGCTATGCCTGTGCCCGCTCCTGGATGGACCGGGAGGCCTTTTACCGGGCCGTGGACGCAGGAGAGATCAACTACCCCGTATTCGTCAAGCCCGCGAAGGGCTCCGCCTCCATCAGCATCTCCAAGGCCTTTGACCGGGAAACCGTGGAGCTGCTGTTCACCCACGAGGACGGCCTCATGGTGCAGGAGTTTCTGGATGGGCAGGAGATCGGCGCCGACGTCTACATCGACATGATCTCCGGCGAGGTGGTCTCCATCTTCACCAAGAAGAAAATCAAAATGCGGGCCGGGGAGACGGACAAGGCCGTGTCCTTCAAGGATGAAAAGCTCTTCTCGCTCATCGAGCGCTTTGTCAGGGAGTCCGGCTTCCGCGGTCAGATCGACATCGACATCTTCGACGTGGGCGGAGAGTATTACATCTCCGAGGTCAACCCCCGCTTCGGCGGCGGCTATCCCCACGCCTACGCCTGCGGCTGCGACCACATGGCGCTGATCCTCAACAATCTGCGCGGCATGGCCAACTTCCCCCGCATCGGCGCCTACGACGAGGGCGTTTATATGATGAAGTACAACGAAATCAAAATCATCCGAGAATAGAGGAACCGTCCGCATGGCAGGAAAAATCTTGATCGTCAGTAATGTCACCGCCGGGCTTGTCAGCTTCCGCCGGGAACTGATCGAGACCCTCGCCCGTGAGAACGAGGTTTTCATTCTCGCCGCCGACAACGGCCGCCGGGACGTTCTGGAGGGGCTGGGCGCTGTCGTGATCCCGGCCGAGCTGGAGCGCCACGGTGCCAATCCGCTGAAGGAGCTGCGCGCGGCTGCCTTCTTCAAAAAGGAGATACGCGAGCTCAAGCCCGACATTATCTTCACCTATACCATCAAGGCCAATATTTACGCCGGCATGGCCGCGGCCTCGCTGTCCATCCCCTATGTGGCAAACATCACCGGTCTCGGCCCCGCGGTGGAAAACGGCGGGCTGATGCAGAAAGTCACCGTGCCCCTGTATCGCTATGGGCTGCGCAAGGCGCAGAAGGTGTTCTTCCAGAACGCCGCCAACCGTGACTTCATGCTCTCCCGCCACGTGGTGCGCCAGGGGCAGTATGACCTGCTCCCCGGCTCCGGCGTCAATCTGGCGCAGTATCAGCCTACGCCTTACCCTAACGGGGATTCCGTGGACTTTCTCTTTATTTCCCGCGTCATGAAAGAAAAGGGCATTGACCAGTATCTGGAGGCTGCCCGTGAAATCCGGGCGCGGCATCCCGAGACGCGCTTTCATGTCTGCGGTCGCTGTGAGCAGGACTACGAGCCCCTTCTGCAGAAACTGCAGGAGGAGGGCGTCGTCCTCTACCACGGCAGCATTACGGACGTGGCGGGCATGCATCGTGTCTGCGCCTGCACCGTCCACCCCTCCTATTACCCCGAGGGCATGTCCAACGTGCTGCTGGAGAGCTGCGCCTGCGGCCGCCCCATCATCACCACCAACCGCCCCGGCTGCGGGGAGATCGTGGACGACGGGATCAACGGCTTTGTGGTGCGGGAAAAGGACAGCGCCGACCTCGTGGAAAAAATCGAGAAATTTTTAAGTCTGCCCTGGGAGCGGCGGCGGGACATGGGCCTGGCCGGCCGCGCCAAGGTGGAAAAGGAATTTGACCGGCAGATCGT
>JBGUNL010000068.1:0-3281 GCA_045117295.1 Candidatus Limivicinus sp.
AGCCGGTACAACCGCTGCCTGGAGGACCGGGCGGCAAGCCTGCTGGCGGTGGAGGATTTCTTCGCCCGCGGCGGCTTCCGGTAAAAACATGGATACAGACGGCCCCGGGCGGGAAACAGGTGTTTCCCGCCCGGGGCGTTTTGCATTCTTAGGAAATTCTTAAAGGTTTTCCCCTGTTTCTCTTAGGCTTTTTCCGGTATACTGCATATGACAGGAAAAGGAGAGCCAACCATGTACAACATTCTGATCTGCGACGACGAGCCGGACATTGTCTCGGCGCTGAAAATTTATCTCTCCGGGGAGGACTACCGGCTTTTCACCGCGTCCGACGGCGAGGAGGCCCTGCGTATTGCCCGTGAAAACGAGCTGCATCTTGTGCTCATGGACGTGATGATGCCGAAGCTGGACGGCATTACCGCCACGGCCCGGCTCCGGCAGGAGAGCAACGTGCCCATCCTGATGCTCACCGCCAAGGGCGAGAGCAGCGACAAGGTGCTGGGGCTCAATGTGGGAGCCGACGACTACATCACCAAGCCCTTCGATCCGGCGGAGGTGCTGGCCCGGGTGCGCTCCCACCTCAGGCGCTACACCCGACTCGGCGCGCAGCCGGCAGCGGAGAGCGGAAACGTCTATACCGTCGGCCCCATCCGGCTGGACGACGAAGCCAAGAACGTCACCCTGGACGGTGAGCCCGTCTCCCTCACGCCGATGGAGTACAACATCCTACGTCTGCTGATCCGCCACCCGGGGCGCATCTATTCTTCCGCCCAGATCTATGAGCTGATCTGGCACGAGAAGCCGCTGGGGGCGGAAAACGCCGTCAGCGTCCATATCCGCCATCTGCGGCAGAAGCTGGAGATCGACCCCTCCCAGCCCCGCTATCTGAAAGTCGTCTGGGGTCTGGGCTACAAGCTGGAAGGAGGCAGAGAAGGATGAACAAAGAACCGCTGTGCTACAAGCTCTGGGCCAGGATCCTGGCCTATTTCCTGCTGACGCTGTTTGTCGGCACCCTCGCCCTCAGCATCCTCGGCGCCGCCGTCTGCTGGGAAGTGGGCGCCTATTCCTCCGAGCCCTATACGCTCACGATGGACCAGTTCCGGCAGCAGGCTGTGAGCTACGGGGACAACATGATCCTCTGGCTCAGAGACGAGGAACCGCGTCTGGCGGAAGCTCTGTCTGCCCGTACCAACGCCGCCTGGCGCATCACCGACAGCGGCGGAAAGGAGCTGTTTCGGGATCCCCGCTTCGAGGATCTGGCCAACACCGCTTATGCCTTCTCCCTGGTCTATCGCTGGCAGGAGGACAAGATCCCCCTGGGTCCTCCCGTCGAGCCTGCGCCGGGCGAGGAAGCCGTTGAACAGGAATACCGCATCGTAGGGTACCCCGTCTACCGGAACGACTACGCTGCGAAAGCCGCGCTTGCCGACGGTGAGTACCTGGCCGAGGTGCGCATCGACCCGGCCTTTCCCCTGCGTGATGTGTACTACTGGACCTTCTTCGGTCTCGGCGCCCTCTGGGGGCAGCGCTACGCGGTCTATGCCTATGCGGTCATAAGCCTGGTTTTGGCCCTGGTCTGCTTCATCTTCCTGATGCGCGGTGCGGGGCACAAGTCGGGCTGTGCCGAACCTGTCCCGGGCCCCTTTTACAAGGTGCCCTTCGATCTGGTCACGCTGGGGCTTTTCACCCTGCTGGGTATCCTGCTGATCCCTGGCATGGAGGTCGGACACACCGAGGCCGTACCGGCTTTTCTCCTGTTGGCGGCCGCGGGGCTTCTCGCCGTGCCGCTGTGCACCCTGTGGTGCGCGTCGCTGGCCATGCGCGTCAAGCTGGGCGGGCTCTTAAAGCAGACGGTCCTGTATCGGCTCTTTGCCCTCTGCCTGCGCATGCTGTGGGGCTGCTTTGGGCTGATCCGCCGCGTCTTCCGGGGACTTGGCAGCCTTCTCCGTTCCCTGCCGCTGGTGTGGAAAACCGCGCTGGGGCTGGGCGTGCTCTGTATTCTTGAGTTTTTCGGCATCGCTCTGTTTCACTATGATACGGACATGCTCCTGTTCTGCTGGTTTGCGGAAAAGCTGGTACTGATCCCTGCGGTTTTGTACCTCGCCCTCATGCTGCGCAGACTGCAGGCGGGCGGCCGGGCGCTGGCTGCCGGGGATCTGGGCCATCAGACGGACACCCGCCGCCTGCTCTGGGATTTCAAAGAGCACGGGGAGAATCTCAATGCCATTGCCCTGGGAATGAGCCGGGCGGTGGAGAGTCAGCTCAAGAGCGAGCGGCTGAAAACAGAGCTCATCACCAACGTCTCCCACGACATCAAAACCCCCCTGACCAGCATCATCAACTACGTGGATCTGCTGAAAGGGGCGGAGAACGAGGCGCAGCGGACGGAGTATCTGGAGGTGCTGGATCGGCAGTCCCAGCGGCTCAAAAAGCTGACGGAGGATCTGGTGGAGGTGTCCAAGGCCAGCTCCGGCAGCATGGAAACCCACCCAAGCCGCCACAGCGTCAGCGAGCTGCTGCGCCAGGCTCTGGGCGAATACGGCGACCGGCTGGAAAAGGCCGGGCTCACCCCGGTGCTGACCCTGCCGGAGCAGGAGCTCTTTGCCGTGCTGGACGGCACGCTCCTGTGGCGGGTGCTGGACAACCTCTTTTCCAACGCCTGCAAGTACGGCCAGCCGGGCACCCGCTTCTATCTGGACGCGGCGGAGGAGGCCGGGGGCGTGCGGCTCAGCTTCAGGAACATCTCCCGGGAGCCGCTGAATCTCTCCGCCGAGGAGCTGATGGAGCGCTTTGTCCGGGGCGACCGCTCCCGCCACAGCGAGGGCAGCGGCCTGGGGCTGAGCATCGCCCGCAGCCTCACCGAGCTGCAGGGCGGCGTGTTCACCCTCTCGGTGGATGGGGATCTCTTCAAGGTGGAAATCACCCTGCCGAAGGCATAAAAAAATGCGGCGAATTCGAACATTCTGCGAATTCGCCGCACATTTTTTATGCCATATTCAGTCCTCCACCGGGAGGGGCAAGCCCCTCCCCTACGGTGGCCTTAATCGATCGGTTCGTAGTACTGGTCTAAGTATTCCTCCAGCGTGAGGCCCAGATCGCGGATCTCTTGCGCACACTCCACGCCCACATAGCGGTAGTGCCAGGGCTCATAGATGATGCCGGTGATGTCGCTCTTGTCGTTGGGATAGCGGAGGATGAAGCCGTAGTCCCAGCAGTGCTCCATCAGCCATTTCTGGGTGGGCATCTCCTCCTGCTGGCTGTTGAGGTAGGGGAAATTGTAGTCG
>JBGUNL010000069.1:0-5684 GCA_045117295.1 Candidatus Limivicinus sp.
TGATCCCAATGAAACAAACAGCCCATGCTCAACGGCATGGGCTGTCTTTTACAGGAGGTACAACATGGGTGTTTTATCCGGGCTGAAGCCGGAAAAGGTTTTTGCGTTTTTTGAAATGCTCTGCTCTGTCCCCCACGGGTCGGGGAACACCAAGCAGATCAGCGATCTCTGCGTGAAGTTTGCGCGGGACCGCGGACTGCAGGTGCGCCAGGACACATACAACAATGTGGTCATCGTCAAGGAGGCTTCCGCCGGCTACGAGCAGGCGCCCACGGTGATCCTGCAGGGTCACATCGACATGGTCTGCGCCTTTGAGCCGGACTGCGGCATCGACATGAAGACCGACGGGCTGAACCTTGTGGTGGACGGCGACTGGGTCAAGGCGTACAAGACCTCCCTGGGCGGGGATAACGGCATTGCCGTTGCCATCACCATGGCGATCCTGGACGATGACACGCTGCAGCATCCCCGCATCGAGGCGCTGTTTACCACCGACGAGGAGACTGGCATGGACGGCGCCATCGGCCTGGACGCTTCGGATCTGCAGGGGAAGTTCCTGGTGAATCTGGACTCCGAGGAGGAGGGCTTTCTGACGGTCAGCTGCGCGGGCGGCGTGCGCACCGACTGCGTATTCAAGGCGGACCGGGAGAGCCTGCCGGAGGGAATGGTCTGCTATGCCCTGACGGTGGAGGGCCTCAAAGGCGGCCACTCCGGCGCGGAGATCGACAAGGGCCGCGCCAGCGCCACCCAGCTGACCGGACGTTTTCTGCACCTGGCGGAAAAGGAGACGGGCCTTCGCGTCTGCTCCATGAACGGCGGTACCTTCACGAACGTCATTCCGCTCTTCTGCAGGACGGTCCTTGCACTTCCCGCGGAAAAGGCGGAGGCCTTTGAGTCGCTCAGCCGAGAGTACCAGTCCGTTTTCCGGGCGGAATACGCCGCGGCGGATCCGGGGCTGACCATGCACGCTGAGCTCTGCGGCATGGCCGACCGTGCGTTCAGCACCTCAAGAA
Organism: Candidatus Limivicinus sp.; assembly: GCA_045117295.1. Taxonomy (GTDB): domain Bacteria; phylum Bacillota; class Clostridia; order Oscillospirales; family Oscillospiraceae; genus Limivicinus. The sequence continues at coordinate 1,014 of JBGUNL010000069.1, forward strand.
CCAGGGATTTGCTCAACATGATGCTTCTCTGCCCCTACGGCATCCAGGCCATGAGCATGGACATTCCCGGCCTTGTGCAGACCTCTCTGAATCTGGGCGTGATCACCACGGACGAGACCGGCGTCAAGCTCAGCTACAGCGTCCGTTCCGCCATCGCCAGCCAGAAGCAGATGGTGGTGGAGCGCCTGCAGGCCCTGTGCGAGGTCTTCGGCGCGGACTTCTCCGCCCACAGCTCCTATCCCGGCTGGGCGTTCAAGAGAGAGTCTGTTCTGCGTGACGCGCTTTCCGATGCCTGCGCCCAGGTCCTTGGAAAGGCCCCGGAGATCACGGCTACTCACGGCGGTCTGGAATGCGGTCTGTTCATGGAGAAGATCCCGGGCCTGGACTGCGTCTCCCTGGGGCCCGATCTGCTGGAGGTCCACTCGGTGCGGGAGCGCCTGAGCATTTCCTCCACGGAGAAGCTGTACCGGATCATGTGCCGCTTCCTCGAAAACTGGAAATAAATAAGAAAAAAAGAAATCCCGCTGCTGCGGGATTTCTTTTTGCCGGGCGGCATATAGATAGCAAAAGCCAGAATGGGGGAGGGCGACCGCTTGCAGCGAAAGCTTCGTGTTTTCCATATCGGGCATGCGCTGATCAGTTTCTTTGCGGCGCTGAGCTGCCTTGCCGTGCATGCCGCAGGGGATACGCGCCTGGCGGCAGCGGCGCTGCTTCCCGTGTTTGCTCATGAGTGCGGCCATCTGATGGCCCTGGCCCTGCTGGGCTTTTCCATTGTGAGCATGCGTCTGGGGCCATCGGGGCTTTGCATCTGCTACGACGGCTTTCAAAGCGCCGGGAAGAACGCGGCGGCGGCCCTGGCAGGTCCCTTGGCCGGACTGGTTTACGCGCTGATTGCCCGGCTGCTCTACAGAAAAACGAGCGTGGACTGGCTGCTGCAGAGTGCGGACTTGAGCCTGCTGATCAGCTTTTTCAATTTGCTCCCGATCCTTCCGCTGGACGGAGGACGCCTCTTTCAGACAGCAGCGATTCTTTCTCTGGGAGAAGAACGAGGGGTGGCCTTCACCCGAAAGCTCTCCCGCGTACTGCTGGCGGGGGTGCTGCTTTTGGGGCTGCTGCTTTCCGTGTTAAAAAAAGGAAACGCGGCAATTGCCGCGGGACTCTGGCTTCTGCTGCTGCAAAATGAAGAGCTTCCCCTTGTAAAGAGCGCGAATTTAATATAAAATATTGAAAATGATTTTACCCTGCAGGAGAGAACCATGGATAAACGCCTGGAGCGCATTTTGCCTCGTGTGCAAAAGCCCGCCCGCTATACCGGCGGCGAGTACAACCAGATCATCAAGGACCGCGGCAGCGTGTCTCTGCGCGTGGCCTTTTGCTTTCCCGATACCTATGAAATCGGTATGTCCAATCTCGGCATGAGCATCCTGTATCACACCATGAACAGCCTGGACTATGTTTGGTGTGAGCGCGTTTTCGCGCCCTGGGGCGACATGTACGAGGAGATGAAGAGGGCGCAGATCCCCCTCTACGCCCTGGAGAGCGGCGACAGTCTGGACCAGTTTGATGTACTGGCCTTCTCTGTCGGCTATGAGATGGCCTATACCACGGTCCTGGACATGATGGACCAGGCGGGACTTCCGCTGCGCAGCGCAGACAGGGAAAAGCTGCTGCCGCTGGTTTTCGCGGGGGGCTCCGCCGCTGTCAACGCCGAACCCATGGCGGACTTCATGGACCTCTTTGTCATCGGCGAAGGGGAGGAAATGAACAACGAACTCCTCGCGCTTCTCAAGCAGGCCAAGGAGGAGGGATGGAGCAAACGGGTTTTTCTCCGCCGCGCCGCGCAGATCGAAGGCGTCTATGTGCCATCTCTCTATGAGATCTCCTATCAGGAAGACGGAACGGTCAGCGAGATCCGCGCGAAGGACGGGGCGCCCGAAAAGGTGACCAAGCGGATCGTGATCGATCTGGACAGCTCACCCTATCCCGTAAACCCCATCGTCCCCTCCACCGAGGTGGTGCATGACCGGGTGAATCTGGAGCTGTTCCGCGGTTGTGTGCGCGGCTGCCGCTTCTGCCAGGCGGGCTACATCTATCGGCCCATCCGGGCCAAAAAGCCGGAGACGCTGATCCGGCAGGGGATTGAGGCATTGAAGAATACCGGCCACGAGGACGTGACGCTTCTCTCCCTCAGCACCAGCGACTACCGGCCGCTGCCGGGACTCTGCGACGGCCTGCTGGAATACTGCGAGAGCCGCAGCATTGGCCTCTCGCTGCCCTCCCTGCGGGCGGACAACTTCTCCATGGAGATTATGGAAAAGCTGCAGAAGGTGCGCAAGAGCGGCCTGACCTTTGCCGTGGAGGGCGGCAGCCAGCGCCTGCGGGACGCCATCAACAAGAATGTCACCGAAGAGGATCTGCTGCACACCTGCTCCATCGCCTTCGCGGGCGGCTGGAATACGGTGAAGCTCTATTACATGCTGGGCCTTCCCACGGAGACGGACGAGGATATCGTGGGCATCGCGGACATGGCGGGGCGGATTCTCCACTGCTGGCGAGAGAATGCGAAGAACAAGAACCGCGGGGTGAAGATCACCATTTCCACCTCCTGCTTTATTCCCAAGCCCCACAGCCCCTTCCAGTGGGAGCCCCAGATCAGCCGGGAGGAATACCTGCGGCGGGTGAACCTCCTGCGCAGCAGCATCCATGCCCGGAATGTGATCTACAACTGGCACGACGCGGACACCAGTGTGGTGGAGGCGGTTCTCTCCCGGGGCGACCGGAGACTGGCCAACGTTCTGGAGGAGGTCTGGCGAAACGGGGGGCGGCTGGAGGCCTGGACCGACTACTTCAGCTTTGAACGCTGGATGCAGGCCCTGGAGAAGTTTGGCCTGGACCCCGCTTTTTACGCAGAGCGTGCGCGCAGTGTGGACGAGGTGCTGCCCTGGGATATGATCGACGTGGGCGTACGCAAGGCGCATCTGGTTCATGAGCGCGAAATGTGCTACGCCTCCCGGCTCTCGCCGGACTGCCGTCACCAGTGCTCCGCCTGCGGGGCGCTGCGGCTGATGAAAGGGGGCAAGTGCGATGGATAAGCTGAGACTTCGTTTTGAGAAAACGGGACGCGCCGTCTATATCTCCCATCTGGATCTGATGCACACCATGCAGCGGGCCTTCTCCCGCGCGGGCTATGCGCTCAAATACTCCGAGGGCTTCAACCCCCACCCGCAGATCTCCATCGCCCTGCCGCTCTCCGTGGGCACGGCGAGCCGCTGTGAGATCATGGACTTCAGGCTGAAGGAAGACGCCGATCTCGCCTCGCTGCCGGAAAAGCTGACGGCGGTGATGCCGGAGGGGATCCGGATCACAGAGTGCTATGAGCCGGGAAGCAAGACCGCGGCGCTCAAGTATCTGGAGATCGAGGGACGCTTTGAATATGATCGCCGGCCGACGGATACGATGTGCGCTGCGCTGCGGGAGTTCTTTGCGCGGGACAGCATTGTCATCACCAAAAAGACCAAGCGCGGAATGGGGGAGAGCGATATTCGCCCGGCCATCCGGGAGATCTCCTTCGCAGCTGAGCCGGACTGCGTCCTTCTGCATGCTGTCATCTCCGCCCAGGAGCCCACGCTGAACCCGGCCCTTCTGCCGGACGCGCTGCGGCAGCTGGCGCCGGAGCTGGAGCCAGACTTCTCCTCCTTTACGAGACTGGAGGTTTATCTCGAAAACATGGAGATTTTTCGCTGAAAAGGGCTTGCATTCCGCAAAAAACTGTGTTATCATACCAGAGCTTGCGCGGATAGGTCCGCGCGGCGTGAATCAGGCGGTCCGCTGCTAAGGCTGAGCCCTCTGGCATGAACGTCTTCATAAAGGAAGGATCACGACAATGGATCTGGTCAAAGTTCTCAGCGAGCAGTACATGAAGAAGGAACTGCCCGAAATGAACGTGGGCGACACCGTCCGTGTTCTCGTTCTTGTCAAGGAAGGCAACCGTGAGCGTACCCAGGCTTTCGAAGGCACCATCATTGCCAAGAAGCATGGCGGCATCAACGAGACCATCACCGTCCGCCGCATCTCCTACGGTGTCGGCTGCGAGAAGGTCTTCCCGGTTCACTCTCCCTCGATTGTCTCCGTTACCACTGTCCGCAAGGGTAAGGTTCGCCGTGCGAAGCTGTACTATCTGCGCGACCGTGTCGGCAAGAAGGCAAAGGTCAAGGAGCGCCTGTAAGGGTGCATGTCAAATGGCGTCTTCGAACAGAAGACGCCATTTCCATTCTTGGGAGAGGAGATGAGAACGCTGAGGGAGAGGACTGATCGAATCCGGCGACCCGGATTCTGGCTGATGCTGCTGTTTGCGGCACAGTCGTGCCTGGACGTGCTGGCCTACTGGACACGGAATGAGACCGTCACACCCGCCGGAATCATCCGGTTGGTCCTGCTGGTGGTTCTGCCGGCGGCGGTGTTTCTTGCCACCCGGCGGAAGAAGGCCTTTTTCTGCTTCCTGCTGGCGGTGGGCGGGTTCTGCCTGCTCCACTTCCTGAACTCCTGGAAGCATGGCTATATCAGCCCCGTCACGGATATCCGTTACCTGGCCGGCGTGGTGCAGATGCCGGTTTTCGCGGTATGCTTTCTGCTCCTGATCCAAGATGAAGAGACCAAGCGGGATGCGTTTCG
>JBGUNL010000070.1:0-40188 GCA_045117295.1 Candidatus Limivicinus sp.
AAAGTGTGTTATTATACCATAGCTTGTGCCGGGAACTTTCCGGTACGTTAACAAGGCGGTCCGCTGCCGCGGCTTCGACCCTCCGGTAAGAACGTCTATATGAAAGAAGGATTGGATTATGGATCTGGTCAAAATTCTCAGCGAGCAGTACATGAAGCCCGAGCTGCCCGAGATGAACGTGGGCGACACCGTGCGTGTCCTCGTCCGCGTCAAGGAAGGCAACCGCGAGCGTACCCAGGCTTTCGAAGGCACCATCATTGCCAAGAAGCATGGCGGCATCAATGAGACCATCACCGTCCGCCGCATCTCCTACGGCGTCGGCTGCGAAAAGGTCTTCCCGGTGCACTCTCCCTCCATCGTCTCTGTCACCACCGTCCGCAAGGGCAAGGTCCGCAGAGCCAAGCTGTACTACCTGCGCGACCGCGTGGGCAAGGCGGCCAAGGTCAAGGAGCGCCTGTAAGACAAACAGCGAAAGAAAAGGCATCTTCCATCCGGAAGGTGCCTTTTGCTATGGGCGGATTCTCCTTTACAGAAGAACGCTTTTGCGATAAAATAGAGACACAACAGCGGATGAAAGGGCACGATGCATGAAGAGGATTGCTTTCTTTCAGGACAATCTGGACGTGGGCGGGATTCAGAAGTCGATCATGAATCTCCTGATGAATTTCGATTACGATAATTATCAGGTCGACCTCTATCTCTCCGACGCCAAGAGCTTCTGGGACGTTCATTTCCCGGAACAGCTCACGGTCAAATACCTCAAGCGCGTTCCCCGCGTCTGCTCTTTTATGCCCTTTGACGTGGCCAGAAAGCTGGTCTCCTTCGACTTCTCCGACGTGACGGAGCCCTACGACGTTGCCATTGATTTCAATTCCTACCAGTTCTCCTGTGCCCTGGGGGCGCTGACGGTCCCGGCCAGGCGCCGGGTCATGTGGATCCACAACAACGTCAGTATAAAGCTGGAGAACGAGTGGAAGTACCGGGTGCTCTGGTCCAATTTCAAGGATAAATTCAAATATTACGATGAGTTCGTCGGTGTCTCCAAGGGCGTCATCGAGCCCTTCCGCGAATGCAGCGGGATGTACGACAAGAAGTATACCGTCATCCAGAACACCATCGACACGGGGGAGATTTTCTCCAAGGCGGCGGAAGAGTCCGATTTTGCCGTGGACGAGAGCAAGCTGAACTTCGTCGCCATCGGCAGGCTCTGCCACCAGAAGGCCTATGACATCATGCTGGATGCGTTCAGCCGCCTGACTGAAAAGAGGCAGGATGTGCACCTGTATATCATCGGGGACGGGGACAAGCGCCTGATGCTGGAATACCAGCGGGACAGTCTCGGACTGACAGACTTTGTGACCTTCCTGGGCCAGAAAAAGAACCCCTTTGTCTACATGGACAAGATGGACGCCTTTGTCTCCACCTCCCGCTATGAGGGCCAGCCGCTGAACGTCATGGAGGCGACGGCCCTGGGGCTTCCGCTTTACTGCACAAAGAATCTGGAGATCTACAGCGAGGGGCTGAAGGGCTTCGACGATCTGGTGGAGGCCATGGCGGGGGCGGAACGGACGGAGAAGAAGCGGGACGACCTGGAGGCGTACAACGCGGAGATCATCCGCCGGGTCAAACAGCTGGCGGAGACGCCCGCAGAGCCGACAGAGAAGAAAAAACAGGTCAACATCATCGCCCTGCACCTGGGCGTCGGCGGGGTGGAGAAGGCAGTCACCGGCATGGCCAATCTCTTTGCCGAGCGTTACGATGTGCGGCTTTACAGCGTATACAAACTGCCGGGGACGCCGGCCATGCCCATCGACGAGCGCGTCAGCGTCCGCTTCCTGCTGCACGACGTGCCCAACCGGGAGGAATGGAAGGCCGCCATCCGGGCCCGGGACTTCAAGAAGTTCTGGAAGGAGAGCATGCGCAGCATCCGCATCCTGACGGGAAAGCGCGGCGCGGTCAAGAAGATGATCCGCAACATTACCGAGGGGGTCATCATCACCACCCGGCATGAGGACAATCTGCCGCTGTCACGCTATGGCGCGAAAAATGTGCTGAAGATCGGCCAGCTGCACCACGACCACCGCTTTGAGAAAAAGTATATCCGCGCCTTCCGGCGGGGATACCGCAATCTGGACGTACTGGCGCTGCTGACGCCGCAGCTGGTGGAAGAAGCCCGGGAGATTATGGCGGGCCGCAATACCCATACGGAGCTTGTCTACATGCCCAATTTTCTGGAGCATTTCCCGGAGCGGGTTTCTCTGGAGAATCGTGAGAAAACACTGATCGCCGTGGGGCGCGTGGCGGATGTCAAGCGCTTTGACCTGCTGGCGGAGCAGTTCTGTCATCTCCACGACCGAGTGCCGGACTGGAAGCTGCGCCTGATCGGCGACGGCGAGGATCTGGGGAAGATACGGCAGTTTGTGGAAGCGCACAACGCCTCCTCCTATATCGAGCTGCCGGGACAGATGAGCAACGCCCAGGTGGAGCAGGAGATGCTCCGCGCGTCGCTCTTTGCCATGTCCTCCCGGTCCGAAGGATTTCCCTTTGTGCTGCTGGAGGCGCAGAGCTGCGGCCTGCCCATCGTAGCCTATGACGTCCGGGTCGGCCCCGGCTTCCTTGTTGAGGACGAAAAGACCGGCTATCTGGTGCCGGAGGGGGAGCGGCAGCGGTATGAAGACCGCATCGTGACCCTGATGCAGGATGCGGAAAAACGCATGTCCATGGGCTTACAGGCCCTGGAACACGCGCAGATGTTTTCCCGTGAGCGCGTGGCGGAGAAATGGTTTCAGGTGATCGGATGAAGAAGCAGAGGAAACAATCGAATATCGGCGCATTTCTGCGCAACCATTGGCTGATGCTGCTGATCGTTCTTCAGCCGATCCTGGACATTGTCGCCTTCTGGACCCGGAGCCCGGAGGGAACGCTGGCGGGCTTTGTGCGCCTGGTGATCATGCTGGCGCTGCCGGTCTGGCTGCTTTTCCGCATACCGGAGAAAAAGGACCGGATACGTTTTCTGCTGGCCCTCGGCGCGATCGCTCTGGTCTGCGCCCTGCACCTTCTCAATGCGCTGCGCATCGGGGCGGAGAGCATCACCTATGAGATCTCCTATACGGCAAAGACGGCGCAGATGCCCATTCTGGCGGTCTGCTTTGCCTATGCCATCCGGGACGCTCAGACCCGGAACCAGGCCTACTGGGGGCTGTTCTTTGCTGCGGCCATCACGGCGCTGGCTCTGGGCCTCGCCATCCTGACGCGGACGGCCAACGTCACCTATGGCGAAGGTCTCGGCGTCAGCGGCTGGGTCATTGACGACAACCGCACCGCAAACAGCACGATCCTGGTCGTGCTGGCGGCCTTCTCTATTTTCTGCGCCGTCAAGTCCGACAAGCCTGTGGTGAATATCCTTGTGCCGGTACTGACGGCCTGCGTCCTGATCGTCAACGGCACCATGACCTGCTATCTCTCCATCTTCCTGATCTTCCTGGGCTTTGCCGCGTTTCTGCCCCTGGAGCGGAAGATCCGCGGCTGCCGGGTCAACCGACTGGCGATGCTGGTGATCGTCGCGGTGGCGCTGCTCTCAGCGGCCGCTTACCCGCTGACGCCCAAATACAAGATCCGCCAGTCCCAGGTCAGCTTTATGGAGAAAACCCAGACGGAGTTTGAGGACTCCTTCGGCGGAGGGGACTTTGATCCCGCCACCCTGACCCGGGATCAGATCCTCAACGACCCGGAGATCCACACCCTCTATTCCGACTATTACTGGAAGTGCCTCTGGAATCTCTGCCCAGACATGTTTGAGCGCTTTGACATGGATGAGATCATGCTCAAATATGATCTGACCACGGACGCCTCGGTCCTGCTGAATACCCGCAACTTGAAGCGCAGCTATATGTCCCTGGTCTGGGATCACAGCGACACGCTGACAAGACTCCTGGGCATCGACTGTTCCTCCGCCTGGCTGAACGGACGCATGGATCTGGAAAACGACTGGCCCGCCATCTTTTATTATTACGGCTATTTGGGCTTTGCCGCCTACGCCGCTTTCATCCTGTATTATCTGTATCGGATCCTCCGCAGACTGAAGCAGGATTTCCGCAGCGCGTTCACCGCGGATAACTTCATCCTTCTGGTCTGCTTCGTGCTGCTGATCGGCATTGCGCAGTTTTCCGGCGCCGTGCTGCGCAGACCCAACGTCTCCATCTATCTCTCCCTCATCCTCGGGCTGATTCACTACCAGACCCGGATGAAGGCCGGAGGTCAGACCAGCAGCTGGAGGGGAGAGTGGATATGAAGCTGAGCGTGATTGTGCCGGTCTACAAGGTGGAAGAATACCTCGCCGCGTGTGTGGACTCCCTCCTGGCCCAGACTATGGAGGATCTGGAGATCTTCCTGGTGGACGACGGCTCGCCGGACCGCTCCGGGGAGATCGCCGACGCGTACGCGGCGCGCTTTCCGGAGAAGGTCCGTGTCCTCCATGTGGATAACGGCGGGCAGGGGAGAGCCAGAAACCTGGCGCTGCCCCTGGCGCAGGGGGAGTATGTGGGCTTTGTGGACAGCGACGACTGGGTGGATGCGAGCATGTATGAAAAGCTCTGCGCCCGCGCGGACGAGACCGGGGCGGACGTGGTGGCCTGCGACTTCCTGGAGCGGTATGCCGACGGCCGGGAGCAGGTTCTCCCGGCGGCTCTCCAGGACCACCCCCTGAGTTCCGCGGGTTCCTCCTGCAACAAGATTTTCCGCAGAAGCAAAATCGAGGAGCTGCATTTTCCCGAGGGCCTGTGGTATGAGGATTTCTTCTTTTCCGCGGTGATGCTGGTCCGCTCCGGGCGGACCGAGTACATCCGGGAGCCCCTGTATATCTACCGCCGCGGCCAGGAATCCACCATGCACAACAACAACGCGGCGAAGAATCTGGACATCCTCCGCATCATGGAGCTGCTGGAGCAGGAGCTCGTGCCTTTGGGGCGCAGGGATGATTTTGAGTTTTTCCTGATCAACCACGTGATTTTGGATTCCATCAGCCGCCTGGCGCAGCAGAGCGCGCCGGACAGAAAGACCGTGATCCGGACCCTGAGAAGCTATGCCCATGAAAAAATCCCGCGGCTTTCCCGCTGTCCCAGCTATCAGCGGGAGACGCGAAACCGGCGGATCATCATGCTTCTCAACTACAGCGGTCTGGAGCAGATGGGCCAGCTCCTGCTGAAAATCAAATCCGGTCTGTAAGGAAAAAGGAACTCCGTTTTCGGAGTTCCTTTTTTGAATCACCTTATCGGTTTTTAGCCCGGTTGTTCAAACGCATCAGTACATGGACCGCAAGGCGCATGCGGTGGAGCAGCAGCCAGGTGAGCAGCTTGTGCTTGGGCGGGATCTTCCTGACATACGGATTGTCTCGGAAGTCGGGGCACTTTTGCAGAAAATCCACAAGGAGTTCCTCCTGCACCGGGGAGTGCCTGTCCGCGAGGTTTGCGCGAATGGAGCTGGTGAGGAACTGGGCGTGGAAGGTCAAAAAGTCCAGCTCAGCCTTCAGCTCGTCAAAGCGGCCCAGCTCCCGATAGAAGCCGCGCACATCGTCCACGGCCTCGATGATCTCCCGGTTCCGCTCCGCCTTGGCAGAATTGGTGATGGAGCCCGGACGGATCAAATAGCGGTGCAGCGCTTCGGGAACGTAGAGAATCTTGTCCGTGAAGGCGTAGAGCTTCAGGACGGTGCGCAGATCCTCAAACCACGCCCGGGCGGGGAACAGAATCTGGTGGTCCCGAAAGAGGCTTGCCCGGTAGATTTTGTTCCAGGCGTTGGGGATCTGCAGCAGAAGCTCCGGGTATTCCGAGAGCGTGATGTGCTCCTCCCGTCCGCAGCCTGGGATATCCTTTAAGGTTCGGCCCGCGGGGTCCACGGAAACGGTGTCAAAAAGGCAGAGATCAAAATCACGGTCGCACAGCTCCAGGATGCGCCGCATGCCGCCTTCCGCAAGGTAATCGTCGCTGTCCAGAAAGTAGAGGAGCTCGGCGTTTGCGTGGGCCATGCCGGTGTTTCTGGCGCTGCCGAGACCCATGTTTTCCGTGGTGATCACCCGGATCAGCTCCGGATAGCGGGCGCGGTACACCTCGGCGATGGCGGGAGAAGAATCCGTGGAGCCGTCGTTTACCAGGATGATCTCATAGTCTGTCTCACCTTCCAGAATTACGGAATCGAGACACTTGGCCAGATATGCCTCCACGTTATAGACGGGGATGATGACACTGAGCTTGATCATTTCTTCCTCCCGTTCAGCGCGCCTTGTTCCGAAGCTTGTCGTTGACGTGCATCAGCGCGGCGACCGCGCGATACTGTCCGGCCAGCAGCAGCTTTGTCAGCAGGCGATGCTTTTTGGACATGGACCGAATATACGGGTTCTGTGCGTAATCGGGGAAGCGCTGCAGAAAAGCGTCCCGGAGCTGCGGAAGCACGGGGCTGGACGCGTCGGCCTGGCAGACGCGGACGGAGGCGGTCAGAAACATGTTGTAAAAGGCCACATAGTCCAACTGCGCCCGATACGTTTCATACAGGCCGCGGGCCCGATAATAGCCCAGCAGATCGTCCACCGCGTCGATGATCTCCAGATTGCGCAGGAGCTTTGCGCTGTTGGTGATGGAGCCCGGGCGCATCAGATAGAGATACCAGGGCTTTCCGGCGGCAAAAATGCGCTCCGTGAGGGGATAGAGCTTGGGCATGGTGCGCAGATCCTCGTACCAGACTCTGCCGGGAAAGCGGATGTCATGATCCAGAAAGAGGCTGCGGCGGCAGATCTTGTTGCAGCCGGAGGGATAGGCCAGCAGCAGCTCCGGAAAGTCGGAGAGGCTGACGCCGCCCGTCTTCCCGCAGCCGGGCATGCGCTCGATGACGGAGCCGTCGGGATTAACGGAGAGAAAGTCAAAGATCAGCATGTCACGCTCCGGCGTGAGCTCCGCCAGGATTTCCGGCAGCGCCCCCTCCGCCAGGCGGTCGTCGCTGTCCAGAAAGAATACAAAATCGCCCGCGGCGGCCTCCAGTCCCACGTTCCTGGCGGCGCCCAGGCCGCCGTTTTCCGTGGTGATCAGGCGGAGCGTGTCGGGGAAGCGGGATGCGTATTCCGCCGCAATGGTTCCGGAATCGTCTGTGGAGCCGTCGTTTACCAGGATGATCTCATAGTCGCGCCGGTCCGGGAGCAGGACCGATTCCACACAGGCGGGCAGATAGTCCCGCACATTATAGATCGGAATCACAATGCTGAGCTTCATGTTGTCCCCTCCCGCCTGTTTTCCCCATGATACCATGTTGCGCCGGTGCTTTCAAGCGGAAAAGCCGCCGTGAAAAAGAGTTGAACGAGCTTTGCAAATGGTGTATAATATCATGAATCTTTATGAACGGAGATTGCTATGAGCGCCAAAACGAAAAAAAAGAAAGCAGTTCCCGCGGGGGTCGATCCCAACGCATCCAGCAAGGAGACCTATGACTGGATCCAGTGTCTGCTGGTTGCGCTGATCATCTGCGTGCTGCTGTTTATGTTCTGCGTCCGCGTCATCGACGTGATCGGGACTTCTATGTATCCCACCCTGAACAACAGTGAGAAGATGCTGGTGTCCGGGCTGTTCTATAAGCCCAAGGTGGGGGATATCGTGGTCTTTAAGAAGGACGAGTACGATCCCAACAAGGCTCTGGTCAAGCGCGTGATCGCGGTGGAGGGCCAGGAGATCAACATGGACTTTGAAAATGGCATCGTCTATATCGACGGCGTCGCCATTGCCGAGGACTTTATCAGCGAGCCCACCTACAACAAGCTGGACTTCATTGGCCCGAAAACGGTGCCGGAGGGCTGTGTCTTCGTCATGGGCGACAACCGCAACGCCTCCATCGACAGCCGCAAGAAGGAGATCGGCATGCTGGATACCCGCCTGATCCTGGGCCGGGCCTACTATGTGATCTACCCGCTGTCCTCTCTCCGGGCGGTGGGCTAATAATGATCATCGGATGGCGAAATCAATCGGAAATACGATTGATTTCGCTGCCAAACGACAGGTTTGGCAGCGAATGATTCCCAAAATCATTCGCCCGATGCTCCTTGCAATGAGAATATGGCAAAACAGCCATGCTGTTTTGCTGCGCAGCAAAGCTGCGCGGCGAAATGCTTATGGCTTTTCGCCATCATATAATCATTATGGACCAGAGCTTTGAAAAAATGAACATCCAATGGTTCCCCGGACACATGACAAAGGCCCAGCGGATGATCGAGGAAAACATCAAGCTGGTGGACGCGGTGTGTGAGATCCTGGACGCACGCATCCCCAACGCCAGCCGAAACCCGGATATCGACAAGCTGGCCGGGGACAAGCCGCGGCTCGTCATCCTCAACCGCTGCGATCTGGCGGACCCGGAGATGACGGCCCGCTGGCGCCGCTTCTTCCAGGAGCAGGGACTTGCTATTTTGGAAACGGATGCGAGATCTGGTCGGGGCGTCAGCGGCTTTGTGCCCGCGGTGCGCGCCCTGCTGCAGGACAAGCTGAAGGAGTATGAGAGCAAGGGCCAGGTGGGAAGAGGCCTGCGGGTGATGATCCTGGGCATTCCCAATGTGGGCAAATCCACCTTCATCAACAAGGTGGCGGGCCGCAAGGCCGCTGTCGCAGGGGACAAGCCGGGCGTAACCCGCGGCAAGCAGTGGATCAATATTGACAGAGGCCTGGACCTCCTGGACACCCCGGGCATCCTCTGGCCGAAGTTTGAAAGCCAGGAGGTGGGGGAGCTGCTGGCCATCACCAACGCCATCAAGGCGGATGTGATCGACAAGGAGACCCTGGGCGCAAACTTCATGCTGCGCCTGCAGACCTATTACCCGGACGCGCTCCGCGCCCGCTACAAGCTGGAGCCGCAGCCGGGGCTGAACGGCTTTGAGCTGCTGGAGCTGGCCGCTCAGAAACGCGGCTTTTTGATCTCCAAAGGGGAGTACGATCTGGAGCGCATGGCCAACACCCTGCTCAAGGAATACCATGAGGGCAAGCTGGGAAGACTGACATTGGAGACGCCGAACGATGGATTTGTGGCTGCTGGAAAATGAGATCTATGAAGAGGGCTTTCGTCTGCTCTGCGGTGTGGATGAGGCGGGCCGGGGCCCCCTGGCCGGGCCGGTGTGCGCCGCGGCGGTGATCCTGCCCCGTGGGCTTGCGATCGTGGATCTCAACGATTCCAAGAAGCTGACGGAGAAAAAGCGGGCAGCGCTCTATCACGTCATCTGCGAAAAAGCCCTGTCCTTCGGGATCGCCTTTGCCTCAGTGGAGGAGATTGAGGAATTCAATATCCTCAACGCCACCTTCCTCGCCATGAACCGCGCCCTGGCGCAGCTTGACCCGAGGCCTGAGCTGGCGCTGATCGACGGCAACCGCAATACCGGCATTCAGACGCCCAGCCGCTGTGTGGTGAAGGGCGACGCCAGGTGCGCCGATATAGCCGCGGCCTCCATCCTGGCCAAGGTGACGCGTGACCGCTATATGCTGGAGATGGCGGAACAGTATCCGGAGTACCATTTTGAGCAGCACAAGGGCTACGGCACCAGACTGCACTATGAGGCCCTGCGGAAGTACGGCCCTTCACCCATCCACCGCATGAGCTTCCTGAAGAAGCTGTACCCATGAACAGAAAAGAACTGGGAAGCTGGGGCGAGGAGCTGGCGGCCTCCTTCCTCCGGCGAAAGGGCTATCGGATCCTGGAGCGCAATTACAGCTGCCGCTTCGGAGAGATTGATCTGATCGCGTCCAAGGGCGGATATGTCTGTTTTGTGGAGGTCAAGCTCCGCAAAAACGCGGACTTTGCCCAAGCGCGGGAATTCGTCACCTACGCCAAGCAAAGGCGTATTCTGACCAGCGCCAGTCTGTGGCTTGCCGCCCACGAATCGGACCTGCAGCCGCGTTTTGACGTGATCGAGATCTATGCCCCGGAGGGGGAGAGTACCCGCAGGGCGCAGATTCAGCATCTGGAAAACGCGTTTTCATAAAAGAAATGCCCGCCGCAATTGCGGCGGGCGGCTTTGATTTGCTGTCAGCAGCTGCCTCTGGGGCAGAAGGTGGAGCAATAGGTCTCTCCCTTGGTGTTGGCTGCCTCGTTCTGCACGCTGATTCTCTCCGCGCTGCAGCGGCAGTCGACCGTGTTGTACTTGCATGCGCTCACGTCGCAGCCCACGCCGGGATTGCCGCTTCTGTTTTTCTTTTCCGCCATGCGTATGGCCTCCAATCGTTTTGGTTTCAAGCAGAGTATCTGTCAAACCCTTGTGTTTTATGCGGAGGAATTATGGGACTTTATACCATCGGAGATTTGCATCTGTCTCTGGCAAAGGAAAAGCCGATGGACATTTTCGGGGACGCCTGGAAGGACCACGATCAAAAACTCCTGCAGGGCTTTGCATCCCTGACGGAAGACGATCTGACTGTCCTCTGCGGGGATCTGAGCTGGGGGATGGGTCTGGAGGAAACCGGGCCGGACTTTGCCTTTGTGGAGAGGCTTCCGGGAAAGAAGATCATTCTCAAGGGAAACCACGATTACTGGTGGACCACGGCGGCAAAGACAAAGCGCTTCTTCGCTGAACACGGGATCGGGAGCATCGATATTCTCAACAACAATTGCTTTCTCTACGGAGACTACGCACTCTGCGGAACCCGGGGCTGGTTTTACGAGGAGGAGCGCGGCGATGAGCACGACAGGAAAATCATGCGCCGGGAGATCATACGTCTGGAGACGTCGCTGAAGGCGGCGGGGGAGAGGGAGAAGCTGGTATTCCTGCATTATCCGCCCATCTACCAGAATTATCGATGTGAGGAAATCCTCTCCCTGCTCAAGGAGCACCATGTGCGCCTGTGCTGTTACGGGCACATTCACGGCAAGGGCTGCCGCAGCGCGTTCAACGGCTGGAGCGACGGGACGCAGTTCAAACTTGTGTCCGCGGATTTTGTGAATTTCACGCCCGTCAGATTGCTGTAAGGCGCGAAATTCAAGAAAAAGTCATTGATTTTAGATGGGATATCTGTTATCATATCCCAGTGCGTGCAGACACATATATAGGAGGAAATCAACCATGCAGTTAAAGAACGTTGAAAAGAAAGAAAAGAATACCGCTGTTTTTGAAGTCGAGACCGACGCGGCCGAGTTTGAGAAGGCCGTCAACGGCGCCTACCTCAAGAACAGATCTTCCATAAGCATCCCCGGCTTCCGCAAGGGCAAGGCCCCCCGCGCCGTGATCGAGGGCATGTACGGCCGCGAGGTCTTTTATCAGGACGCGATGGATGAGCTTGCTCCCACCGCCTATGAGTTTGGCCTGAAGGAGTCCGGCCTCCGTGTCGTCGGCACGCCTTCCGTGAAGGATCTGGACGTCAGCGAAGAGCGTACCGTGTGCTACACCTTCCAGGTCTCCCTGTATCCCGAGGTCACCCTCGGCCAGTACAAGGGCCTGGAGGCTGTCAAGGGCGTGCCTGCCGTCTCCGACGAAGAGGTCGAGACCGAGCTCAACGCCACCCGCAAGCGCAACGCCCGCATGATCGACATTGACGACCGCGCCGCGCAGATGGGCGACACCGCCAACATCGACTTCGACGGCTTCCTGGACGGCGAGCGCTTCGAGGGCGGCAAGGCCGAGGGCTACTCTCTCGAACTGGGCTCCAACAGCTTTGTTCCCGGCTTTGAGGAGCAGGTCGTCGGCATGAAGATCGGCGAGGAGAAAGACCTGAACATCACCTTCCCCGCCGAGTATACCCCGGAGCTGGCCGGCAAGGACGTGGTCTTCAAGGTGAAGCTCAACAGCCTGACCATGCCGGAGCTGCCCGAGCTGGACGATGAGTTTGCCAAGGACGTGTCCGAGTTCGACACCCTGGACGAGTACAAGGCCGACCTTCGCGCCAAGCTTCTCAAGGACAAGACCGACAAAGCCAACAACGCTTTCCGGGCCGAAATCCTGCGCCAGGCCGCCGAGAACATCACCGCCGAAATCCCCGAGGTGATGATCGATGAAAAGGTGGAGGAGACCCTCCGCAACTACGCCTCTCAGTTCGGCATGAACGACCGCAATGTCTCCCTGCAGGAGCTGAAGAACATGATGGGCATCTCCGACGAGGTCATGCAGAACAGCATCCGTCCCGGCGCCGAGTTCCAGGTCAAGTCCGATCTGCTGCTCAACGCTGTCATGGAGGCCGAGACTCTTGATGACAACGACGAGGCCTTTGCCGCTTACGTGGAGAAGGTCGCCGGCGACGTGGGCGCTACCGTTGAGCAGCTCAAGCAGTACTTCGGCGAGGACTTTATGAAGCACGAATTCCGCAAGGAACTGGCCACCAACCTGATCGTTGACAGCGCGGTCACCAAAGCTGCGGAGGAAGAATAATTTCCCAGGGATAGGGATATGCTCTCTTGGATGCTGAGCAAAAAAAGGAGAGTTTAAAATGAGTTTGGTACCCTATGTAGTTGAACAGACCAGCCGCGGCGAGCGCTCGTATGACATTTTTTCCCGCCTGCTGAACGATCGGATCGTCATGCTGTCAGAGGAAGTCAACGACACCACCGCAAGTCTGATCGTGGCCCAGCTCCTCTATCTGGAGGCGCAGGACCCCGACAAGGACATCCAGTTTTATATCAACAGCCCCGGCGGCAGTGTTTCCGCGGGTCTTGCGATCTATGACACCATGCAGTACATCAAGCCCGACGTCTCGACCATCTGCATCGGCATGGCGGCCTCCATGGGCGCGTTTCTGCTCTCGTCCGGCGCCAAGGGCAAGCGTATCGCGCTGCCCAATGCCGAGATCATGATCCATCAGCCCTCCGGCGGCAGCCAGGGCCAGGCGACCGATATTCAGATCCAGGCGGAGCATATTCTCAAGATCAAGAAAAAGCTCAACGCGATCCTGGCAGAGAATACGGGCAAGCCGATTGAGACGATTGAAGCCGACTGCGAGCGCGACAACTTCATGTCCGCGGACGAGGCCATGGCCTACGGTCTGATCGACAAGGTCATCTACAAGCGCTGAACAAGCTGTGAAGGGGGAACATGAGCTGTTCCCCCTTCCTTTTCAAACGGGATGGACCCGTGCCCTTTCATGGGAAAGAAGGAGAAACAATGGCAAGGAATGAAGACAGACGGAGCATTCGCTGCTCCTTTTGCGGCAAGCCCCAGTCCCTGGTGGAACGGATGATTGCCGGCAACAACTGCTATATCTGCGACGACTGCGTGCGCATGTGCGCCAGCATTGTGGGGGAGGAGACGGGCACCCCGGCCCAGATGACCGGGTACGACGGGCTGCCGCTGGAGTTTGCCAAGCTGCCCAAGCCCGTGCAGATCAAAGAAAATCTGGATCAATATGTGATCGGGCAGGAGAAGGCCAAGGTCGTCCTGTCGGTCGCTGTCTATAATCATTACAAGCGGATCCTCCACGCGGCCAAGGACGATGTGGAGCTGCAGAAGAGCAACATCCTCCTGATCGGCCCCACCGGCAGCGGCAAGACCCTCTTTGCCCAGACCATGGCCA
This sequence comes from Candidatus Limivicinus sp., assembly GCA_045117295.1. GTDB lineage: Bacteria > Bacillota > Clostridia > Oscillospirales > Oscillospiraceae > Limivicinus. Next base: position 13,512 of record JBGUNL010000070.1, read on the forward strand.
AGATGCTGGATGTGCCCTTTGCCATCGCCGACGCCACCACTCTGACCGAGGCCGGCTACGTGGGCGAGGATGTGGAGAACGTGATCCTCAAGCTCCTGCAGGCGGCGGACTTCGACGTGGAGCGCGCCCAGAAGGGCATCATCTACATCGACGAGATCGACAAGATCGCCCGCAAGAGCGAGAACACCTCCATCACCCGCGACGTCTCCGGCGAGGGCGTGCAGCAGGCGCTGCTCAAGCTCCTGGAGGGCACCATCGCCAACGTCCCGCCCCAGGGCGGGCGCAAGCATCCGCACCAGGAGTTCATCCAGGTGGACACCACCAACATCCTCTTCATCTGCGGCGGCGCCTTTGACGGCCTTGACAAGATCATCGAAAAGCGCACCGACAAGAAGACCATGGGCTTCGGAGCGGAGATCACCTCCAAAAGCGAGCGCGACGTGGGCAAGATCATGGCCCAGGTCCAGCAGCACGATTTGCTGCAGTTCGGCATTATTCCCGAGCTCATCGGCAGACTGCCCGTGGTGGCCACGCTGGAGAGCCTCAACCGGGAGGATCTGGTCCGCATCCTGACCGAGCCGAAAAACTCCATGACCCGCCAGTATCAGGCCCTCATGTCCTACGACGGGGTGGAGCTGGTCTACGAACCGGAGGCGCTGGAGGCCATTGCCGACAAGGCGATCAACATGAAGATCGGCGCCAGAGGCCTGCGCAGCGTGATCGAGGGCGTCATGACCGATATCATGTTCATGGTCCCCTCCGACAAAACCGCAAAGAAAGTGATCGTCACCGCGGAGTGCGTGCGGGAGGGCACACGCCCCACCGTGGAGCACGCCAAGTGACAGAGCCGACTCCGGAAAGGAGAGTACGATATGCCCGCAACAATCAAAGAAATGGATAAGCTGCCGCTGCTGGCCCTGCGTGGGCTGCACGTTTTCCCCGGGATGCTTCTGACCTTTGACGTGGAGCGCCCCGCGTCCATCGCGGCGCTGAATGCCGCGGTGCGCTGCGATCAGATGATATTCCTCTCGGCCCAGAAGGATCTGACCGCCGATATGCCCCAGGAGAACGACATCTACTCCGTCGGCACGGTCTGCCGCATCAAGCAGCAGCTCCGTCAGCCCCGGGGCAACCTCTGCCGCGTGATGGTGGAGGGACTCTACCGGGCAAAGGCGGAGAGCATGCAGTGCGATCCCAAGTGCTACTACGCCTGGGTGGAGCGCATGGAGGACCGGAAGGAGCGCGTCAGCGCTGACCGGATGGAAGCGCTGCTGCGCAGCGTGCTGGGCCAGTTTGAGGAATATGTGCGCTTCAACAGCGACATGATCAACGAGCAGATTCTCAACGTGCTGGCAAACCCGGAACCTGCCTATGTGGCAAACTACATTGCACAAAATGTGCATTTCAGCATCGAGGACCGCCAGGAGTTGCTGGAGGAGCGCTCTCCCAGCCGCAGGATGATGCTGCTCAACCGCCTGCTCTCCCGGGAACTGAACGTGCTCAACCTGGAAAAGGAGCTCAACGACGCGACGCAGGAGGCCATGAACCGCAGCCAGCGGGATTACTACCTGCGCGAGGAGATGAAGATCATCCAGTCCGAGCTGGGCGAGGATGACGATGTGGAGATCTACCGCGGCAAGATCAACGCCCTGCCGGTCTCGGACGAGATCCGGGATAAGCTGCTCAAGGAGCTGGGCCGTCTCGCCAAGCAGCCCTTCGGCTCCTCGGAAGCCGCGGTCATCCGGGGGTATCTGGATACCTGCCTGGAGATCCCCTGGGGCGTCACCACCAAGGAGACGCTGAATCTGGCTAAGGCCCGCAAAAAGCTGGATGAGGACCATTTCGGCCTTGAAAAAGTCAAGGAGCGGATCCTGGAGTATCTCGCCGTCAAGCAGCTGAGCCCCGAGATCAAGGGTGGGCTGCTCTGCCTGGTAGGCCCTCCGGGAACCGGAAAAACCAGCATCGCCCAGAGCATCGCAGCCGTCACCAACCGCAAGCTGGTGCGTCTGTCGCTCGGCGGCGTCCATGACGAGGCGGAGATCCGCGGTCACAGGCGCACCTACATCGGCTCCATGCCCGGCCGCATCATCAGCGGCATCATCCAGGCGGGCTCCTGTAACCCGCTGATGGTGCTGGATGAGATCGACAAGCTGGGCTCCGACTACCGGGGCGACCCCTCCGCGGCACTGCTGGAGGCGCTGGACGGGGAGCAGAACGGCACCTTCCGGGATCACTTCCTGGAGCTGCCCTTTGACCTCTCCCGGGTCTTTTTCATCACCACAGCCAACACCACCTCCACCATTCCCCGCGCGCTGCTGGACCGCATGGAGGTCATTGAGCTCTCCAGCTACACCGATGAGGAAAAGCTGCAGATCGCAAAGCGGCACCTGATCCCCAAGCAGAAGAAAAAGCACGGGCTCAAGGGCGCACAGCTGCGCTTTACGGACGGGGCGATCCGCCAGATCATCTCCGGCTATACCCGGGAATCCGGCGTCCGCAACCTGGAGCGCGAGCTGGCCAATGTCTGCCGCAAGGCTGCCACCGGCGTGGCCGAGGGTACATACAAGGGGCTGATCGTCCGCACCGATAACGTGGCGGAGCTGCTGGGACCGGTGAAGTTCAAGCCGGACACCTTGCGCCTGCACGACGAGATCGGCCTTGTCCGCGGCCTTGCCTATACCAGCGTGGGCGGCGAGGTTCTGGACGTGGAGGTCTCCGTGGTGGCGGGCACCGGCAAAGTGGAACTGACCGGCAATCTGGGCGACGTGATGAAGGAATCCGCCCGGGCGGCGGTGACCTATATCCGCAGCCGTGCCGGCCTGCTGGGCATCGACCCCGATTTCTACAAGAACAAGGATATCCACATTCATTTCCCCGAGGGTGCCGTGCCGAAGGATGGTCCCTCCGCCGGCATCACCATGACGGTGGCGCTGATCTCCGCTCTCACCGGCACTCCGGTGCGGCGGGACGTGGCCATGACCGGCGAGGTGACGCTCCGCGGCAGGGTGCTGCCCATCGGAGGTCTGCGGGAAAAGACCATGGGCGCGCTGCGCGCCGGGGTCAAGACCGTCATCATCCCCTCCGACAATCTGCCGGATCTGGAGAATATCGACCAGGCCGTCCGTCGTCAGCTCAGCTTCAAAACCGCGGAGAACGTGGACGACATCCTGGACTTTGTCCTGGTGGGCCGGGGCGGTGAGGCGCTGCCCGTGCCCGCGCTCCCGGTCGCAAGCCCCGAGCGGCACGCCGTCCGGCAGTAGGTGCGTATGAAAGCGCTGAATGTCAACAAGGCGGAGTTTGTCAAATCCGCCGCCGCACCCTCACAGTTTATCAACAGCAGCGTCCCCGCCGTTGCCTTTGCGGGCAAATCCAATGTGGGCAAGTCCTCGGTCATCAACCGGCTCTTAAACCGCAAAAACTTTGCCCGCGTCGGCGCAGAGCCGGGGAAGACCGTCCATGTCAATTACTTCCTGATTGACGGTCGCGTCTACCTGATCGACCTCCCTGGATACGGCTACGCCAAGGTCTCCCAGGCGGAAAAGGAACGCTGGGGAAAGCTGATGGAGGATTTCTTTGCCGCGGTGCTTTTTTCCCTGGGCGTCATGATCGTCGACGCGCGGCACAAGCCCACCGCGGACGACGTGACTATGGCCCGGTGGTTCCAAAACAGCGGCTGCCGTCTGGTGGTGGTGGCCAACAAGCTGGACAAGCTGAAGAAGAGCGAGATCGAGCCGAACCTCTCCCGCATCCGGGAGACGCTGGATCTTTCGGAGGATGTGCTGCTGATTCCCTTCTCGGCCGAGAAAGGACAGGGCAGGGAACAGCTTCTGGCGGAGATCCAGGCGCTGTGCTGAACGGGCAAATTCTCTTTTGTTTTTTCACCGGCGACACTTGTATTTCGTGGCCTGATTTGTTAGAATGACACTGTCTTGGGGGTGAGTTTATCAGCGATCTGCAGACCATTTGGGATGGCTTTGATTTCAGCTATCTGCTGGGTATCCTGCAGTCTGTGATCCCCTCGCTGATCTGCATCACCCTCCATGAGCTGAGCCACGGCTTCGTGGCTTACCGCCTGGGGGACGATACCGCAAAGCGCGCCGGGCGGCTGACGCTCAACCCGCTGCGCCATCTGGACCCGATGGGTCTTCTGATGATGGTGGTCTTCCGCTTCGGCTGGGCAAAGCCTGTCCCGGTCAATATGTACCGCTTCCGAAACCCCAAGCGCGGCATGGCGGTCACGGCCCTGGCGGGCCCCTTGAGCAACATCGTGATCAGCCTGGTGTTTCTGCTGCTGTACGGCGCGCTGTTTCTCCCGCTGCAGGGCAGCGCCGCCGGCAGATATGTGCTGGAGATGCTGCAGATCACCGCGGTTTTGTCTCTCAGCTTTGCGGTGTTCAATGTGCTGCCCATTCCGCCGCTGGACGGGTCGAAGGTCCTCTTCTCCGCCCTCAGCGATGAGGCCTATCAGAAGCTGATGCGCTATGAGCGCTACGGCTCCCTGGTGCTTCTGCTGCTGGTCTCCACGGGAATTCTGGGAAGACCGCTGTCCTCCGCCGTGCGCTTTCTGTATGCGCACATGATTCCCCTTGCGCAGTGGGCCCTGGATCGGGTCTATACTCTGTTTTATATGTGAGCTTTCATGGAAAACCCCAATTTCTTCCTGGAAGGAATCGTCCGGGACAAGGATGAGATGCAGAATTTTGAGGGCCCCCTGAGCCTGATTCTGCAGCTTCTCGCCAAGAATAAAATCGAAATCCGCGACATCAGCGTTTCCGACATTCTGGATCAATACCTGGAATATCTGGATCAGATGCAGAGCATGGATTTGGAAATCGCCAGTGAGTTTGTCCAGATGGCGGCGCACCTGCTGTATATCAAAACCAGAACGCTCCTGGCCGGGGATGAGGAAGTCTCCGAGCTGGAGGTTTTGATGAGCTCCCTGGAGCAACTCAAGGCCCGGGATGTCTTCGCCTCGGTGCAGAAGGTCCTGCCGGAGCTGAAGAAAGCATCGGAGATCGGCCTGCTGTACTATGCCAAGCAGCCGGAGCCGCTGCGTCAGGAAAAACGGGAATATGAATACCGGCATGAGCCTGTGGATCTGCTGCGGGCCATGTACCGGATTTACGCCCGCGGCGGCAAGGCCGCCCCGCCGGACTTCGGGGACAGCGTCCCCAAGCGCATCGTCTACAGCGTGCGCGACAAGAGCCTGCAGATCTTGAAGCGCCTTAAAAACGGGAGTGCAAATCTGCACGCGCTGTACCGGGAGTGCCGCTCCCGCTCCGAAGTGGTGGCCACCTTCCTCTCCATCCTGGAACTGTGCAGCATCGGCAGCCTTCGCATTGACCGCTGCGGGGAGGAATATGAGCTCCGCTTCATCGGCGGCGAAGTGGATGAAATCATGGAAAAGATCGTAGAGTAAGCTATGTATGAATGGACTGCGGCCATGGAGGCCGTGTTGTTTGCCTCGGGGGACAGCGTTCCCATCGCGCGGCTCTCCCTCATCCTCGGCGTGGAGGAGGCGCTGCTGCGCCAATCTCTGGAGGAGCTGCGGGATGCATACGAAAACGAGGGCCGCGGCTTCCGCCTTCTGTTTCTGGACGACAAGGTGCAGATGTGCTCCGCGCCCGAGTTTGCCGGAACCATCAGCAAATTCATGGAGCAGCGAAAGCCCCCGATGCTCTCGCAGCCCGCTCTGGAAACCCTTGCCGTGGTGGCCTATTTTCAGCCTGTGACCCGCGCCTATATCGAACAGGTCCGCGGGGTGGACAGCTCCTATACCGTCAGCATGCTTTCCGAGCGCGGCCTGATCGAGGAATGCGGCAGACTGGAGGTTCCCGGTCGTCCCGCGGTGTTCCGCACCACGGATGTCTTCCTTCGCACCATGGGCGTCAGTTCTTTGGCGGAGCTGCCGGCGCTGCCGGAAGTCAGCGGAGGAGAGGGAATGGACAAGCTTCAGGCCGCCATCGACAGACTCAGCCGTCCGGAGAACCCTCCGGCGGAACAGATCTCCATCGGCGAACTTAACGAAATCACCAGCGAGGAGTGATGCATTTGAAAGCAGGATTGATTGCACTGGGCGTCATCGCGCTCTTTGTGCTGCTGTTTATCTTCCTGCCCGTCGTCGCCTGGATCATCCTCGGCCTGATCCTGCTGATTCTCCTGGTCGTTCTGTTTGTCCCCATCGGCGCGGATGTGGCCTATATCGGTGGGGAGGTTTCCCTGGCGGCCCGCGCGGACGGCTTCGCCATTCAGCTTTTGCCGAAGAAGCCGAAGGACCCGAACAAGCCGCCCAGAGAGAAAAAAGAAAAGAAGCCGAAGAAAGAGAAAAAGCCCAAGGAGCCCAAGCCGGAGATTGCGGAAGAACACAAGAAGAAAAAGCTGGTCTTTACACCGGAAGAGATCTTCGAGCTGATCAAAAAGGTCCTGCACGCGCTGGGCAAATTCGGGAAGATCACCGTCCGCAAGTTTATGCTCCACTATGTGGCCGCGGGGGCGGACCCCTACAACACGGCCATGACGTACAATTATGTCAATGCCGCTCTCTGTTCCCTGGCTCCGCTGTGCGCTCAGAAATTCCGGATCACCGGCGACGTGGACGTGTGGACGGACATCGACTTTGCGGCAGAGAAAATGACAATTGACGCCGAAGTCAGCGCGACCCTGCGGCTGGCCCAGCTTGTGCACGTGGGCCTCGCGGCGGCCTTCGGGGCGCTGGGCGTCCTGCTGAAGAACAAGCGCCGCCTGCGCAGAGAGGCGCGGGAGGCCAAAAAGAACCCAAGCGAAGATGTGACTCCGCTCGATTCCAACAATACGGATACTCAAGAAACACTACAGGCTGAGGAAAGGAAGGAAACTCATGGATAAGAATCCTATCGGCGAACTGATGCAGAACACAATGGAGAATGTCAGAAACATTCTCAAGGTGGATACCGTTGTCGGCGATCCCATCTATACCCCGGACGGCATTACCCTGGTTCCCATCTCCAAGATCAGCGTCGGCTTCGGCGGCGGCGGTGTGGAGTTCAACACCAAGAAGGTCGGGGATGTTCGCCCCTACGGCGGCGGCAACGCCACCGGCGTGAAGGTGGACCCCATCGGTTTCCTGGTGATCAAGGACGGCACGGTCCGTATGGTCAATGTGATGCCCCCCGCCAGCAACACCGTGGACAGGATCATCGATCTTGTCCCGCAGGTGATGGACCGGGTGGACGCTTTCATCGAGAAGCAGAAGAGCGACAAGTAAGCGCTTCACATAGATTCGCACGAAATCGAGAATAATAAGCACTGCCCGTTTCAGGAAGGGTGGTGCTTATTATTCGATTGGATAAACTTTCCGTCTCTCTTGTTCTGGTGCTCCTGCTGCAGCCGCCGCTGTGCGCCGCGGCAGAGAGTGTGCCGGCCGTCTCCGCGGAGAGCGCGGTGCTCATGGCCGCAAACGGCCAATGCCTGCTGGAAAAGGACGCAGATACCGAGCGGCCCATGGCCAGCACGACCAAGCTGATGACCGCGCTGGTCGTCCTCGAGCATGCGGATTTGGAGGACCGTGTCACGGCAAAGCAGGCCCACTGCGCGGTGGAGGGCTCCAGCATGTATCTCAGGGCGGGGGAGACGTATACCGTCAGGGAGCTCCTGCTGGGGCTGCTTCTGGCCTCCGGGAACGACGCGGCGCTTGCCCTGGCCGAGCATGTCGGCGGCAGCCAGGCGGAGTTTGTGCGGCTTATGAATCAAAAGGCCCGGGAGCTTCACCTCACGCACACCGGCTTTGCCAACCCCCACGGCCTGGACGCGGAGGGGCACGTCTCCACCGCGCGGGACCTGGCGGTGCTGATGCTGGCATGCATGGAAAACGACGGCTTCCGGGAGTTGACAAAAACGCCCACGGCGGAGATTCGCGGCAATCATCTGCGCAATCACAACCGCCTGCTCCTGGATTGTCCGGGATGCATCGGCGGCAAGACGGGCTATACCCGGTCGGCCGGACGCTGCCTGGTATCCTGCTGCGAACGGGGCGGGCTGCGTCTGGTCTGCGTCACACTCTCGGATCCGGACGACTGGCGGGACCACCGGGCACTCTATGATTGGGCGTACCGGGAATACCGCATGCTGGATCTCAGCAAAAGCTGCCGCTTTGATGTGCCGGTGCTCTCCGGCAGCAGGGAAACGCTGCAGGCCGCGCCTGCGTCCGGCGCCTGCCTGGTGCTTCCCAGGACGGAAACCGTGAAGCTCAGGGCGGAACTGCCGCGCTTTGTGTTCGCCCCGGTCAAAAAAGGGGAGACAGCGGGCAGCGTATCGGTTATAATACAGGCCAGGACTGTCGTGGAGCTGCCGCTCTACTTTTCCGATTCCGCGGCTCTTGCCTTTAAGGTGCAAAGACTCTTTCCACAGGAGGACTCGCGCGCATGAGCGAGAGAATACAAAAGCTCATATCCGAAGCGGGGCTTATGTCCCGTCGAGCCGCCGAGCAGGCCATCATCTCCGGCCGTGTCCTGCTTAACGGTCTCCCCGCGGTCCTCGGCGATAAGGCCGACATGGAGACGGACGAGATCCTGGTAGACGGCGAAAAGCTCGCACTTTCGGAGAAAAAGCGCTATCTCATGCTGAATAAACCCAAGGGCTATGTGACCAGCATGCACGACGAAAAGGGCCGCCGCTGCGTGGAAGAACTGGTACGCGGCGCTGGCGTGCGGGTCTACCCGGTGGGGAGACTGGACATGTATTCCGAGGGCCTGCTGCTTTTGACCAACGACGGGGACTTTGCCAACCGTGTCATGCACCCCTCCCATGAGCTGGAAAAATGCTATCACACCGAGGTCTCCGGCGATGATCTGCAGAAGGCCATCCGGCTGCTGCGCGCCCCCATGGAGATTGACGGCTATCGAATCCGTCCGGCCCGTGTGGAGCTTCTGGAGGAGCGTCCGGACGGGGCGCGCCTTTCGATCACCATCCACGAGGGCCGGAACCGCCAGGTGCGCAAAATGTGCAGCCAGGCGGGCCTCAAGGTCAAGCGCCTGGTGCGCGTCTCCGAGGGCGGGCTGCAGCTGGGCAATCTCCGCCCGGGCGCCTGGCGGGAGCTGACGGCGCAGGAGCTGGAGCAAGTGTTTGCCAAAGGAGAGAGAGAATAGCATATGGAGCTTTCCACTGTGGATCTTGTGGTCATCGGCGGCGGCCCGGCCGGGATGATGTGCGCCTATACGGCGGCAGAACGCGGCGTGTCTGTCGTGCTGCTGGAGCCGAACGAGAAGCTCGGCCGAAAGCTGCGGATTACCGGAAAGGGCCGCTGCAACGTCAACAACAACTGCGATATCAAAACCTTCATGGCCAACATACCCGGGGACGGGCGCTTTCTCTACAGCGCCCTGAACCGCTTCTCCCCGGCCGATACCATCGCCTTCTTTGAGGGCCATGGTCTCCCGCTCAAAACGGAGCGCGGGAACCGGGTCTTCCCCCAGTCTGACAATGCCAACGATGTGGCGGGACTCATGGCGGGCCTCTGCAAAAAAGCGGGGGTAAAGGTGATGCGTACCTCCGCCAAGCAGATCATCACGGAAAACGGCGCGGTGGCCGGGGTGATGACGGGGGAGGGCTATCTGCCCTGCCGGGCTGCAGCGGTCTGCACCGGCGGCCTGTCCTATCCGCTGACGGGCTCCACCGGCGCGGGATATGACTTCGCCAGAAATCTCGGTCACACCGTAAGCCCGCTGCGCCCCTCTCTGGTACCGCTGGAGAGCGACGATGATTTCTGCGCCGAGATGCAGGGCTTTGCCCTCAAAAACGTGACGCTCTCCGCTTATGAGGACGGGAAGCTTATTTACAAAGAGCTGGGTGAAATGCTCTTTACGCACTTTGGTGTCTCCGGCCCGCTGGTGCTGTCGGCCAGCGCGCACATGCGGAAGATGGGCAGCGCGCTGTATGCGCTCTCCATCGACCTCAAGCCGGGGCTGGATGAGAAGAAGCTGGACGCCCGCGTTCTGCGGGACTTTGAGAAGTATTCCAACCGGGAGTTCAAGAACGCCCTGAACGATCTGGCCGGCCGCACCATGATCCCGGTGCTGATCCGGCTCTCCGGCATCCCGGAGGATACCAAGGTCAACAGCATCACCCGGGAGCAGCGCCTGCGTCTGGTGCAGCTGCTGAAAGCCTTCCCGGTCCATGTGACGGGCACCCGGCCCGTGGACGAGGCCATCGTCACAGCCGGCGGCGTCTCCACCAGGGAGATCAATCCCCGCACCATGGAGTCAAAGTTCGTCTCCGGCCTGTATTTTGCCGGGGAGGTGCTGGACGTGGACGGATACACGGGCGGCTTCAACCTGCAGATTGCCTGGTCAACCGGCTATGTGGCCGGAATTTCTATATAAAGGAAGCATACATACTATGAACGGTTTTTACGCCATTGCCATCGACGGCCCCAGCGGCGCCGGAAAGAGCACCCAGGCCAGACGCCTGGCCGCCGCCTTTAATTTTATCTATGTGGACACAGGCGCCATCTACCGTACCCTGGGCCTTGCCTGCGTCCGCGCGGGAATCGACCGGCACAACGTGGCCGCGGTCATGGAGCAGCTGCGCGCCATCGACATCTCCATCGCCTATAATGAGGCCGGCGAGCAGCGGATGTACCTCAATGGGGAGGATGTTTCCCGGGAGATCCGGCAGCCGGAGATTTCTCTGGCCGCTTCTGACGTCTCCTCCATTGCGGAGGTCCGCGCCTTCCTGCTGGAGATGCAGCGCAGATTTGCCCGGGAAAATCATGTGGTCATGGACGGACGGGATATCGGCACCGTGGTGCTGCCGGACGCGGAGCTCAAAATCTTCCTCACCGCCAGCCCCGAATCCAGAGCCAGACGCCGGCTTCTGGATCTCAAGGAGAAGGGGATTGAGGAGAGCTTTGAAAAGGTGCTGGAGGAAATCATTCTCCGGGACGAGCAGGATACCAAACGCGCCGCCGCGCCCCTGAAACAGGCGGAGGACGCCGTGCTGGTGGATTCCAGCGAGCTGGGCTTTGACGAGACCTTTGCCGTCCTCTGCGATATCGTGGTGCAGCGCTTTGCTCTTGATCAGGAGGACCGGGCGTGAAAAAGCTGATCGTTGCCGAGAGCGCGGGCTTCTGCTTCGGCGTCAGCCGTTCGGTGGATATGGCCGAGAAGCTCATTGCGGAGTACGGAGGCTGTGCCAGCCTGGGCGAGCTGATTCACAATGAGGATGTGGTGGCCGCGCTGACAGAAAAGGGGATGCGCGTGATCCATTCCCCGGCGGAGGTACAGGCGGGGGAGCACGTGCTCATCCGCGCCCACGGCGCGGCACCCGAGATTTATGAGGAGCTCACGGCCGCGGGGGCGGTCCTCTGCGACGCCACCTGTCCCAAGGTGAAGGCCATCCACCGGATCGTGGCCAACGCCAAGGCGGAGGGGCGCTTCACCATCATCATCGGCATGCACGATCACCCGGAAGTCCGGGCAATCTGCGGCTGGTGCGGGGAGCATGCAGTGTTCGAAAATGCCGCAGAAGTTGAAAAATACCTGGAGAATCACCCGGAATCTTGGGAAAAACCGATAACGGTAGTGGTACAAACCACGCAGACCCACAATAATTTTACCGAATGTTCCGACATCATAAAAAAAAGATGTACAAATCCAAAAATATCTGATACAATATGTCTTGCTACGTTCACGCGGCAGCAAGAAGCAGCGCGACTTGCTTCGGTTTGTGATGCAATGGTTGTTATCGGCGGAAAGCACAGTGCAAACAGCGTTCATCTGGCCCAGATCTGCCAGGAGCACTGTCCCAGCGTCCAGTTTATCGAGCGGACGAATGAGCTCGATTTGGACAGGCTTCAGACCGCGGACACCGTGGGCCTCACCGCCGGCGCATCGACCCCCGCGTGGATAATTAAGGAGGTAAGAAACAAAATGAGCGACGAGATCAAAGTTGAAGAATCCACAGTGGAGAAGGAAATGTCCTTCGATGAAATGCTGGAGGAGACTCTAAAAACTATATATAATGGGGATAAGGTAACCGGCCTGGTTGTTGCGATCACCGGCACCGAGATCAGCGTGGACCTCGGCACCAAGTATTCCGGCTTCATCCCCACTTCCGAATTTACCGACGACGGCATCAAGGTGGAAGACGCCGTCAAGGTGGGCGACACCATCGAGGCTGTTGTTGTCAGAGTCAATGATGTGGAAGGCACCGCGATGCTCTCCAAGAAGCGTCTGGACGCCGCCAAGATGTGGAACGACATTGAAGAGGCCGTTGAGAGCGGCACCGTCATGGAAGGCATTGTCACCGAGGAGAACAAGGGCGGCATCGTCGTCAACGTCAAGGGCGTCCGCGTGTTCGTTCCCGCTTCCCAGACCGATCTGCCCCGTGAGGCCGAACTGAGCCAGCTGCTCAAGCAGACCGTCCGCCTTAAGATCACCGAGGTCAACAAGGCCCGCAAGCGCGTGGTCGGTTCCATCCGCCGCGTGGCCCAGGCCGAGCGCCGCGAGCGTATCGAGAACATCTGGAACGAGATCGAGGTCGGCAAGAAGTACCACGGCGTGGTCAAGTCCCTGACCAGCTACGGCGCGTTCGTCGACATCGGCGGCATCGACGGCATGGTGCACGTCTCCGAGCTGAGTTGGGGCCGCATCCACCAGCCCTCCGAGGTCGTCTCCGTCGGCGATGAGATCGATGTCTACGTCATCTCCTTCGACAAAGAGAAGCGCAAGATTTCTCTGGGCTACAAGGATCCCGAGGGCAACCCCTGGACCATGTTCACCAGCCGCTACCAGGTGGGCGACGTCGCCTCCGTCAAGGTTGTCAAGCTCATGCCCTTCGGCGCCTTTGCCGAGGTTCTGCCCGGTGTTGACGGCCTGATCCACATCTCCCAGATCGCCAACCGCCGCATCGGCAAGCCCGAGGACGTGCTGACCGTGGGCGATGTGGTCGACGCCAAGATCACCGCCATCGACGACGAGAAGCACAAGATCTCCCTCTCCATCCGCGCCCTGTCCGAGCCCGCGCCCGTCAAGGTTGAAAAGCCGGAAGAGGGTTTTGAGGAGGCCGACCAGGCCACCGAGGACGCTCTGGTCTACGAGGTTTCCGCTGACGGCGTCGCTTCCGGTGTTGCGCCCGAGGTTGAGGAGTAATCTTTCACAAATATAAAACGCTATGGCCGTTGATTTCGGCCATAGCGTTTTTTGCGTGTTTTTTTAAAAAGGAAAAATCAGGCGAGCTTTTCGTTGAGCCAGTTGAGAATATCCTGATAGACGTCAGCCTTGTTGATTTCGTTGAGCATCTCATGCCGTCCACCGGGATAGAGGCGGATCATGACGTCCTTCAAACCCGCCTTGCAGAAAGCGTTGTAAGCCCGGTTGACGCCCTTGCCGTTTTCACCCACGGGATCAGCCTCGCCGGACATGAAGTAGACAGGCTTGTCCTTGTTCATCTTGTCGATGTTTTTCTGGTCGGTGATGAACTTTACGCCGCCCATCATATCCCGGAACAGGCTGACCGTTGCCACAAAGCCGCAGAGGGGATCGGCGATGTATTTGTCCACAACGGCGGGATCGCGGCTGAGCCAGTCAAAGGCGGTGCGAACAGAGTCAAAGCCCTTGTTGTAGGCACCGAAGGCGATGTCGTTGAGCTTGGTGCCGATGGCATGGGGCCCCTCTTTCTTGACAAACATCTTGGCCATGGTGTAGCCGCCGAAAACCATGAGAGGGGACTGATGGCCGGTGCCGCTGATGATGGCGGCGTCATATTTGTCGGGGTGCCGGATAAGGTAGGTCCTGGCCAGGAAGCTGCCCATGCTGTGGCCAAAGATCACGTAGGGGAGTTCCGGGTATTCCTCATGCATCATGTCACGCAGCTTGTCGATATCCTGAATCACATAATCCCAGCCGTTTTCCTCGGCAAAGAAGCCCTGCTCCGAAGGGGCGGCAATGGTCTTGCCGTGGCCCAGATGGTCGTCGCCCACGGCGACAAAGCCGTTGTCGGCCAGAAAAGCCATGAAATCGCGGTAACGGTCGATATACTCGGCAATGCCGTGCTCGATCTGGACGACGCCCCGCGGCGCGCCGTCGGGCAGGCATTTCAGGCAGTGAATGGTGTTTTTTCCGGTGCTTGAGGGGAAAGTGAATTCCTGAAAAACAGACATTTGAATTCCTCCTGTCACTGAACGTGGAGTCTCTTTTTATAAAAGGCCGCACCGAAATGGTGCGGCCCTGTTTGTTTGTGCTGCTTAGCCGACGATCGCCTTGGTGTCTCTGGCGATGACAAGCTCCTCGTTGGTGGGAATCACGAAGACCTTGACCTTGGAGTCGGGCGTGGAGATCATGATATCCTCGCCGCGCTTGGAGTTGGCAGCCTCGTCGATGGTGACGCCGAGATAGCCAAAGTACTTGGCAATGGCGGCGCGGGAGGACTTGGAATTTTCGCCCACGCCGGCGGTGAAGACGATGGCGTCCACGCCGTTCATGGCGGCGACGTAAGAGCCGACGACCTTGGCCACCCAGTAGTGGAACATATCCAGCGCCAGCTGCGCGCGGTCATTCCCCTGGGAAGCGGCGGCGTCCAGATCGCGGAAGTCGGAAGAGACGCCGGAGACGCCCAGAACACCGGACTTCTTGTTGAGGATGTTCAGCATCTCGTTGATGTCGATGCCGTACTTGTTCATGATGAACTGGATGACGCCCGCGTCCAGATCGCCGCAGCGGGTGCCCATGGGGAGGCCCACCAGAGGCGTAAAGCCCATGGAGGTGTCCACGCACTTGCCGCCGTCAATGGCCGCGATGGAAGAGCCGTTGCCCATGTGGCAGGAGATGATCTTCAGCTCTTCGATGGGCTTGCCCATCAGCTCGGCGCAGCGGGAGGAGACGTAGCGGTGAGAGGTGCCATGGAAGCCGTAGCGGCGGATGCCGTCGTTCTTATAGTACTCATAGGGAACGGCGTACATGAAGGCCTTGCCGGGCATGGTCTGATGGAAGGCGGTGTCGAACACGGCGACCATGGGGACGTCGCCCATGACGGCCTTGCAGGCGTTGATGCCGGTGATGTTGGCGGGGTTGTGCAGAGGGGCGAAGGGAGTGCACTCCTCAAGCGCGGCCATGACCGCGTCGTCGATCTTGACGGAGCAGGCGAACTTCTCACCGCCGTGCACCACGCGGTGACCGACAGCGTCGATCTCCTTCATGGAGGCGACCACACCGTACTCGGCGCTGGTGAGCTTTTCAATGACCGCCGCGATGGCTTCGGAGTGGGTGGGCATGGGGACATCTTCATCGAAGACAGGCTTGCCGCCGACCAGAGGGCTGTGCTTCAGGTGGCCGTCGATTCCGATTCTTTCGCAGAGGCCTTTCGCCATGAGCTTCTCGTTGTCCATATCGATCAGCTGATACTTGAGAGAGGAGCTGCCGGCATTGATCACTAAAATTTTCATCTTTTTTTCCCTTTCTATTGTAAATGTGAAATGCTTTCTATAAAATAAAGCTGTTAATATTCTAATACAAAACCAGGAAAAAGCAAGGACTTTTTAGGCGGGTGATCTGTTTGCGTGCTCTCGGCATCGTCTGTGAATACAATCCCTTTCATTTCGGCCATCTGTATCAGATGGAGGAAAGCCGCAGAATCGCGGGAGACGCGGCAGTTATATGCGTCATGTCCGGCGATTATATGCAGCGGGGCGAGACGGCGCTGCTGGATAAATTCGCCCGGGCGGAGGCGGCCTGCCGCTGCGGCGCGGATCTGGTGGTGGAGCTCCCGCTGCCTTGGTGTCTCAGCTCGGCGGAGGGTTTCGCGTCCGGCGCTGTCTCGATCTTGTCTGCCTTGGGATGCAGCCGGCTCAGCTTCGGGAGCGAAACGGGGGAGCTTGCCGATCTGCGGCAGGCCGCGGCGCTGCTGCTGGATGTGGAGACAGACGCGGCCATACGGGAACTGCTGAAAGCGGAACCCACCCTCGCTTACGCAAAGGCCAGAGAGACGGTTCTGGAGCGGCATCTGGGTGAGAAGGCGGAGCTTCTGCGGCTGCCCAACAACATTCTCGCGCTGGAGTATCTGAAGGTCATAGCCCGGGATCATCCGGACCTGCTTCCCATCGCGGTGCTGAGGCAGGGCGGAGGCCATGACAACCTCGGTGAGCAGGATGTCCCCTCAGCCAAAAAAATACGGAAGCTGTATCGGGCAGGGAAGTGCATCGAGAACTATCTGCCTCCGGAGAGCGCCGCGATCCTTCACAGGGAAGAAAAGGCCGGACGAGTTTCAAGCCCTGCAAGTATGGAGGGCCTGCTGCGCTCCAGACTGGTTCAGCTCAAGGCTGAGGATTTTGAGGAGCTTCCCGATGCGAAGGATGGCGCGGGCCGCCGACTGTACAAGACGCTTCGGCAGGGCAAGTCCCTGCATGAAACAGTGGAGCTGGCCTCTTCCAAGCGATATGCCAAAGCGCGGATGCGCCGGATGCTGCTCTGCGCCGCGCTTGGGCTTCAGGCGGAGGATCAGCAGGGGAGGCCGCCATACGTGAGGCTGCTGGCCTGCAATGAAAAGGGCCGCGCGTACCTGGCCGAAAGAAAGGATGCTTTTGGCCTCCCGCTTCTGACAAAGCCCTCCGCCGTCAGGAAGCTGGGAGAGGCAGCACAGCGGGTGTTTGCGCTTGGCTCTTCTGCACATGATCTCTTTATGCTGCAATATGTGCCCTGCGGCGACATTCCTCTGGGAGAGGACTGGAAAAAAGGACCGGTTATTGTGTAATTTGACGAATTGAAGTCGCATTGCCCCAATGAATTTGTTTGAATAGCACCTTGCATTTTTTTCATAATTCGTTCATAATCTTACCATCGTTATCAAATACACTTGTCCGTCATAGAAGGACAGGATGCGATGACAAATTTTGAGGAGGAACAAAAATGAAGAAAATTCTTGCACTGCTCCTGGTTGTTGTGATGGTATTTGCGCTGGCCGCCTGCGGCAGTTCCGCCAAGCCGAGCGAGAGCAATACCGTCACCATCGGCGTTTACGAACCGGCCTCCGGCGATAACGGCGCCGGCGGCAAGCAGGAGACTCTCGGTGTGCAGTACGCCAATTCTGTCCAGCCCACCGTTGAGATCGGCGGCAAAACCTACAACGTGGTCGTGAAGTATGTGGACAATGAGTCCTCCAACGACAAGGCTCCCTCTGCGGCGGCTGAGCTTGTCAATGCGGGCTGCTCCATCGTTCTCGGCTCCTACGGCTCCGGCGTCTCCATCGCGGGCGGCCCCACCTTTGAGGCGGCCGGCATCCCCGCCGTGGGCATCACCTGCACCAACCCCCAGGTGACGGAGGGCAACGGCTACTACTTCCGCATCTGCTTCCTGGATCCCTTCCAGGGCACCGTTCTTGCCAACTACGCCTTCAATGAGCTGGGCGTGAACAAGGCCTACTGCCTCAACAAGCTGGGCGACGATTACTCCGGCGGCCTTGTCAAGTACTTCATCGACGCTTTCGAGGGCCTGGGCGGCGAGTGCGTCCATGAGGAGTTCCCCGACGGCAACTCTGACTTCACCTCTTATGTGGCCAACGCCAAGAATGCCGGCTGCGGCGTATTCTTCAGCCCCGTCTCCACCGAGGCTGCCCAGCTGATCATCGACCAGGCTGTTGCGCAGGGCGCTTCCTTCCCGCTGCTGGCCGGCGATACCTGGGACTCCAACGTCATCCTCCAGGCTGCCAAGGGCAAGGACGTGCAGATCACTGTGACCACCTTCTATCCCGAAGGCGCTGACGCCAACTTTGATAACAGCATCAAGGCCTGGATCAACGGAGACTCCACCAACCTGGCCAACAACGGCGGCGACGACACCGTCGCGGCTGTGACCGCCATGGGCTACGACGCCTACTTCTTCGCTCTGGCCGCCCTCCAGAAGGCCGGCTCCACGGATCCCGCCAAGGTGATGGAGGCGCTCTGGAGCACCGAGATCAACGGCGTGACCGGTCCCATCGCTCTGGACCAGACCAACGGCGACGCCATCCGCAACACGGCCTTCGTCAAGCAGGCTGACACCACCAACGGCACCTGGATCGCGCTGGATCCTGTCACGGTCGGCTGATCCTAATTCCGAGACCTAAGCGGCGGGGGGTTCCCTCCGCCGCTTTTTTGGGGGAAGATTCTGTCTTCCCCCGGTCCGTTTTCTCTGCGCCGCTTCTGCAGACGCAAGAAGGGGACACGTATAGAAATCCTCAACAGGGAGGGAAACTGATGCAGTTTCTGCAAAACAGCCTGCCGTATCTTCTTGCCGGCATTTCGGTGGGCGGGCAGTATGCCCTGATCGCCATCGGCTACACGATGGTATACGGTATCCTGCGCCTGATCAACTTTGCCCACGGCGACGTTTTTATGGCCGCCGGTATGTTCATGGTTTTTCTTTCGGCGACGCTTCCGCTGGGCGTTGCTATTCCGCTGGTCCTTCTGATCACGGTGGTCCTGGGATTTTTGATCGAGCGTGTCGCGTATAAGCCGCTGCGCTCGGCCCCCAGAATGTCGGTCATGATCTCCGCCATCGGCGTGAGCTATCTGATCCAGAACTGCGCCCTTTATTTCACCGGCGGCCTTGCCAAGGTTTATCCCCAGCTGCCCTGGCTGAGCGACACCGTGATGGTATTTGGTGCGGTCACCAAGCGCGTCACGCTCATTACCCCGGTGCTGACGCTGATTCTGGTTGTCTGCCTGACGCTGTTCATCCGGTACACCAAAATCGGCATGGCCATGCGCGCGGTCTCCAAGGATTTTGAGACGGCGCGGCTCATGGGCATCAAGGTCAACTCCGTGATCTCCGCCACCTTCATCATCGGCTCGCTTCTGGCCGCGGTGGGGAGCCTGCTTTACTTTACCAACTACGCCTCCGTGACGCCCACCTCCGGCGGCATGCCCGGCCTCAAGTGCTTTGTCGCGGCGGTTTTCGGCGGGATCGGATCGATCCCCGGCGCAGTGATCGGCGCCTTTATCATCGGCATTGCCGAAAACGTCATCAAGGGTCTGGGCTGGACGACCTTCTCCGACGCCTTTACCTTTGCCCTGCTGATCGTGATCCTGCTTGTGAAGCCCACCGGCCTCTTCGGGGAAAAGGCCACGGACAAGGTGTGAGGTGACAGGTATGGAATTGAGAACAAACAAAAAGAGAGACGGTCTCTATACCGCAATCGCGCTGGCCGCCATGTTCCTGCTCCTGCTGGTGATGGAGCTGACCATGAAACCCACGTCCATCCTGTTCACGGTGCTGAAAAAGGGCGTCATCTACGCGTTGGTCGCGGTCTCAATGAACCTGCTCAACGGCTTTACCGGCCTGTTTTCCCTGGGCCAGGCGGGCTTTATGCTGATCGGCGCGTACACCTACGCCATTTTGACCATGCCTGTGGCCGTCAAAATGGGGGATTCAGTCTACAAATACTATGACTGCGCCATCCATTTCGAGCTTGGCATCCTGCCCGCAATGCTTGCGGCGGGACTGGTTGCGGCGCTGCTGGCGGCGCTGATTGGTCTGCCGGTGCTCCGGCTGAAGAGCGACTACCTGGCCATCGCCACATTGGGCTTTGCGGAGATCCTGCGCGCCATTTTCCAGTGGGACGCCATGGGCCCCATCACCAACGGCGCAAACGTCCTGCGTCAGTACAAGGATTTGACCAAGGTCACGATCCCCTTTACCGGCATCAAATTTCCGCCTACGCTGTTTTGTTTTTTGGTCTGCGGCATCTGCATCGCGATCATCGTGCTGCTGATCAACTCCTCTTATGGCCGGGCCTTCAAGGCTATCCGGGACGATGAGATCGCGGCGGAGGCCATGGGCATCAACCTCTTTAAGCACAAGGAGATGAGCTTTGTCATCAGCTCCTTTTTCGCCGGTATCTCCGGCTCTCTGCTGGCCATGTTCCAGTACACGGTGCAGGCGGCGCAGTTCAAATCCGCCATGACCTATGAGATCCTGCTCATTGTAGTCATTGGCGGCATCGGCTCTGTGACCGGCTCCTGCATCGCGTCCTTCCTGTTCATCGCCTGCAATGAGTGGTGGCTGCGCTTCCTGGATGAATCCTCCAACAATATCCTGGGGCTGAACATCCTGCGCTCCGGCTTCCGCAAGGTGGTCTTCTCCATCGTCATCATGATCATCGTGCTCTTCTTCTCCAAGGGCATCATGGGTGAGCGCGAATTCTCCTGGATCAGGATACGCGCGTTTTTCCGGGATCCCTTCGGTCTGAAGAAAAAGCGCGCTGCGGCAAAGGAGGTGCAGGTCAATGAGTGAGTCTGTGCTTCGGATGGAAAACGTCACCATGCAGTTTGGCGGCGTGGTGGCGGTCAACAACCTCTCCCTGGAGGTCAACCGCGGGGAGATCGTGGCACTGATCGGCCCCAACGGCGCCGGAAAGACCACGGCCTTCAACTGCATCACCGGCGTGTATGAGCCCACCAACGGGCAGGTGTTCTTCCAGGACAAGCTGATCGTGTCCAATCATCCCAGCGGGAAAATGAAAAAGGCCTATCAGGGTATGAACTCGGAAAAGTACATGCAGGTCAAGCCCGTGGACCCGACGCCCGACCAGATCACCAAGCTGGGCATCGCCCGCACCTTCCAGAACATCCGCCTCTGGAAGAGCATGACGGTTTTTGACAACGTGCTGACGGCCAAGCACATGCGCGCAAAGCACAATGTCTTTTCCGCCACCTTCCGGCTCAGCGCCGCGGAGGAAAAGCGCATGCGCGAGGAAACCATAGCCCTGCTGGAGGAGCAGAATCTGGCGCAGTATAAGGACGATCCGGCAACCTCGCTGCCCTACGGTCTGCAGCGGCGGCTGGAGATCGCCCGGGCACTGGCGACCGATCCCAAGCTCCTGCTGCTGGACGAACCGGCGGCCGGCATGAATCCCCAGGAGACCGAGGAACTGGGACAATTTATCATGCAGATCAAGACGAAGTACGACCTGACGATCTTCATGATTGAGCACCACATGGATCTGGTCATGAGGTTTTCGGACCGCATCTATGTCATCGATTTCGGCAGACTGATCGCCAAGGGCACGCCCGAGGAGATCCAGGCAAATCCGAAGGTCATTGAAGCGTACCTGGGGGTGGCAGAAGATGAATGAACCGATCCTTTCCATTCGCAACCTGAAAGTCAATTACGGCGGCATTGAGGCCGTCAAGGGCATCTCCTTCGATGTGCAGGAGGGGAGCATCGTCACCCTGATCGGCGCAAACGGCGCCGGCAAGAGCTCGACCCTGCGCAGCATTGTGGGCCTGGTGAAGCCCGCCGCGGGACAGATCGTGTTCCGCGGGGACGACATCACCAACTATGACACCAATGTGATCGTCAAAAAGGGGATCACCCTGGTGCCTGAGGGACGCCGCATCTTCCCGGATCTGACCGTGCTGGAAAATCTCCGGGTCGGCGCGTACCTGCGCTCGGACGATATCTCCGGGGATCTGGCCTGGGTTTTCGATCTCTTCCCGCGCCTCAAGGAGCGCTCCTGGCAGGCGGGCGGCACGCTCTCCGGCGGCGAGCAGCAGATGCTGGCCGTGGCGAGAGCGCTGATGGGAAAGCCGAAGCTCATCATGATGGATGAGCCCTCCCTGGGCCTTGCGCCGTTGATCGTCCGGGGCATCTTCGATATCATCCGGGAGATCAACCAGCAGGGCGTGACGGTGCTGCTGATTGAGCAGAACGCCAACATGGCGCTCAAGACCGCCGACTACGCCTACGTACTGGAGACCGGCCGCATCGGCCTTTCCGGCACCGGCAAGGAGCTGCTGGCAAACGAGGCTGTGAAGAAGGCCTACCTCGGCAGCTGAAGTGAATCCATCCAAAAGGAGCCGCATTTGCGGCTCCTTTTTCGGTTTACTTTCCGATATAGCTGTGATAAAATATCTGCGCCCATTGAATGGGAGAGCAAAGAGGAGGGAGAAAAACCCATGTTTGAACAGCTGAAGCCCCTGGAAAAGA
This sequence comes from Candidatus Limivicinus sp., assembly GCA_045117295.1. Taxonomy (GTDB): domain Bacteria; phylum Bacillota; class Clostridia; order Oscillospirales; family Oscillospiraceae; genus Limivicinus. The sequence goes on from JBGUNL010000070.1 coordinate 35,444, forward strand.
AATATGAGCTGCTCTGCGCCCGCATGGAGGAGCCCTCCACCTATTCTGACCCAGCCGTCTACGCCAAATATGAGCGCGAGGCCCGGGAGTTGGAGCCCCTGATCACGGCTTACCGCGCCTATCAGAACGCGGGAAAAGCCATGGCGGAGGCGCTGGAGCTGATGAACGACGGCGAGATGAAGGAACTGGCGCAGGAGGAATACGCCGAATCCAAGGCCGAGCGCGAGCGCCTGGAGCAGGAGATCAAGATCCTGCTTCTCCCCAAGGACCCGAACGACGGAAAGAACGTCATCATGGAGATCCGCGGCGGCGTCGGGGGGGAAGAGGGGATGCTCTTTGCCGCCGATCTCTTCCGGATGTACAGCATGTATGCCGAGTCCAAGGGCTGGAAAATCGAAGTGGCCAATATCAGCGAGACAGAGCTGGGCGGCATCAAGGAGGTCAGCTTTGTCGTCGAGGGGGCGGGGGCCTACTCCCGCCTCAAATACGAGGCCGGCGGCCATCGGGTGCAGCGCGTCCCGGTGACGGAATCCGGCGGAAGGATTCACACCTCGGCGGCGACGGTTGCGGTCCTGCCCGAGGTGGAGGAGGTCGACTTTCACCTGGACCCCGGCGATCTGAAAATCGACACATACCGCTCCTCCGGCGCCGGCGGCCAGCACGTCAACAAGACAGAGAGCGCCATCCGCATCACCCATCTGCCTACGGGCGTTGTGGTGGAATGCCAGGATGAGCGCAGCCAGTACAAGAACAAAGACCGCGCCATGCAGATCCTGCGCGCCAAGCTCTATGAGGCTGAACAGGCCAAACAGCACGCGGCGCTGGCCAGTGAACGGCGCAGCCAGATCGGCTCCGGCGACCGGAGCGAGCGTGTGCGCACCTACAACTTCCCACAAAACCGCGTGACGGACCACCGCCTCAGCGGCGACGTGAAGAATTTCAACATTCAGACGATCATGAACGGCGGCCTGGACGGGCTGATCGACTGCCTGATCACGGCTGATCAGGCGGCCAAGCTCCAGGCGCAGACGGAGGCGTGAATGAAGACGCTGAAACTGACAGAAGATATGACACAGGCGGCCCGGCTGATCGAAGGGGGCGGCCTGGTGGCCGTCCCCACAGAGACGGTTTACGGTCTCGCGGGCAACGGCCTTGACGCCGACGCGGTTCAGAGAATCTATGATGTCAAGGGCAGACCCGCCGTCAAGCCTCTCTCCCTGATGGTGCCGGATGAGAACGCCATGGAACGCTACTGCCACGACGTTCCGCCCCAGGCGCGCGCCCTGGCTCACCGCTTCTGGCCCGGCCCGCTCACCATCGTTCTCCCTGCAAAGGAGAGCATCCCGCCGATCGTCCTGGCGGGCGGGAAGACGGTCGGGCTGCGCTGCCCGGACCACCCCCTGACGCTTGAACTGCTCCGGGCGTGCAATCTTCCGCTGGCCGCCCCCTCCGCCAATCCCTCCGGAGAGGCGAGTCCCAAAACGGCCGATCAGGTGCTTTCTTATTTTGACGGGAAGATCGAGGCTGTGATCGACGGCGGCCCCTGCGGCATCGGAAAGGAATCGACGCTGATCGATATGAGTATGGCGCCCTATCAGATCCTGCGTCAGGGGGCCCTTCCTGCCGAAGACATTGCCGACGTGCTTGCGGAGAACATGCAGGTGGTGGGGATCACCGGCGGCAGCGGCGGCGGCAAGACCACGGCGCTTCGCGTACTGGAAGAGCAGGGGGCCCTGATCCTGGACTGCGACGCGATCTACCACGACCTTCTGCAGACCAGCGACGAGCTGCTTTCGGAGCTCTCCGAGGCATTTCCCGAGACAGTGGAAAACGGGACGCTGAACCGGCGCAAGCTCGCTTCCCGGGTTTTTTCCGACGAGGCGGCGCTGCGGCTTCTGAACCGGATCACGCACCGCCATGTCTCCCTTGCGGTGGAGGAGCTTCTGCGCAGGCACGCCATGCGAGGCGGGACCCTGGCCGCTATTGACGCGGTAGAGCTGGTGTCCAGCGGCCTGGCGGCGCGCTGCACCACGACCCTGGCCGTGCTGGCCGATGAGGAAAAGCGGGCGGAGCGGATCATGACCCGGGACCATATCGACCGGGAGGCGGCCATGGCCCGCATCCGGGCGCAGCGCACAGACGCATATTACGCGGATAACTGCGCACATACCCTGTGGAATAACGCTGACCAGCAACAGTTTGAACAGGACTGCAGGCAGCTTTTTAAGGAGATACTGAAGCATGGATGATCTGAGAAAGAATCTTTTCTATGAACAGAAAAACGGCTATGACCGCATTGACGCCCAGGAGCATGTGGCGGTGGAGGATTACTGCCGCGGCTACATGGACTTTTTGAACCGCTCCCGCACGGAGCGCGAGTGCGTGGTCAACGCCATCGCGCTTGCCCGGGAGCAGGGCTTTGTGGAATTCTACCCCGGCATGGAGCTGCACCCGGGGATGAAGGTATACCGCTGCAACCGTGGCAAGGCCCTGATGCTGGCAGTCATCGGCAAGAACAGTCTGGAGGACGGCGCCGTCATCGCCGGAGCCCATGTGGATTCCCCCCGCCTGGACCTCAAGCAGAATCCGCTCTATGAGAGCGAGGAGCTCTGCTTCTTCCGCACCCACTACTACGGCGGCATCAAGAAATACCAGTGGGTGACCATTCCCCTGGAGCTGCACGGCGTGGTCGTTCTGCAGAGCGGTGAGCGTGTGGACGTGGTCATCGGCCGCGAGCCAGGGGATCCGCGTTTTGTGATCACGGATCTGCTGCCCCACCTTGCCCAGGACCAGATGAAAAAGACCATGGCGGAGGGCATCACCGGCGAAGGGCTGAATCTCATCATCGGCTCCGTCCCCTATGCCGACGAAGGCAAGGACCGGGTAAAGCTCGCCGTTTTGAGCATCCTGAACGACATGTACGACATCCAGGAGGAGGACTTCCTCTCAGCCGAACTGGTGGCGGTGCCCGCCTTTGACGTGACCGAGGTGGGACTTGACCGATCCCTTATCGGCGGTTACGGCCATGACGACCGGGTATGCGCCTATGCGGAGCTCAAGGCGATCCTGGACGTCAACAACCCTGTCCGCACCTGCGTCTGCATTCTGGCCGACAAGGAGGAGACGGGCTCCGATGGCGTCAGCGGCATGCAGAGCAGGGCCTTTGACACCTTTATGGAGGATCTGTGCCAGGCGCAGGGGGCTGCTCTCCGGCGCTGCTTTGAAAACAGTTTCTGCCTGTCCGCGGACGTGACGGCGGCCTTTGACCCGCTGTATCCCGAGGTCTCCGAAAAGAGCAACGTGGCTCGCCTGAACTACGGCATGGGCATCAATAAGTTCACCGGCGCCCGCGGCAAGTCCGGCACCAGCGACGCCTCAGCCGAGGTAGTGGCCTATCTGCGCAGACTCTTTGCCAGAAACCAGGTCGTGTGGCAGCTGTCTGAGATGGGTAAGGTGGACCAGGGCGGCGGCGGCACCATTGCCAAGTTCATGGCCAACCGCAATATCGACACCATCGACGCAGGCGTCCCTGTCCTGAGCATGCACGCGCCCTTTGAACTGGTTGCAAAGTTTGACTGCTACATGACCTACAAGGGGGTCCTTGCCGCCTATAACGACGATTGATGAGAAGATACACAGGCCCTGCCGACGCATGAATCGGCGGGGTCTGTTTCTGCCCTCACGAGAAACGGAGTGTGCGGGAAGGGAAGGCTTGCACTTGTTTTTGCTGCGCATTTCTGTTATAATACCTTTTATGATTATCTTGGGGGTTTATGGCGATGACCATTTGGAACGCCGTGCTTCTAGGCCTGGTGCAGGGGATTGCGGAGATTCTCCCGATTTCCGGCTCGGGTCATCTGACGCTGGTGAACAATCTGTTTAAGCTGTCGGATGTGACGGAGGGTCACATGCTTTTTGTTGCGCTGCTTCGGCTGTCAACGCTGGTCGCCATCTGTGTGGTCTACTGGTCGGAGCTGCGCGCCATGTACTATGAGCTGCTGTCCCTGGCAAATCTCGGCCCCTATGCCGGGCAGGAGAGGGAGCGCTACACGGCGGCTCGGGTCTTCTTCATGCTGCTGATCGCAACGATCCCGCTGTTTCTGATCCTGCCCGTCAATGACCGGCTGCAGAAGCTGGGGAAGCGGAACGTTTTCATCGGCGTGATGCTGCTGCTCTCCGGCGCGGTGCTGTATACCGCGGATAAAATGACGCCGCGAAAAAAGAACGCCGGTTCCATGACGGTGCTGGACGCGCTGCTCATCGGCCTCTGCCAATGCGTGGCCGCCATCCCCGGGCTGAGCCGATCCGGCACCACCATCACCGCCGGCATTGCTACCGGCTTGAAGCGGGATTTCGCGGTACATTTCTCCCTGCTGCTCTGCCTGCCCTCCCTCTTCGGCGCCAGCATCCTCGCCTTCGGGGACGCGGTCTCCCAGGGGGTCGACTGGACCTGTGTTCCGGCCTATCTGGTCGGCACCGCGGTGGCCCTGGCCTCCGCCATCGGCGCGATCCATCTGCTGCGCTCCTTCGCCGCAAGAGGCCGCTTCGGCGGCTTTGCCTACTACTGCTGGGTGGTGGGCGTGATGACCATTATTCTCTATCTGATTTTCTGATCCGTACGGAAAGGACATCCATTTCATGGCTCAAAGCAAAAAAACAAGCAAAAAACCGGCGGCAAAAACCGCCTCAAAAAGCAGCGCGCCCAAGCGCAAGACGGCGCCGAAACCGCAGGAGGTTAATCCGCC
>JBGUNL010000071.1:0-16222 GCA_045117295.1 Candidatus Limivicinus sp.
AGATGAAGGAGCAGGCCGGCATGTCCTCCCGCTGCATGCCCCTCAAGCAGGAGCATTTCGCGGACGTCTGCCCCATCTGCGGCAAGCCCGCCAAGCACATGATCTACTGGGGAATCGCCTATTGATCCAAAAACAACGCAAAACGCCCTCGGAGCTTTGCTCCGAGGGCGTTTTGGTTTTCCGGCTCATCCCTCAACGGGGAAAATCGGGCCGCGCAGGCTGTCGCCTTCCAGGAGATACACATAGAGAAAACCTTCCTGTGACAGGGTCTGCAGCTGTTCGGCCACATACCACTCCTGCCACGCTTCCTCACTGCAGCACTCGTGTTCCCCCATGACATAATCGGGGCCGGAGGCCGTATACGGAAGCTTCTGGGCATGCAGCTTCTCCAGAGTCTTCTCCGGGGTCTCATACTTGGAAGCAACATAGGTAATCTTCATCTTGAACGCCTCCTTTCCGAATTCTATTTCCAGCAATGTTATAGCACTGTTGCACAAAAAGCGCAAGCGTTTTTGCAAAAAATTTAAAAGTTTCGTGCAAAAATCCCTCGTTGCCCCGCAATTCGGCCCGAAAGGGTGGGGCCATAAAACCGAAAAGAGCCCGTCCGGATCGGACAGGCTCGTTTCGGGTAATTTGAATCAATTACACAGCGCGGGTGACCTTGCCGCTGCGCAGGCAGCGGGTGCAGACGTAGACGTGCTTGGGAGTTCCGTCCACGATGGCCTTGACGCGCTTCACATTGGGCTTCCAGGGACGGTTCGTCCTTCTGTGAGAGTGGCTGACCTTGATGCCAAAGGTAACGCCCTTGTCGCAGAATTCGCACTTTGCCATTGTCGAAGCACCTCCTTGCTTGTGTTGGCTGTCAGACAGACAGCTCATATATAATAGCAGATGAATTTCCCATTTGCAAGGAAAATTTCTCAATTTGGATAAAAATCTTTGCAGGCGCTTCAACACCCGGGTGTGTGGAAAACTATTGCCAAATATCTTGAAAATGAGTAATATAGAGGCAGGGGAGCATCGCGCGCCCATCATGCGGAAAGGATAAGTGTGAACGCCATGCGCAGCAAGTATTCGGTCAAGCTCAAGACCATTGTCGAGGAGGCCCACCTGACGCCGCTGAATCTCGCCAGCGACTATGAAACCGCCCTGGTGCGCACCGCGGACGTGAACCGGCCCGCCATGCAGCTTGCGGGCTTTTACAACTATTTTGACCCCCAGCGCATCCAGATCATCGGCCGTGTGGAGAGCACCTATCTGGACACCCTCTCCATTGAGGAGCGCATCAAGACCTTTGAGCGCTTCATGCAGTACGACATTGCGGCCCTGGTGATCTGCCACGGCGTGCCGCCCTTTCCCGAGTGCATCGAAATGGCCCGCCGCTACAACCGCAGCGTCTTCATCACCGACGAGGATACCTCGGAATTTCAGGCGGATCTGATCCACTCCCTGCGCAAGTACCTGGCCCCCCGGGTCACGGTGCACGGCGTTCTGGTGGAGATCTACGGCGAGGGCGTGCTCATCATGGGCGACAGCGGCATCGGCAAGAGCGAGACGGCGCTGGAGCTCATCAAGCGCGGCCACCGGCTGATTGCCGACGACGCGGTGGAGATCCGCCGGGTCAGCCGCGATCTGCTCATCGGCTCCGCGCCGGAGCTGATCCGCTACTATATGGAGCTTCGGGGCATCGGCGTGGTGAACGTCCGCCACCTCTACGGCATGGGCGCCGTCAAGCCCCAGAGCAATGTGGATCTGGCGGTGCAGATGGAGCCCTGGGACGACAGCAAGGCCTATGACCGCCTGGGGCTGGAGAGCGAGCGGGCCACCTTCGTGGGCGTGAGCATCCCGCAGGTGACCATCCCGGTGCGGCCCGGGCGGAACCTGGCGGTCATCATGGAGCTGGCGGCCATGAACAACCGCCAGAAGAAGATGGGCTACAACGCCGCCGAGGCCCTGGCCTTCGAGCACGACATGGCCATCGACCAGGGACTGTTTTAAGTTGAAAGAAGGCCCCCTTTCGTTAAGGGGGCTGTCAGCGAGCGGGCGAGCTGACTGGGGGATCGAAGCCCTCGATCCCTCCGCCTCGCGGTGCTCGGCACCTCCCTTTTCGAAAGGGAGGCATTTTCCGAGGCAAAGCTGCCTCAAAAACGATTGGAATAACAGGAGTATGTAATGGAAAATCTGGAACTTGCCATACAGGAGATCAAGGAGGCCATGCCGGGGCTGACGCTGCTGGAGAACGAGCCCATGAGCGGGCACTGCTCCTTCCGCATCGGCGGCCCGGCCCGGGCGCTGGCCGTGCCTCAGGACATCACGGGGCTGACGCAGATCTGCTATCTGCTGAAAAAGCACGAGCTTGCCCCCTACATTCTGGGCAACGGCACCAACATCCTCTTCCCGGACGAGGGGCTCAAGGACCTGTTTCTCATCAGCACCGAGAAGCTCGACAAGCTCTTCCTGCTGCCGGACGGGGCCGTCTACGCCGAGGCGGGGGTGAGCCTGTCGAAGCTCGCCACCTTCGCCCAGCAGAACGGTCTCGCGGGGCTGGAGTTTGCCTCCGGCATCCCGGGCACCGTGGGCGGCGGCCTGATGATGAACGCCGGGGCCTACGGCGGGGAGCTCAAGGACGCGGTCGAGAGCGTGGTGATCAACTTCCTGCCGGAGCAGGCCCTCTATGAATTGACCAACGAACAGTGCAAGTTTGGCTACCGCACCAGTCTGTTTCAGAAAATGCCCGGCTGCGTCATCGTCTCCGCGGTTTTCCGCCTCAAGGCAGGGGACGGGGAGGAGATCGCCGCCAAGATGCGGGAGCTCAACGCCCGCCGCCGGGAGAAGCAGCCCCTGGATCTGCCCTCGGCGGGCAGCGCCTTCCGCAGACCGGAGGGACACTTTGCCGCCGCCCTCATCGACCAGGCGGGGCTCAAAGGCTATTGCGTGGGCGGGGCCCGGGTCTCGGAAAAGCACGCGGGCTTTGTGGTAAACACCGGAAACGCCACGTCCCACGACGTGTACGATCTGATGATGCACATCCGCAAGACGGTCTATGAGCACAGCAAAGTGGTGCTGGAGCCGGAGATGATCCTCCTGCCCCCGGACTACAAGCTGGAGGACCACGGCCCCCAGGTGCCGCTGCACCATGTCTGGGGCGCGGGAACGGAAGAGAAATAAAGCCGCAGGGGCCGACGCCCTCGGCGGCCCGCTGCCGGATAATCGACGCGGGGCGTCCGGAGGCCGCTCCCTACCGGATCAGAATAAGGGAACAAGTATGGATTTCTTGATCATCACCGGGCTCTCCGGCGCGGGAAAGAGCCGCGCGGCCGACGTGCTGGAGGATCTGGACTATTACTGTGTGGACAACATGCCCGTGGCGCTGATGCCGAAGTTTGCCGAGCTCTGCATCGCCACCGGCGGCCGCTACGAGAAGGTGGCCCTGGTCACCGACGTGCGGGCCAAGAACGGCTTTGACGAGCTGCTGAAGACCATCGACCAGCTCAAGGAGATGAACTGCGACTGCCGCATCCTGTACATGGACGCGGACGTGCCAACCATCGTGCGGCGCTACAAGGAGACCCGGCGGCCCCACCCCCTGGCCAAGCGGGGCAGCTCCATCGAGGAGGCGGTCTACCGGGAGATCGATCTCTTGACCCCCATCCGGGAGCGGGCGGACTTCATCGTCAACAGCTCCACCCTCACCCTGGGCCAGCTGCAGAGCCGGCTCTTCTCCCTCTTCTCCCCGGAGGGCAGCAAGCGGGAGATCGACGTGACGGTGGAGTCCTTCGGCTTCAAGCACGGCATGCCCCTGGACGCGGACCTGGTCTTTGACGTGCGCTTTCTGCCCAACCCCTTCTATCTGGAGGAGCTGCGGCCCATGTCCGGCCTGGACAGGCCCGTGGCCCAGTATGTATTCAACTCCCTCCAGTCCCGCACCTTCATGGAAAAGGTGGAGGACCTGCTGGATTTTCTGCTCCCCCTGTATATCGAGGAGGGAAAGCTGAGTCTCACCGTGGCCATCGGCTGCACCGGCGGGCGCCACCGCAGCGTGGCCATCGCCGCGGCCCTGACGGAGTATCTCCGGGCCAAGGGCGTCTCCGCCGTCAACGTCAACCGGGACATCGACAAGTAGAAAGGACCGGCCTATGTCATTCTCATCCGAGGCCAAGGCAGAGCTCTGCCGCGAACGGCCGGAGAAAAAGTGCTGCGCCCTGGCGGAGAGCTACGGCGTGCTGCTCTACTGCCACAGCTTTTCCGCCCGGGAGATCCGCATCATCACCGCCAGCGACGACTTTGCCGCCCGCCTGCCCCGGCTCTTCCGCCGGGCCTTCGGCCTGGGCTTCGATACCCTTCCCGCGGAGGGCGCCCCGGGGAAGAAGAGCTTTGTCGTCCGGGAGGAGAAAAAGCTGCGGACCATCTTCGACGCCTTCGGCGCCGAGTTTGACTCCACCCTCTCCCACCACGTGAACTTCGGCGTCCTGGAGGAGGACTGCTGCCGCGCCTCCTTCATCCGGGGGGCGTTTCTGGCCGGGGGCAGCGTCACCGACCCGGAAAAGCGCTACCACCTGGAGCTGGCCACCCCGCACCAGAGCGTCAGCCGCGAGGTGACCTCCCTGCTGCTGGACATGGGCTTTGCCCCCAAGGAGACCCACCGCGCGGGCAACGCCCTTCTGTACTTCAAGCAGGCCGATCTGATCGCGGACTTCTTCACCGCCATCGGCGCCCCCTCCACGGCCATGGCCGTCATGACCGCCAAGGTGGAGAAGGAGATGCGCAACACCGTCACCCGCCAGATCAACTGCGACAGCGCCAACGCCGACAAGACCGTGGCCGCTGCCCAGGAGCAGATCGCCGCCATCCGCCGCATCTCCCGGGAATACGGGAGTCTGGACGTGCTGCCGGAGCCCCTGAAGGACGCGGCCCTGCTGCGCATCACGAACCCCGAGGCGAGCCTCGCGGATCTCGCCCTGCTGAGCTATCCGCCGGTGACCAAGAGCTGTCTGAGCCACCGGCTGAAAAAGATCATGAGCTTTGCGCCGAAGGAGTGACGGCTCCCCCTTGACACGGCTCATGACGCAAGGTATAATAAACACAGAAAAAGGCGTTGCCAAATAGCGGCTCCGTCCATTTACGTTATCTTATTTCTAAGAAACCGTCACTGGCCAGAGTGGCGGTTTCTGCTTTTTACGGTGACCGTGATCGTCCAATGAAGAACGTGGAAGGTCAATGTAATCGGCATAGCAGCACCTCCCTTCTGGGTGGTGTGACGGAACCGCCTTTTTTCGCTTGGCAACGCCTGCTCCTGAGAGCGTTTTCATTCTACTGCAAGCAACAGAAATTGTCAATTTTCATCCGGCGTATAAAGAGGAGAACCGCATGGCTTTTGTCCACTTACATGTTCACAGCGAGTTCAGCCTGCTGGACGGCGCCTGCCGCACCGACAGGCTTGCCGCGCGCATCAGGGAGCTGGGGCAGAGCGCCGTGGCCCTCACCGACCACGGGGTCATGTACGGCGCGGTGGCCTTCTACAAGGCCTGCCGGGACGCGGGGGTCAAGCCCATCATCGGCTGCGAGGTCTATGTGGCGCCGAGAAGCCGCCTGGACCGGGAGCACGGGCGGGACAACGAGTACAGCCATCTGATCCTCCTGTGCAAGAACGAGACCGGCTACCGCAACCTCTGCTACCTGGTCTCCTGCGCCTTTACCGAGGGCTTCTATGTCAAGCCCCGCATCGACTGGCCCCTGCTGCATGAGCACGCCGAGGGCCTGGTCTGCCTGTCCGGGTGCCTGGCCGGGGCCATCCCCCAGATGCTCATCCATAACGACTACGCCGGGGCGAAAGCCAAGGCCCTGGAGCTCAAGGAGCTCTTCGGGGCGGACAGCTTCTATCTGGAGATTCAGAACCACGGCATCGCCGACGAGGCGCGCGCCGCCCAGAGTCTGGTACGCCTTTCCAAGGAGACGGGCATCCCCCTGGCCCTGACCAACGACGCCCACTACATCGGCAGGGAGGACGCCTACTACCAGGACGTGCTCATGTGCATTCAGACCGGCAAGACCGTGGACGAGCCCAACCGCATGCGCTTTGAGACGGAGGAGTTCTATCTCAAGAGCGAGCAGGAGATGCGCGCCCTGTTTCCGGAGCTGCCGGAGGCCGCGGACAACACCGCGAAGATCGCGGATATGTGTTCCTTCGACTTCGAGTTCGGCAACTACAAGCTGCCGAAATTCAAGCTGCCGGCGGGGGAGACGGACAGCTGGGCGTATCTGCAGAAGCTCTGCGAAAAGGGCTTTGCCGAGCGCTTCGCGGACCGGCCCGAGATCCATAAGCAGCTGGAGTATGAGCTGGACATGATCCACCGCATGGGCTTTGTGGACTACTTCCTCATCGTCTCGGACTTCATCGGCTACGCCAAGCGCAACGGCATCCCCGTGGGTCCGGGCCGAGGCAGCGCCGCGGGCAGCGTGGTGTCGTACTGCCTGCACATCACAGACGTGGACCCCATCAAATATTCCCTCTTCTTTGAAAGATTCCTGAATCCCGAACGCGTCTCCATGCCGGATATCGACGTGGATTTCTGCGTCAACCGCCGGGGCGAGGTCATCGACTACGTCAACCGCCTCTACGGCCACGACCACGTGGCCCAGATCGTCACCTTCGGCACCATGGCCGCCCGGGGCGCCATCCGGGACGTGGGCCGCGCCCTGAACTTCAGCTACGCCGAGACCGACCAGGTGGCAAAGCAGGTGCCCATGGCCCTGAACATGACCCTGGACGAGGCCCTGCGCCTCTCGAAGCCCCTGCGGGAGATGGCGGAGAACGACCCCCGGGTCAAGCAGCTCATCGAGGTGGCCAAGGCCCTGGAGGGCATACCCCGCCACGCCTCCACCCATGCCGCCGGCGTGGTCATCACCGACCGGCCCGTCTACGAATACGTGCCCCTGGCCATGAACGACGAGTCCGTGGTCTGCCAGTACCCCATGACCACGCTGGAGGAGCTGGGGCTTCTCAAGATGGACTTTCTCGGCCTGAGAAACCTGACGGTTCTGGACGACGCGGAGAAGCTGGTGCGGGAAACCGAGCCGGACTTCCGGGTGGCGGACGCCCCGGTGGATGACAGGGAGACCTTTGACATGCTGGCCGCGGGGCACACCTCGGGCGTGTTCCAGCTGGAGAGCGCGGGCATGACCGCCGTCTGCACCGGCATCAAGGCCAAGAGCATCGAGGATATCACCGCCATCATCGCTCTCTACCGTCCGGGGCCCATGGACTCCATCCCGAAGTTCATCGAGTGGTCCCAGCACCCGGAGAAGATCCGCTACAAGCACGAGAGCCTCCGGCCCATCCTGTCCGTCACCTACGGCTGCATCGTCTACCAGGAGCAGGTCATCGAGATCTTCCGCTCCCTGGCGGGCTTCTCCCTGGGCCAGGCGGACAACATCCGCCGGGCCATGTCCAAGAAGAAGCACAAGGTCATCGACGCCGAGCGCATCGCCTTTGTCCATGGCGATCCGGCGCGCGGCATCGACGGCGCCGTCAAGCGCGGCATCCCCGAGACAGTGGCCAACTCCATTTACGACGAGATCCTGGACTTCGCCAGCTACGCCTTCAACAAGGCCCACGCCGTGTCCTATGCCATTGTGGTCTACCGCACGGCCTATATGAAGCGCCACTACCCCCAGCAGTACATGGCGGCCCTGCTCACCTCCATCCTGGACAGCAGCGTCAAGGTGGCCGAGTACATCACCGAGTGCCGGGAGATGGGCATCAAGCTCCTGCCCCCGGACGTGAACGCCTCCGGCGCCAACTTCACGGTGGACGGGCAGAACATCCGCTACGGCCTGGTGGCCATCAAGGGCATCGGCTGGGGCGCCATCGAATCTCTGGTGGCCGAGCGGGAGGCAAACGGTCCCTTCACAGACTTTGAGGATTTCTGCCGCCGCATGAACGGAAAGGAGCTCAACCGCCGCGCCATCGAGAATCTCATCAAGGCGGGCGCCTTTGACTCCATGGGCTACAAGCGCAAGGCCCTGATCCAGATCGCCGGGGCGGTCATCGACTCCATCGCCCAGTCCGCCCGGGACAACATCTCCGGCCAGCTGGATCTCTTCGGGGATTTTTCCGACGAGGGGGAAAAGCCCCCCGCGGTCATCCCCATCCCGGAGGTGGAGGAGTTCACCCCCATGGAGAAGATGGCCATGGAGAAGGAGACCACGGGCCTCTATCTCAGCGGCCACCCCATGGACAGCTACCGGGACGCGGTGCGGAAGATCGGCGCGGTGCCCCTGGGGGCGGTGATGTCGGACTTTGCCCAGGAGGGCGGGCCGAGCCGCTTTCATGACAACCAGATGGTCACCGTGGCGGGGGTGGTGGAATCTCACCGCACCCGCACCACCAAGAACAACGCCCTCATGAGCTACATCCAGCTGGAGGACGACACGGGCAGCATGGAGCTCATGGCCTTCCAGAAGGCCCTGGATTCCGGCGGGGCCTACATCAAGGACAACGCCGCCCTGCTGGTCAAGGGCCGCATCTCCGTGCGGGACGAGAAGGACCCCCAGCTGATGGTGGACACCATCCGGCCCATCTCGGACCTCAACGCCATGGGGACGAAGGAGCCCCCGGCCAAGGACCGCAAGCTCTGGGTCAAGGTCAAAAGCGCCGACGATCCGGTGGTGGAGAAGATCCGCCTGATCCTCAGCATGTTCCCCGGGCAGCAGCAGATGATCCTCTACTGCGAGAAGGAGAAAAAGCGCATCGGCGCCAGCTGTCTCATCCACGAGGCCCTGGTGGACGAGCTCACCGAGCGGCTGGGAAAGGAGAACGTGGTGGTCAAATGACAGAACATACCCTTCCCGGACCCGGCGAACCGCGCCGCAACAGCAACGTGGAATGGCTGCGGGTGGCCAGCATGCTCATGATCGTGGCCTATCACTACTCCATCTGGGGCTTCTATGAGGAGGAGCTGGCGGCGACCGGCAACAAAACCTTCGTGGATCTCTTCGGCATGCTGGGCAAGGCGGGCACCGATCTGTTCGTGCTGATCTCCGGCTACTACATGGCGGAGCAGAGCTACAGCGTCAAAAAGTTTCTGAACCTGATGGGCACGGTGTGGTTTTACACCATCGGCGCCATGCTCTGCCTGGGGGTCCTGGGCGGCCAGCCCGTGACCCGGCTGGACCTGGAGTACGCCTTCCTCCCCCTGAAGACCAGCCACTACTGGTTTGTCAACTACTATGTGCTGCTGATGCTTTGCACCCCTTTCCTCAACTGCCTGGTTCACGCCCTGGATCGGAAGCAGCACGCGCTGCTGTGCGCCTTCTGCATCGGGCTTGTCACGGTGGTGCCGGAGTTTGCCCACGTCAGCTATGCCGCGGGCTCCCTGCCCCTGTTTGTCACGCTGTATGTCTGCGCGGCCTACTGCCGCCTCCATGTCCGGCATGAGCTGCCCACCGCCCGGCGCTGCCTGCTGCTGGCGGCGGTGCTGCTGGGCCTGTGCGTGCTGCGCATCGTGCTGACGGACATGATCTGCCGCCGCACCGGCAACATGGAGCGGCTCATGCGCTCCACGGCCTTCATGGGCGCCTACAGCCCCTTCGCCCTGGCACTGGGGGTGCTGCTGCTCATCGGCGCGGCCTGCCGTCCGGCGGGGACCGACCGGCTGGGCGCGCGCCTCGGGGGCCTGACCTTCGGGGTCTATCTCTTCCAGTCCAACAACTATGTGTCCGAGGCCCTGTGGCAGGGAATCCTGAACACCCGGGCCTACACCGCCTCCCCGCTGCTGCCCCTCCACGCGCTGGGCAGCGTGGCCGGGGTGTTCGCGGCGGGGCTGCTGGTGGAGTACCTGCGGCAGATCACCCTGGGGAGACTCTGGAAAAAGCTGACGGACCGCATCGCGCCCCCGCTGGAGCGCCTGCTCAGCGCGGCCTTTGACCGGCTGCTGGCGGCGGCGGAGCGCCTGCTGCGGCTGTGAGCCGCGGCAAAAACCCACTGCAAAGACAGACGTCCGCTCCGCGCGGACGTCTGTCTTTGCACAAATTAGATGAAATTTTTTCATCCTGCATTTTAAAATTTTAAAGACAGAAAGATTGTTTTGATAAAATGGCGGAAAATGTGTGGATTTTTGAGCAACATAACGGAATAAGCGTAAAAAATAACCGCGATTTTGAGACAATTTTTCACTCGACAAAAAATTGACAATGTTGCCGAAAACAGCTATACTATGGTATAATCGTGACAGCAAAAATTCCCCGGAAAACTCTGTGCTTTTCGGGGCGTTCTTCATTTGATTTCGAAAGCGGGAGAACGTTTTGTCCGACTTTTCTCTATCAAAACAAGGGGGGTGTGCCAATGTCATTTGAAGCGATCAGCAACATTACCCAGGCGGAAGCGCAGGCCAAAGCAACGCGGGCCGGCGCAGAGGCCCGGGCCAAACAGCTCGCGGCGGACGCCGAGAGCGCCGGGAAGCTGGCCGTGGACGCCGCCGTCAAGAAGGCGGAGGCGGAACTGCAGGAGCTTTCCCGTCAGGTCAACGATAAGGCGAAGCAAGAGAGCGAGCGCCTTGCCGCGGATCTGGAAAATCAGAAAGCCGCGCTCCGCGCCAGGGCCGAAGGCAAACTGGACGAAGCGGCGGCGCTAGTCGTGGAAAGGATAGTGAACAGCTGAGATGGCCATTTTACAAATGAAGAAGCTGCGCCTTCTGGCTGTCCGCGATCAGAAGGAGGAGCTGCTCAAGGAGCTGATCCGTCACGGCTGTGTGGAGTTTTCCGAGCTGCAGGGCGAGCTGCAGGGCACGGAGCTGGAGGGTCTGCTGCATCCGGAGAATTCGGAGGCGGCGGCGCTCAGAGCCAGGCACCAGACGCTTGTCCACGCCATTGAGCTGCTGGACCACTACGCCCCCAAGAAGAGCAAGCTGCTGTCGGCAAAGCCGGAGCTGGAGCCCCGCGTCCTGCTGGACGACACGGGC
Organism: Candidatus Limivicinus sp.; assembly: GCA_045117295.1. Lineage (GTDB taxonomy): Bacteria > Bacillota > Clostridia > Oscillospirales > Oscillospiraceae > Limivicinus. The sequence continues at coordinate 10,959 of JBGUNL010000071.1, forward strand.
CTGACCGGCGCGCTGAAGACCGCCGAGGCGATCGAGGGCTACGACGCGCGCATCAAGCGCATCGCCGCCGAGGAGAGCCGGGAGCGCAGCACGATCGAATCCCTCCGCCCCTGGCAGGAGCTGGATCTCCCCCTGAACTTTGAGGGGACCGAGCGCTGCGGTGTGGTGCTGGGCACGGTCCCCGCGCGCATGGACCTCTCTGAAATCAACGCCGCGCTGGACGCGGTGGACGAGGAGAGCGAGCTCTTTACCGTCCGGGAGGAGAAGAAGGAGCGCTTTGTGCTGCTGGTGTGCATGAAGGACAAGCTTGCCGCCATGCAGGACGCTCTGCGGCCCTTCGGCTTCACCCCCTCGTCCGTGACCGGCATGACCGGCACGGCCCGGGAATGCCTGCTCAACGCCGAGCAGACGCTCAAGGAGCTGGCGGCGGAGAAGGAAAACTGCATCCGCTACATCGTGGACGACGCGGTGCACCGCGACGAGCTGAAGCTGGCGGCCGACCGGGTGAACGTGAAGATCTCCCTGGCCGAGGCCGAGGATCGGCTCTGCAGCACGGACTCCGTCCTGGTGATGGAGGGCTGGTTCCCCGCCGAGCGGGAGCAGGAGCTCGGAGAGGTCTTTGACCGCTTCGGCTGCGCCTGGGAGGCTCTGGACCCCGCCGAGGACGAATACCCCAAGGTTCCCGTGGAACTGAAAAACAACAAGTTCACCAATGCCCTGAACATGGTGACCAACATGTACTCCCTGCCGGCCTACGGCAGCCGGGACCCCAACCCCCTCATGGCCCCCTTCTTCATCCTGTTTTACGGGCTGATGATGGCGGACATGGGCTACGGCATCCTCATGATCATCGCGGCCCTGGTGGCCATGAAGAAGATCAAGCCCCGCGGGGGCACCCTCTCCTTCTGCCAGCTGCTGCTCTACGGCGGCATCTCCACCTTCCTCATGGGCGCGCTGACCGGCGGCTTCTTCGGAAACGCGCCGGAGATCATCGCCGGCATGTTCGGCTCCACCTGGAAGGGTCTGCCCTATCTCTTCAGCCCCGTGCGGGACAGCAACATGGTGCTCTACGGCGCCATGGTTCTGGGCCTGCTGCACCTGAACACCGGCATGGCGGTCAGCTTCCAGGAGAAGCTGCGCCATGGCGACACGGCCGGCGCCATCTTTGAGGAGGGCTCCCAGTGGGTCATCCTGGTGGGCGGCGTGCTGCTGGGTCTGCAGATGCTGGTCTTCAAGGACGCGGCCATTCTGCACACCGCGGGTCTTGTCATCATCGTCGCCGGCGTTGCGATGCTGCTCTTCGGCTCCACCCGCGGCGCCACGGGCTTCGGCAAGATCACGGCCCCCTTCAGCTGCCTGTACAACACGCTCACCGGCTGGTTCGGCGACGTGCTGAGCTACTCGCGTATCATGGCGCTGATGCTGGCCGGCGGCGTCGTGGCCCAGGTGTTCAACACCATCGCGGCCATGCCGTCGAAGAACGGGGTCACCCCGGTTTCGGGCCTCATCTTCATCGTGGTCTTCCTGATCGGCCACGCCCTGAACTTCGCGCTGAACCTGCTGGGCTGCTTCGTGCATGACCTGCGTCTCCAGTGCCTGGAGTTCTTCGGCAAATTCTATCAGGACGGCGGCAAGCCCTTTATGCCGCTGCGCATCCGTACCCAGTACATCAATCCCCAGGAATAAAACATATCCATCATTCACCCAATTCATTAGAGGAGGAAACTAAAAATGGAATTTCTGAACACCATCGGTGGCTACGCGCTGGGTCTTCTGGGCGCTGGCCTGGCAGCATTCATGGCGGGCGTCGGCTCCGCCAAGGGCACCGGCATCGCCGGTGAGGCCGGTGCGGGCCTCGTGTCTGAGGATCCCTCCAAGTTCGGCAAGGCGATGATCCTGCAGGTCATCCCCGGCACCCAGGGTCTGTACGGCTTCGTCATCTGGTTCCTGGCTTTCGGCAAGCTGGTCCCCGGCATGAACGTCGCCCAGGGTCTCCAGGTCCTCTCCGCCTGCCTGCCCATCGCCTTCGGCGGTCTGCTCTCCGGTATTGCCCAGGGCAAGGTCGCTGCCGCCTCCATCAACATCCTGGCCAAGAAGCCGGACGACTGGTCCAAGGGCATGATCCTCTGCATCACCGTCGAGTTCTACGCCATTCTGTCCCTGCTGGCGTCCTTCATGATGCTCAACGCCATCAGCATCTGATCGGCATCGGATGGGAGAAGCTATGAAAGGCACTGAAAAGATCATCGCACATATTCAGGCTGACGCCGAGGCGCAGGCCGCTGCGATCCTCGCTCAGGCCGAGCAGAGCTGCGACGGGATCCGCCAGACCTGGGAGCAGAAGGCAAAGGACGTCTACGCCGAGAAGATCCGCGCCGGCGTCAAGGCCAACCAGGACCGGCTGGAGAGTATGGAGCGCCTGGCCAGGATGGAAGGCCGCAAGTCCATCCTCGCCGTCAAGCAGGACCTGGTTGCCGCCAGCTTCGACCGTGCGGCCGAGCTGCTGGTGAACCTGCCGGAGGAGCAGTATGTGGCCCTGCTGGCAAAGCTCGCGGCCCAGGCCTCCGTCACCGGGGATGAGGAGATCGTCCTCAACGCCCGCGACCGCGCCGCCGTCGGCGAGAAGGTCGTGGCCGCGGCCAACGCGAAGCTCTCCGGCGGAAAGCTCCGGCTCTCGGATGAGACCGGGGACTTCAAGGGCGGTTTGATCCTGCGCCGCGGCAGCATCGAGGCCAACTGCACGGCTGAGCTCCTGGTTCAGCTGCGCCGCGAGGATATGGCCTCCGAGCTCGCCAAGGTCCTCTTCGGCTGAGTCATTCCCAGCAAGGGAGGGTAAACATTGTCAAACAAAAAAGAAGCATATCTGTGCGTTTCGGCCATGCTCCGCGCCCGGGAGCCCAAGCTCCTGAACCTGGAGAAGGCCAACCGCATGCTGGATGCCGCCTCCTATGAGGACGCCGCCAAGCTTCTGACGGACTGCGGCTATCCGGATATGTCCCAGATGACCGCCGCCGAGGTGGAAAACAGCCTGGCCGAGCGCCGCGCCGCCATCTTTGAGGAGATGCGCGGTCTGTCGCCGGACAAGGAGCTGGTGGACCTGTTCAAGCTCAAGTACGACTACCACAACGCCAAGGCCATCCTGAAGGCCGAGGCCATGGGCAGCGACTGCACCCATCTGCTCTCCGGCGCGGGGCGCATCCCCGGGGTGAAGCTGCGGGAACTGTACAACGAGGAGAAGTTCAGCAGTCTCCCCAAGACCCTGGCGGACGCCATGGCGGAGGCCAAGGCGGTGCTGGCCCGCACGGCCAACCCCCAGCTGGCGGACTTCGTGCTGGACAAGGCGTACTTCGCCGAGCTGCACGCCGCGGCCGAGGCGCTGAACAGCGACTTTCTCCGCGGCTACGCGGCCATCCAGGTGGACGCGGCCAACCTCAAGAGCGCGGTGCGCACCCTGCGCATGGGCAAGAACCAGGACTTCCTGGCGGAGGTGCTGGTGCCCGGCGGCAGCGTCAGCGTCGAGCGGCTCATGGGCGCGCTGGACAAGGAGGGGATGGAATCCCTCTATGCCCACACCCGCCTGGAGAAGGCGGCCGCCCTGGGCGCCGCGGCGGTGGCGGGCGGCGGCATGACGGCCTTTGAGAAGGCCTGCGAAAACGCCGTCACCGACTACATGCGCTCCTCCGCGCTCATCAGCTACGGTCCCGAGGCCGTGGCGGCCTACCTCTCCGCCATCGAGGGGGAGATCCAGGCTGTCAGAATGATTCTTACGGGCAGACTTGCCGGCGTCAAGCCGGAGGCCATCCGGGAAAGGCTGCGTGATCTGTATGCTTAAAATCGCTGTAATCGGCGGCAGAGACACCGTTATGGGCTTCCGGGCCCTGGGCCTGGACACCTTCGCGGCGCAGACCCCTGCCGAGGCCCATAAGATCCTCCGCCATCTCACCCGCGACAGCGAGGAGGAGTACGCCATCATCTACATCGAGGAGACCCTCGCCATGCAGATCCAGGCGGAGATCGACAAGTTCAAGGACAGCCCCAGCCCCGCGATCATCGTGATCCCGGGCCGGGAGGGTTCCACCGGCTACGGGCAGCAGGCCCTGAAATCCGCGGTGGAGCGCGCCGTCGGCACCAACATCCTCGGCGACTAAAAATTGAAGCCGACCCCCGGCCGGATGTCCCCGGCCCGGGATCGGAAAAGGAGAAAAAAGCATGAGCGGAACTATCACCAAGGTATCCGGACCGCTTGTCGTGGCCGAGGGCCTGGCGGACGCCAACGTCTCCGACGTTGTCCGCGTGGGTTCTCAGCGCCTGATCGGCGAGATCCTGAACATGACCGGCGACACGGCGTCCATTCAGGTCTATGAGGAGACCTCCGGCCTGGGCCCCGGCGCGACGGTCGTGACCACCGGTATGCCCATGTCCGTGGAACTCGGACCCGGCATGCTGGACAATATCTATGACGGCATCCAGCGTCCTCTGCCCGAGATGCGCGCCCTCTCCGGCGACTGCATCACCAGAGGCACCGACGTCCCCGCCCTCAACCGCGAGAAGAAATGGGAGTTTGTCCCCGTGGCCAAGCCCGGCGACAAGGTGGGCCCCGGCGACGTGCTGGGCACCGTGCAGGAGACCAGCGCCATCCTCCACAAGATCATGGTCCCCAACCGCATCTCCGGCGAGGTGACCTGGGTCATCGAGCAGGGCGAGTACACCGTGGACGAGGTCGTGGCCAAGGTCAAGACCGACAAGGGCGAGGAGAAGGCGCTCACCATGGTGCAGCGCTGGCCCGTCCGTATCCAGAGACCCTACTCCAAGAAGTACGTCCCGTCCCGTCCCATGAACTCCGGCCAGCGTATCATCGACACCCTCTTCCCCATCGCCAAGGGCGGCACCGCCGCCGTCCCCGGGCCCTTCGGCTCCGGCAAGACCGTGGTGCAGCACCAGCTGGCCAAGTGGTCCGACGTGGACATCGTGGTCTACATCGGCTGCGGCGAGCGCGGCAACGAGATGACCGACGTTCTGATGGAGTTCCCCGAGCTGAAGGACCCCAGAAACGGCGAGCCTCTGATGAAGCGCACCGTGCTGATCGCCAACACCTCCGATATGCCCGTGGCGGCCCGCGAGGCCTCCATCTACACCGGCATCACCATCGCCGAGTACTTCCGCGACATGGGCTACGACGTGGCCGTTCTGGCTGACTCCACCTCCCGCTGGGCCGAGGCTCTGCGTGAGATGTCCGGCCGTCTGGAAGAGATGCCCGGCGAAGA